>CAZKDV010000050.1:0-17441 GCA_964551645.1 uncultured Bacteroidales bacterium | reverse complement strand
TTAGCGTAAATCATTTGGACAAGGGAATATATTTTGCAAAAGTGCATACCAATCACGGCTCCTTTGTATCAAAACTGATGATTGAATAGTGCAAAATTTGTTTTAATGTTTTTTTTTGCAAAAGGGCTGTCGCTAAGAGTGGCAGTCCTTTTTTTGTGTGCAAGCAATGAAATATCAAGAAAAAAATTCAATTATGATAATCCCCAAAATCTTTACTCTAAACTTGTAAATAAAAAAGTTGCATTTACTAATTGAACTTAGCTTTTAACTATTTGACAAATCTGATATTAGCGTAAATTTGCAACAAAAATAATAAGAGTGAATTTTTTTTAAAACTCAAATAATAAAGATGTTGCATTTTTTGAAAAATAATTTGTAATTTTGCAAACTTAAAAATTAACAATGATTCAAATAACATTACCTGATAATTCTATAAGGGAATACTCAAAAGGAATAACACCTTTTGACATTGCTCAAGATATTCATCCTGCACTTGCTAAAAAAGCACTTGCAGCCAAGGTTAATGGAAATGTAAGCGATATAAACAAACCTATCATTGCTGATGCAAATGTGTCTATTTTGACATGGGATGATGAAGATGGAAAGGCTGCATTTTGGCACACCTCAGCACATCTTATGGCTGCTGCAATAGAACAATTGTTTCCCGAAGCAAAATTTGGTATAGGTCCTGACATTGAAAACGGCTTTTATTACGATATTGATTTTGGTTCACACAAACTTACCGAAGAAGAATTGCCACTTATTGAGAAAAGAATGAAAAACATAGTTAGCGAAAAGCATGCTATGCTCAGAAAAGACATCTCAAAAGCAGATGCAATGAAACTCTTCACCGAAAAAGGAGATGAATATAAACAAGAGCTTATTTCAGAACTTGAAGATGGTAGCATAAGTTTATATAGTCTCGGACAATTTACTGATTTATGTAGAGGTCCGCATTTGCCTGATATTTCAGGAATTAAATCAATCAAACTTCTTAGCGTAGCTGGAGCATATTGGAGAGGTGATATTAATCGTAAGCAATTAACAAGAATTTATGGCATCACATTTCCACAACAAAAACTACTTGATGAATATCTTGCTCTGCTTGAAGAAGCAAAAAAAAGAGACCATAGAAAACTAGGAAAAGACTTAGAACTGTTTACTTTTAGTCAAAATGTCGGTTCGGGTCTTCCACTGTGGCTACCCAAAGGTGCTATTGTGCGTGAATTGCTTGAAAGTTTTCTTAAAAAAGTTCAAAAGCATTACGGCTATCAGCCAGTAATTTCACCTCATATTGCAAATAAAAATCTTTATATCACATCAGGACATTACGAAAAGTATGGAAAAGACTCATTTCAGCCAATAGGTTCGCCTGTTGAAGGAGAGGAGTTTATGCTTAAACCCATGAATTGTCCACATCATTGTGAGATTTATGCTCACAAACCTATGTCATATAAAGATTTGCCATTGCGATTAGCCGAATTTGGCACTGTTTATAGATATGAGCAAAGTGGCGAATTGCACGGACTAACCAGAGTTAGAGGCTTCACTCAAGACGATGCACACATTTTTTGCACATCCGACCAACTGAAAGAAGAGTTTATTAAGGTAATTGAAATCGTTTTATTGATTTTCAAAAAACTTAATTTCACTGAATATACGGCTCAAATATCCTTACACGAGCCTGCGGACAAACAAAAATATATTGGAACAAACGATAATTGGCAAAAAGCAGAAACTGCCATCATTGAAGCATGTGAAATGAAAGGCTTGAAAGCAGTGCAAGTTGTAGGCGAAGCTGCTTTTTATGGTCCTAAACTCGACTTTATGGTTAAAGATGCCATAGGCAGAAAATGGCAGTTAGGAACAATACAAGTGGACTACAATCTTCCAGAAAGATTTGATTTAAACTATATTGGAGCAGATAATCAGAAACATAGACCTATTATGATTCATAGAGCTCCGTTTGGCTCAATGGAACGATTTGTTGCAGTACTATTAGAGCATACGGGCGGAAACTTGCCACTATGGCTGTCTCCAGAACAAATAATTATTTTACCTATAAGTGAAAAATTTTATACTTTTGCAAACCAAGTTTCAGATTTTTTATCTCAATCAAATATTCGTGTTAGCATTGACAATAGAAATGAAAAAATTGGTAAAAAAATTAGAGATGCAGAAATGAAAAAAATACCTTATATGGCTATTATAGGCGAAAAAGAAGTAAATGAAGAATGTGTTTCGGTTCGTAAGCATGGTAGCGGAGATATTGGTAGCTTTAGTATTAAAGATTTTTCAATGAAAATACAAGAAGAATTAAAAACAGAATCTGAAATACAGTTTTAAATAAATATTAACTAAATATAGGAGACACAATTATAGCAAAGACTTTTCAACCCGGGAATCAACAAAGGAGACCTAATAAAAAAGAAGAACCATATAAGGTGAATGAACGCATTACTGCACCAATGGTAAGGGTTATTCTTGATAATGAAGATAAAGGTATCCACTCTATACAAGATGCAATAGAGATGGCTGAGAATGAAGGCTTAGACTTAGTAGAAATTTCGCCAAATACTCAACCACCTGTTTGTAAGGTAATTGATTATAGAAAATTTCTTTACGAAAAAAAGAAAAAACAAAAAGAAATTAAAGCAAAAACAGTTAAAGTTATAATCAAAGAAATTAGATTAAGCCCGAATATTGATGAACACGATTTTAATTTTAAACTAAAACATGCTATCAAATTTCTTGATGAAGGAGCAAAAATTAAAGTTGATGTATTTTTTAAAGGTCGCTCAATTATATACAAAGAACAAGGAGAAATAACATTGCTGAAATTTGCTGACGAATTATCTGAACATGGCAAAGTTGAACAATTGCCTAAATTAGAAGGAAAAAGAATGATGATGATTATAGCTCCCAAAAAATAATGATAAAACTATATAAATAAAACTATTATGCCAAAATTGAAAGTAAAATCAAGTGCAAAAAAGAGATTTAAAATAACTGCAAGCGGAAAAGTGTTTAGAAAGCACGCTTACAAAAGTCATATTTTGACCAAAAAATCAATAAAGCGCAAGAGAAACTTAACCTATAAAACTCTTGTGTCTAAAGCTGATATGAGTAATGTTAAAGATATGTTAAATCTCTAAAAGGAAAATCAATTAATTGTTTAACGGTCTGCGGCTCCTAAGATCTTGAGAAAGACGCCCAGACATAAAAAAAAAGGAGGAAAATTATGCCACGCTCGGTAAATTCTGTAGCTTCAAAGAACAAAAGAAAAAAAGTCTTAAATCGTGCCAAAGGATATTTTGGCAGAGGTAAGAATGTTTACACTGTTGCAAAAAACATTAACGAAAAAGGTTTAGGATATGCATACAGAGACAGAAAAGTTAAAAAAAGAACATTCAGAGGTCTTTGGATTCAAAGAATTAATGCTGCATGTAGAATGAATGACATTTCTTATTCGGTGTTTATTGGTAAACTCAAAAAGAATAATATTGAAATCAACAGAAAAGTACTTGCAGACTTAGCAATGAACAATCCTGAAGCATTTACAGAAATTGTAAATCAAGTAAAATAGTTTTTATTTATAAATTATTTTCAAGTAAAAAGCACCAATCAAAAAAGATTGGTGCTTTTTGAGTTTAATTGTAAATTATTTATTCATTATAATACTTGCATTAATTGTCAATGCGACACTTTTTTAGATTTCGTTCCGAAATTGGTAATTACAGAACTTTAAATAATTTTGAGCTTTGCGAAATGGCAGATTTTTACTGATAATCTTCTGTAGAATCAATTTGCACTATCTGATGTAAACCTATGTGTTAACAATCATTTTGTTTATTAGTAAGTGTTCTTTCCATGATGAGCTTTTCGGTGACAATTCGGACAAAGCCCAATAGAGTTTTCAACTGTGTCATCACCATTCTCTGCTAACGGTATTTTATGATGAATTTCGAGGTAAGGAGAATTATCGGTGTCCCGTAAAAAAGGTGCTTTTTTGCCACATTTTTCGCATTTTCCATTCGCTCGTTCTAACACTTCAAGCACAACATAGGGGTTTCGTTTAAAAGCAATTTGCTTTACAATTATTTTTTCTGGTTTTGGGTTTGATAGTTTTATTTTTTTTCGCCTCTCACTTTTAGAAACTTTTTTTGCCTTACGAATATCTTCAATAAACTGTACCTCTATAATATTATGTTCAAGTGAGTGGTCATTGAACTTTTCATTTTTCCAAAATTCAACTGTTAAACTTGTGTCCGTAGCAATATGTTTCAGTGTTTTAATTATTAATTCAAAAATTATTTTGGCGTTTTTTGAATTATTTATAAGAATTTCAAAATGTGGATTTTTTGTTATTTCAATGTTAGTATCATTTATTATGTCAGTATGTTGAATTTGATTTAATAGATATCTAAAAAAGTATTCTGAATTATCGGAAACTTCCTTTTTTATGTTGTTATATTTGGGTGAAATATTAACAGCTTTTACTACTCCCGTAGCTTTTGATATAATAAATTCTAATCTAAATAAAAAATTGTTTTTAAAATATAAATGCAAGTTTTTGTATGTGCTTATATAAATTTTTTGTTGAAGTAGGTTTTCTATTTGGGTTAAAAATTCATATGCTGCAACAAAACTTATTTTTGCTTGTTGCTTTTTTTCTTTGTAAGCTGGTTCTATTTTATTTTGATAAGTCATTTCTTTAGTTTAATTTGCCATGTTATTCTAGAATTTCTAATATAGATTTACTAAACGAAATTCTGTATCTGATGGCGGTTATTCCATGCAAATATAAATCTTTTTTTTGTCAGTATTTGAGATTATTAAAAGATACGGAGGTTTTTAAATCTTTCGTAATTTGTAGAAAGACTATTTGCTATCAAAAATTATATCCCTAGTTATATTAAAAGTAACTGCATAAGTGTTTGACAATTGTGTGCCATAATAATATTTGTAAATGGGTATATCTGCTAAAACTGAAATATTCCATTTTTCTTGAATAGTATAATTAAGTTGTGGAACTATATAAAACAGATGGCTTCCCGAACCTTTGACTTTTGGACTGTTTAAGTTGTAATTATAGTCATAAGTACGCATTTCGTGCTTTAATTGCAGAATTGCAGTCCAGTTTTCAGAAATCCAAGGTTTGTTGAAATACAAATGTTTTGATACAAACAAAGAAGAAAATAGAGCTTTGCCCCACAAGTAATTATTTTGGTTAATGAAATTGTGTTCAAACCTATTTATCATAAAATATCGCAATCCTTTAAAGGAGTTTTCGTACAATAAAAATGATTGCAATACAATTCCTGTTGCCATTGTTGATGGTTGAATGTCTATGGGCAATGCAATACCATTTTTGAATTTGTTGTTGAAGCGAGCAGGAATTTTTGCTCCTCCGCTGATTGCCCAATTTATTGGTATTTTAGCCCCCTCATACAGAGGCATTTTTAATGAAATGACAGCATGTGAAAATCCATTTCCAGATTGAGTGTAGGTGGGGAGTTTGAGGTGTTTAGAATAGTTTATTGTTCTGTTTATGAAATAACCCATTTCTGTTTCTATGGTTAGTTTGTCGCTAAGTCCGTAAGCTATGCTGCTTCCCAAATAATTGTAAAATGCTTGGTCGTATAGTTTGAAATCGGATTTTTGCGAACCTTTATAATATGTGTCGGATTGACTGTATCTTTCATAAACATTGATACGCAACAATTTATGTTTTACTGTTCCAAGATTTGCAGTGCCAGCAATTGGATTTCCGGGCGAACCAAAACATTGACTGAAAACATTGTTGTTGGCAATAAAAACAAATAATATGATAAGCAAAAATTTATTCATACACATTGATTTATTTAACCATAATGCTTATTGTTTTGCTTAATGATTGATTTTCTTTGTTTTTTACTGTACACGATACTTCTATTTCTCCTAATGTGCATGGAGAAGGGGCGTAGGTTATTTTGTATCCGTTGCCTATGATATCGCCTGCTGTAACACTCCACAAATAGTTTAAATTTTCTCCTTCGGCTATGGCTATTATTACAGTTGTTTCTCCGGGAGAAATAGTGTCTTTTTCAGCCTTTAATTCGGTAAATGTGAAAGTTGAATTATCATTGTTTTGTTCATCTTTTTTACACGAATAAATACTTATAAAAAGTATAATTGCACCAATTAAAGTAATTTTAATATTTTTCATTTGATATGATTTTAGTAAGTAAAATATATTTTTTTTGAAATTAAATTGTTATCATAAAATACTGTAGCTATGTAAATACCATTATTTAAATTTGGTATCGGTATTTGAATGGCGTGTGAGTCAGTTTGAATAAGGTCAGATAGTATTTTTTTGCCTTGCATGTCATATAAAGCGAATACAATTTTCTCATTTAGTGTTTGATCAAAGTTAATATTTAATGTTTTTGTAGCATTAGCGAAATATATTTGTACTTGATTATTATTTAGATTGTTTGTGTTTACCGTTTTATAGTTTAAAATACATCTTACCGACAAGGCATAGGTTTTAGGATATGAATTAAATCTTCCGACACTACTTGCATCATTTCTCACACATCTTCTCCATGCGTAGTTTCCAGCTTCAGTTGAAGTGTGTATAAATTCATAAGAATTTAGCTGCATAAACGATGAGACGCTAATGCGGGCACCAGATAATAAAGCATTATATCCCGAACTGCCTCCGCTTTTTAGTTGAGTTCCTTGGTCGGTTCCTCTCCAAGTATTATACAATTCAGCAGTTTCTGGTTTCATGCCTAAAGCTATTTCAAGTTCTTTCATCTCTTGATCGCTTGGAACATACCAGCCATCGGGACATATTCCCTGCGAACTTTCAGTATTTGTATAGTTCATCATTTCGTCCCAGATGTACAAACCGCCATATATATCGCAATTTGTTTCATTGTCGCCATAGCAATATTTTTCAATTGTATCATTGTTTGTTGATATATCTCCGCCTTTGAGCATTTTACCAATATTTAGATTTTTGGCTAACCAACATTGAGTTCCAATTTTTACAGTAGGATATGATTGTCCATCTCGATAATCAATTAATGTATCACCACATTCCCATTGAGAAAAAGAGCTTTTGGAAATAGTAAATATTAATAAAAAACAACAGAGTGTAAAAGTATTTTTCATTTCTATATTGTTTATACAAATTTATTGTTGAATAAAATAACAACTTTTGTCATATTAAATTAATTTTGAGAAACTTAATTGTTCTATTTTGTAAAAGTAATAAAAATATTTAATTTTTTTAGATATGATTTTTAAAAATATCAAAATTAGCATTATCTATAAACTTGTTTTTAAGATGAGATACTATGTTTTAACATTTTGCGTAATTGAGTCTTAGAAATCTTATAATAAATAAATTTTGTGCTTAGAAATGGATAAAAATTATTAATTTTGCAATAAATATATACATTAAATCGGGGCGTGGCGCAGTTGGCTAGCGTACTTGCATGGGGTGCAAGTGGTCGTGAGTTCGAGTCTCACCGCTCCGACTTTTTTTATTCATCAAACACTATGAAAGCTAAGGAACGCCTTGACGGAATTATTGATTATTTCAAAATACACATGGCTGCTCCAGAAACTGAATTATATTATCATTCCGAATATCAGCTTGCGGTTGCCGTTATTCTTTCAGCACAATGTACAGATAAAAGAGTAAATATTATTACTCCTCCTTTGTTTGAACGATTTCCTGATTTTAACACTATGGCTACGGCTACCCATGAAGAAGTTTTTGAATATATTAAGTCGTGTTCTTATCCAAATAATAAAACCAAACATTTAATTGGACTTGCTCAGAAGATTATAGAAGAATATGAGGGAAAGTTGCCAGAAGATACCAAAACACTAATGTCTTTGCCCGGTATAGGACGAAAAACTGCTCATGTGTTACTTTCTGTTTTGAAAAATGCAGATGTGCTTGCCGTTGATACTCATGTGTTTAGAGTTAGCCACAGAATTGGACTGGTAAATTCAAAAGCTAAAACTCCACTTGAAGTTGAAAAGCAAATAATCGCCTTAGTAACTGAACCGAATATATTGCATAAATTACATCATTGGTTAATACTTCACGGCAGATATGTGTGTATTGCTCGCAAGCCTAATTGTGAAAAGTGCGGAATCGCCGAATACTGTAAGTACTTTAGTAAAAATAAGGTTTAGATTAGATTTGCTCACCCGGAATTGAATTTATTAGCGTCTTAGTGTATTCTTGTTGTGGATTGTAGAAAATATCGTCAGCCAAACCTTGTTCAACAATTTTACCTTTTTGCATAACCATGATTCTATCAGACATGTATTTCACAACCGACCAATCATGAGAAATGAATAAATATGTTAATTGAAATTCTTTTTTCAAATCATTAAGCAAATTAAGAACTTGTGCTTGTACAGATACATCAAGGGCTGAAACAGCTTCATCGCAAATGATGAATTGAGGTTTTAGTGTCAAAGCTCGTGCAATAACAATGCGTTGCCTTTGTCCTCCTGAGAATTGATGCGGATATTTGTTAAAATCAGAATGTGAAAGTCCAGTTTTTTCAAGTAATTCCATTATCATTTCCTTTCTTTCTGCATTATTTTTCCCAATACGGTGTACTTGCATAGGCTCTATAAGTGTTCTGTCTACTGTCATCATCGGATTAAGTGATGAATATGGATCTTGAAAAATGATTTGTGCTTGTTGTCTGAATATTTTTAGTTCCTTTTTATCGAAATTTGAAGTGTTTTTATTGTCAAAAACTATTTCGCCTGATGTTGGTTTTAATAAATTCAGCAAAGTGCGACTGAGAGTAGTTTTGCCACAACCTGATTCTCCAACTAAACCGAATGTTTCGCCTTTGTATATTGAAAAACTAACATCGTCAACTGCTTTGAAGTATGCACTTGGCTTGCCGTTTAATTTTCTGCCTACGGTATAGTATTTACTAAGATTTTTGACTTTCAGTATTTCGTCTATTTTATCAGGAACTTGAGGAGAAATAATAATTTCTTTTGATTTGCTCGGCTCAACTGTTCCACTCATAAAATCATTGATAGTTAAAAGTTTTTCGGGTCTTTCATGTAGCGGAGGTTTGCAAGCAATAAGTCCTTTACTGTATGGATGTTGAACTCCTGCCGGAATATCTGTTGATTTGAATTCTTCAACAATTTTGCCTTTATACATTACAATTACTCTATCACTAATTTCACTTATCACTCCAAGATCGTGGGTAATAAATAAAACGCTCATTTTGTGAGTTTTTTGCAATGTTCGTAGCAGTTTTAGTATTGATTTTTGAACTGTAACATCTAAAGCAGTTGTTGGTTCGTCAGCAATCAGTAATTTTGGATTGCAAGCTAATGCCATTGAAATCATTACTCTTTGTCTTTGTCCACCAGAGATTTGATGAGGGTAGGAGTTGTAGATTTTTTGAGGATTTGGCAGTTGTACTTCATCAAATAATTCAAGAACACGATTTGTAGCGTTTTTACAAATATTATGAATTTTTAAAATTTCAGCCACTTGTTGTCCACATTTTTGAACAGGATTGAGCGAAGTCATAGGTTCTTGAAATATCATTGATATATCTTTGCCTCTAATTTTTTGCAGTTGTTTTGCAGGCAGTGATAGCAATTGAATTGGTGCAGAATCTGAAGATGAGAAAAAATTAATGCTTTTTTTGTTATTAATTATTGCATTTGGCGGACACAAGCCCATTAATGAAAGTGCCGTTTGACTTTTGCCCGAACCTGATTCGCCAACTACTCCCAATATTTCGCCATGCTTTATTGAAAAACTTATAGAATCAACAACAGTATTTATTGTGTTTTGATTTGGAAATGCAATTGAGAGATCTTTTACTTCAATGAGATTGTCGGACTGTTTCATTGTTTGCTAAATTATGAATAATTAGATTTGTTCGGGTGTTTTCATCGTTTTAATTTCTTAATCTTTTCAATATCCAACATAATTATTATGCTGATAATCAAAAATGTAATGCTCGGAATTTTATGCCTTATGATATTTCCTGCAATAGGAGTTGTGTAGCCAATTAGCAACAAAAGTAATAATGAAAAAACTATTAAAAACAATATGATTTCCTTGTGTGGCAAAGGTTTTTTAATGAATAAAATTGTTAATAAAATTAATAGTAGTAAAAATAAATTTTCAATAAATGAAGCTAAATGTAAAATTGTAAAGTTGCTTGCTCGTGGGATTGGCTCTAATATACTGTTTTTTATAGTATATGGAAAAAATCGAATAAAACTTAATAAATTAGGTTCAAGCTCAGGAATAGGTATAAAACTATTAGCTTTTGCATAATGCAGCATCAAAAAATACCAGCCGTGCATATTGCCAAGTTGCTTGCTTGTATCTGATAATGTTCCATTAAAATAAGGATTGTAATTTATGTTTTCAGGTAGAAAAAAATAATGAAACAACTTTCCTTTAGCTGTGAAAGTTGCATGAATGCTATCATTATTGTAGAAATTGTGCTTCTCAAATTCATTTTCTTCAATAAAAACTTGAAAATCAAGACTGTCAGTTTTACATAAATAATAACCACCCATGCCAATTTTTTGCTGTTGTTGCATTTTTGAAGAAATATAAACAAGAGGATTTAATTTAGTGGGCAGTAAATAAATTGAAATAAGAAAAATCAACACAAATAACGAAAGGATATAATAAATTGATTTTTTATGATTTTTATATGTGAAAAATAAGATAGTACTAATTAGCAAAATTATGAGTATATAAAACTTTATATAAATAAGTATAACACTTGCAAAAACGAATAAGATAAGTTTTTTGATTGATGATTGTTGATGAAAAATCGAATATGTAAATAATCCAATTCCGAAATATAAAATGCTTTCTTTTAAAAGTGTTCCCGACCACATTAATACTGAAGGAAACAAGTAAATACCAAGTATAAGTAGCGTATTCTGATGTTTTGAAGCAAATTGAGAAAAAGAAAGAAAAATCAAGGTGAAACCGATAAAACTGATGAAACACATAAATAGTGTATGCGTTGGTAAATATGACTGCGACAAAAAGTGAAACGCAACATTTAGCTTAGTTACAAAACGGTGCGAATTGAAAAAATTGGAATCTTGATAACCGATAATTTCTAAATATTTAGAATCGTGTTCTTGCCAGTTGTATAATTGCTCATAATAAACATTCAAAGCAGTATCTTTAGAATTTATACCGCTCATAATTTTCAGAAAAGCAGAAAAATCAGTTTGTGCAATATTGTAAAGCGTTTCGCTATCTTGATAATATTTGTATATGTCAGCTTCTTTTGTATCGGTATAATAGTGTAAATACAGATAATTTAAGCCTAATCCTGCAATAAGTTTTATGCCGAAAATCAAAACAAGATAGCGTGAATTTATTTTGGTTTTGCGAAATATTTTCAGTTTGCATATCAACAAAATTATTATTGTTAGATACAAAACAAAGAGTAGTAGTTTTAAAAACATGTACTAAAAATTAAATTTCAAAGATACATCAGTTCTATTAAACAAGGATAAATTTATTGATGATACAATGTGTTTAGTGCAAAAGTTGTAAATTTGCTTTTTAAATTAAATTACATGTTACAAATAAGCTATATCAGGGAAAATACAGATTATGTAAAGACTCGTCTTGGGGTTAAAAACTTTAAACAGATTGAACTAATTGATACTGTTTTACAAAAAGATGAAGAAAGACGCAAAACGCAAAATGAATTAGACGAATGTCTTGCCGAATCTAATGCTATTGTAAAAAATATCAGCAATTTGTATAAAATAGGACAACAAGCTGAAGCAGAAGTGTTGAAGCAAAAAACTGCTGAATTGAAAGAAATTGCTAAGGATTTGAAAAATAAATTGAGTGCTCTTGTTCAAGAAGTTGAAGATATTTTAGTTTTAATACCAAATATTCCTCATATTGATGTTGTTGCAGGATATAGTGCCGAAGATAATCAGATTGTGAAGAATGTGGGCAGTATAAATAATTTTTCAGCTGATTTGCTTCCTCATTGGGATATTTCAGACAAATTTGGGCTTATTGATTTTGATAATGGAGCAAAAATCACTGGTTCGGGATTTCCTGTTTATAGAGGCAAAATGGCAAAATTGCAAAGAGCTTTAATTCAATATTTTCTTGATAAAGCAGTTGAGAAAACTTATTTTGAAGTGCAGCCTCCATTTTTGGTTAATGAAGAATCGGGCTTTGGAACAGGACAACTTCCTGATAAGGAAGGACAGATGTATCATATAGAATTGGATAATCTTTATTTAATTCCAACTTCTGAAGTACCTATAACCAATTTATTTAGAAATGTTATTTTGCAATCCAATGATTTACCTCAAAAATTGGCAGCTTATTCTGCTTGTTTTAGACGCGAAGCAGGTTCGTATGGAAAAGATGTAAGAGGATTAAATCGTTTGCATCAGTTTGATAAAGTTGAGATTGTGAGAATAGAAAGCCCCGAAACCTCATATAAGGCACTTGATGAGATGTGCGAGCATGTTGCAAATTTATTGGATAGTTTGAAATTACCTTACCGTATTTTGAGATTATGCGGCGGTGATATTAGCTTTGCTTCGGCCATGACTTACGACTTTGAAGTATATGCGGCAGGACAAAAAAGATGGTTAGAAGTGAGTTCGGTATCAAATTTTGAAACTTTTCAGTCTGTAAGAATGAAACTAAGATGTAAAGGTAGCGATGGGAAAATATTTATTCCACATACTCTTAACGGAAGTGCTTTGGCATTGCCACGAATTTTAGCCGCAATTTTGGAAAATTATCAAACTGACGAAGGAGTGCTTATTCCCGAAGTATTGCAACAATATACAGGTTTTGAGATGCTTAAAAATTAAATGCCTTAGTCGAAAAGTGAAAAAGTTTATTGTTATTAACTTTCTTATTGGTGCTTTTGTTTTTTCTGCATGTACACTGCCTTATATAAAGCAAGGAAATCAAAAAATTGTATTTCTTCAAAATACATTGAATGACACACAGTTAAGCCTTTTAAGTATAGACACTTTGCAATTGAAAAAAATATCTGAAGAATGTACAAATACCATAAGTTTATTGAAGATCATTGATAATATTGAAAAAAACACAGAAGACAAGGAAGTAATCAATAGATTTGCACTTATTGAGGCGCCATTACAAAATTTGCTTGGAGTTCTCCCTGAATTAAATGAAAGTATTATTTTTTCGCAATCTCAATTGACTGATTTACAGCATGATTTGAAAAAAAGAATTATAAAAAAGAATGAATTTGCCAAATATATTTTAGAGGAAGAAAAAGAGGTTTTAATGCTCAAAGAAGAAATTGAAATAATGATTAAAAATCTTAATTCGCAATTGATTGTATATGATACTTTATATCCTAAAATTATAAAAGTCATTGAATTGTATAAATAAACTTGCATATTTTTTTAGATAGATGAAACATTCATTTAAAGCAGTTTTTGTTCGTTTTTTTAAAGCTATTTTGATAGTTCTGATTGCTTTGTTTGCTTCCAATTCAGTTTTTGCACAAACTCAAACGACAACTGATGAACTTCTTGCATTGCAATATTACAATAATCAAGAGTATGATAAAGCTATTGTTTTATACGAAAAATTGTTTAATCGTAATCCTTCAATTTATTTGTACAACTACTATTTTGAGTGCCTTATTGCATTAGAAGATTATAAAAAAGCAGAACGATTGACTTCGGGTTTGATAAAGAAAAATCCCGCAGTTTTTAGGTATCAAGTTGATGAAGGTTATGTTTACTTAAAAACAGGAAATCAAAAGAAGCACATCAAAAGTATGCAGGCAGCAATTAACAATCTTAGTCCGACAGTTGATAATTACATGGCATTAGCCCAATATTTTGAAATAAGAGGATTAAAAGATTGGTCAACCAAAACTTATGAAAAAGCTATTGAGCAATTTCCATACAATGAAGTGTTTAGCTACGAACTGATTTACTTGTATTATGACAATAATCAGTTAGAAGATATGTTTGAGCAAATATTTAAAGTTATTGATAATCCGGCTTCTCAAATAGAAAATTTGCAAGAGCGTTTGCAGGCTATTGTTGCTACCGACCATACTGAGCAACTATTGAATAAGTTTATTCAGTATGTGTTACGGCGTGTTCAAAGAAAACCACAAAATATAGCTTATGCTGATATTTTACTTTGGGCTTACATTCAAAATTCTGATTTTGAAAGAGCAATGACGCAGGCTATTGCAATGGATAAAAGGCAAAACCGAGAAGGTGAAATTATAATTGATATTGTTCCAACTTTTATTGAAAACAAAGAATATGCGGAAGCCGTGAGAGGAATTAATTATATTATCACTCTCGGAAGCAAAGCAAGTTATTATTACAACGCTAAAATTTTATTGATAGATATAAAATACTTGCAAGCAACTTCTACTATTCCTCCAAGTATTGAGATTTTAAAAGAAATTGAAAATGATATATTGATGTTAATTGATGAAATGGGGATACAGTTGAATAGTATTTCCTTAGTTCAAAAACTTGCCGAAATTCAAGCATATTATCTCAATAAACCTTTGGAAGCAAAAAAATGGATTGATAAAGCAATGCAAGTTCCAAGATTGCAAGCACAATTAGTTGCTGTACTGAAAATTCAAAAAGCCGATATTATGCTGATGACTGGCGAGCATTGGGATGCTTCATTGCTTTATTCGCAGGTTGAAAAGGACTTTAAACATGACACTATTGGGTTTTATGCAAAGTTTAAAAATGCAAAGTTTTATTATTATATAGGCGAGTTTGAATATGCACAAACACATCTAAAAATTCTGCAAGGTTCTACATCAAAACTTATTGCCAATGATGCAATGGATTTGAATTTATTTATCATTAATAATGTAGATACAGACAGCTCATTTGTTCCGCTTGAATACTATTCGCGAGCCGAATTTATGTATGTTACTAAAAAACATGAACAATCATTGCAAGTGTTGGATTCTTTGTTAAATATTTTTCCTTATCATCCAATTCGTGATGATGCACTCATGTTAAAATCTAAAATACTTATTTTTAAAGAAGAATACGAAAAAGCAGCTCAATCACTTCATCAAATTCTTGCAAATCATTATATAGACTTATTAGCAGATGATGCTTTGTATATTTTGGCTGGTTTGTACAAAGACAAATTAGATAATCCAGATAATGCTATGGATTTATATTGGCAAATTGTTGATGATTTTCCTTCAAGTGTTTATGCCCAAGAAGCACGAGAATTGTATAGGCAAATTAGAAATAAGAATTTACAATGACAGTAAAACCTAAAAAACATCTCGGACAACATTTTTTGACAGACCAGAATATTGCGAAAAAAATAGTTTCATCGCTAAATGTTGATTTATTGAAAAATGTTTTGGAAATTGGTCCGGGAATGGGAGTTCTTACTAAATACTTACTTGAAAACAAAGATATAAACTATTATTGTGTAGAGATAGATACAGAGTCAGTTAAGTACTTGATGGATAATTTCAACTTAAAACCAGAGCAGTTGTTTGAAGCTGATTTTTTAAAATTTGATTTGGCAAGCATTTTTTCTAAGCCCATATCCATAATTGGCAATTTTCCATATAATATTTCATCGCAAATTTTATTTAAAGTGTTAGATAATAGAGATATGGTTGTTCAAGTTGTTGGAATGTTTCAAAAAGAAGTAGCAGAGAGAATTGTTGCCAAACCTAATAGCAAAGATTATGGTATTTTGAGTATTTTGACACAAGCATATTATAGTCCTGAAATATTATTTAATGTTAGCGAAAGCGTATTTTATCCACAGCCTAAGGTAAAGTCGGCAGTTATATCTATGCAGTTTAAGAATGAACTAATTCCTAAAACTGATTTTTCGTTTTTTAAAAAAGTTGTTAAATCGGCATTTCAAAAAAGGAGAAAAATGTTAAGAAATTCACTTTCAGAATTTAGTTTTGAACTTACCTCCACATTCAATGAATATCAGACCAAACGCCCAGAGCAGCTTACTTATGAAGAATTTGATATGATAGCCGCAGAAATATTAAATGTGCAACTTAGAAAGTAAATTGCAAATCTGACTTTTATTCTCCGAAGAATCTTTCTAAAAATCTATGTAGCTCTTCACCTCTAAGGTTTTTTGCGATAATTTTGCCTTCTTTGTCAATGATAATATTTGCAGGTATTGAGCTAATTCCAAACTGACGAGATACTTTTGACTGCCAACCTTTTAATTCGCTGACATGATTTTCCCATTTTAAATTATCTTTGATAATTGCAGTTTTCCAACCGTCAGCACTTTGATCTAATGAAACAGAATAAATTTCTAATCCCTTTTTATGATATTTGTCATAAGCAGAAACTTTTGATGGATTTGACATTCGGCAGGGACTACACCATGAAGCCCAAAAGTCAATAATGGTTATTTCTCCTTTTAATGGATACAAAGATAAAGTATCTCCATTAATATTAGGTAATTGGATATTTGGTACTTTTATTCCTTCTCTTGTTGAGCTTGCTGCTACTACTTTAGCGTTAATATGTTCTACTACTGCGTTTGTAGGATATTTCTGTTTCATCTTATTAGCATAGTCTTCATATAGCTTAAAATATTCATCTATATTGAGTTTTTCAATAAAAAACATAGATGCAGGATTATCAATATTTTGCTTTATGAAGTCAGCTATATAATTTATATATGATTTTTCTATTGAGTCAATTTTATTTTTTATGCTTTCTAATTCTTTTTGAGATGTTTGCTTTTCCTTTAATTTAGCATAATCATTACTAAGTATTTGAATATTTCTTTCCTTATCTACAAGTATGGCTTCGGTTTCATATACTTGCATTGAGCTGGTAGAGCCTTTGATGGTAATGGTGTTAATAATATCCGATAAATCAACATTTATGCTAATTTCATCATTTGGTTCTGCAATTACAATTAAAAATGCTTTTCCCGAAAATGCTAATTTTAAAAATGTAATATCTTCAATAAATACTTTTACTTTAAAATTATTATCTACAATTGAAATTTTTTGTTCAGGAAATTCTCCTTTGATAAATGGCATAATAGTAAGTTCCTGAGTAGGAGAGTTACTGATAGTTCCATTTATAGTAGCAATATTTTGAGCAAAAATATTAGTAAATACTAATAAGCTAATTGTGAAAAAAAATGTTCTCATAAATTTTGTAATTAAGCGTAAATAATTTGTTCAACTTTAATATCGTGATTTTGGTGAGGAATAGATTTGAAAAACTGAAAGTCAAAGCAGATTCCAATTGTATGTGCATTTGTTAGTGGCAAAAAATTGTCATAATATCCTTTTCCGCGACCCAAACGATTCATTTGTTCATCAAAGGCAAGTCCGGGAACAAGAATTAAGTCAATATTTTTGTAG
>CAZKDV010000049.1:0-17874 GCA_964551645.1 uncultured Bacteroidales bacterium | reverse complement strand
AAAATGAATATTTCTAAATCAATTGTTTCAGAAAGATAACTTAAAGCTAGTAATGCCATAATTATTATAATATTTAAAAAAGTATTTATTCTATACATTATCATCAACCTCTTCTTCTAAAAGAATTTGCATAGATTTTATAAAAGCCGATGTTGTTTGTTCTTCCCTATTTAAAATAGCTTTAAAAACTTCTGTTAATTCCATTTTATCAAGCAATTTAATTCTTGATTGCACTTGCTTTGCTTTGGTTGCTTTATATCTAAAACGAGAAATAAATTTTTCAATTTGTTCAATTTCTTTCTGTTGAGCTTGTTGCTGTTTTTTTTGCAAAGCGATTCTTTCGTCTCTCAAATCCAAATAATTTGAATATGAAACTGGATAGTCATATATTGAACCTAAATTTATTTCAACTGTTCGATTAGTTACTTTGTCAAGAAACATTCTGTCGTGAGAAACAAGTATTATTGCACCGGAATATTGAGTTAAATAGTCTTCAAGCCACTGAATGCTCTCAATATCAAGATGATTAGTTGGCTCGTCAAGCAATAATATATCAGATGGTTTGAGAAGAATTTTAGCCAATTCAACACGCATTTGCCAACCTTCGCTCAATGTGCTTATCGGTGTTTGAAAATCATCTCTAACAAAACCCAAACCTTGTAAAATTCGTTCAGTTCTTACTTCAATTGTGCTTCCATCTAAGAAATTGTACCTTTCATTTAATTCATTGCATTTTTCAAAATAATCTAATAATTCTTGTTCTGTCTTTCCCTTTGGTTGCTCAATTTGGCTTTGAACAAAAGCAATTTCGTTGCGTAAATACAATTCTTCGCTAAAAGCAGTCAATGCTTCATTAAATACAGTATTTGAGCCTTTGTAAATTTTCTCTTGAGGCAAATAGCCAATTTGAATATTTTTTGGCATTTCAATAACACCAGATGATGCCGATTGTATGTTCATCAACAATCTCATCAAAGTTGTTTTTCCTGAGCCATTCCTCCCGACTAATCCTAATTTATCTTGCTTATTTATCAAAAATGATATAGAATCAAGCAAAATGCTACCTCCAAACTCAACGCTAATATCCTTAAGTGAAATCATATATCAAACACAAAAAATCATGCAAAGATAAAAAACATCAAGGACATACAATAATAAGCAATATTCTATCTATATGCTCCCAAAATATTCGTCAAGTTGAGGGATTCTAATTTTCATAAACTCCCTCATCAAATCAAGCTCTTGTTTGTAATTATTATCATCAAAATACCATTCACTATCAATTGACCATTTTTCAAAATTTTTATCAATATGTTTACGAATTATTTTGTCATTATCTTTAATATGTTTGTCAAAATTTTCATAAGAAATTATACCTAATTCTCTGAGTTCAAACCAACGATTTTTCAGTTTGTGCAAATATCCAATTTCCCGTATATTCATCAATCTTTCAAATAATATTGCTCTATTGCAGGCAAGTTCTCTTTCCATCATGTTCATTTCGTTATCTCCGTCTCTGCCATACGAATGGTCGTAATCCCATATTGCAAACCTAAACGGTGTTCTTGAATTAACTTTGTATAAGTAAAAATTCTTCATTATTCCATCTCCATTATTTGAAAACAGTAAAATTATATGCCAATCAATGACATTATCCAAATCTACCCATTTCGATATGTTTTTTGCAAATTCTTGATCATCTGAATTAAACATGAAATCCTTAAATTGTTCAATATAATATGTTTTATCCGATTTGCGTTTTTTAGGAAATTTTTGTTGGTAATAATTCAAACTATCTTGTATAAATTGAGTATCAAGTTTATCCTTGTAAAAAACAGGAGGGTCTTTAAATAACATTGCAAGAGTATCTTTTTTGTTAAGACCTACCATTTTTCCGTTAATTTTTTCCATTAAAACATATAAACCTTCATATTCTCCATTGATACTGACATTGACAAAAGCAGAACGAGAAGCTATGTTTCTAGCGTTCATTTCTCTAAAAATATCATAACTTATTTTATGCCTCATAAATGTTTTATCAATATAATTTGCGTTTAACACCCAATCGTCATCTTTTGGTAAATTTGCCAAAGGATATTTTTTATCAAGTTCAAGAGCAAATGAATGTTTAAAATACTTTCTGGAAATACCGCCACGACATTTTATTCCGGCACTTAATTCAAGTGTAACTTCAGAATCGGAATAATTTATAAGGCAATACTCTTTATCATTCCAGCCTATCTCGTCTTCTTTTATTATATCTATTGAAGGCAAATTTTCTTCACGCGAACATGAAAAACTTATTAGAAGAATCAGTAAAAGAGGTTTCAATTTCATTTTGCTAAAAGTTTTATTTTAATATTATGAACACAAAACATACATATCATCGCGTGGACTTATACACAATATCGGCATGTCGTGAACATTCATTATGTTTTTCTTTTCGGCAGAGCCTAATATCAAATCAAATAAATCAGCACGCTCAGGAACTATTGTCATTACTAATCCGGCATTGTGTTCAACAGCATATTCAATAGCATAAGCATCTAATTTCAAAATATCTTTATCCGTATTGATTAATTTGTAATAAACATTCAGGCTATAATACATTTTTTTCAAAAACTGAACATTATTGCTTATTCCGGTTCTGATAAATCCATCTCTTGCCTTAGCAATTAAAGCATGAATAGTTGATTGATTTAGACGACCAAAATAAGAAGCCCACGCAATTTTTTCTTTGTCTTGCCTTGTATATGAAACAGGAAGTACGATATGCGTATATTCGTTAAGTTTTGCATTTTCAGGAACTATAAAATATGGAATACGAGATCGCCTGATAATTCTTAATATTTGTGATATTTTTTTTTGAAACACAAAATATGGCTTATTCATTCCTACAACAACCAGCACAGTTTCAATTACATCAGAAAATGAATGTAATAATTTTGACATTTTGCCTTTCATTGCATAAGCAATAACTTCAATGTTATGATTAGCTTGCGCCATAGCTGCAACAGATGCTAATGATTTTTTTGTGTTTTCAAATTCTTCAGCCCCAATTTTTGACGGCAAAAATGTTGCAATACATAATTTACTTTGCAAAACAAAGGATAATTTTATTCCATGTTTGAGTGCATTTTCAGCCGAAGCCGAAAAATCGTATAAAACTAAAATATATCTGTCTTTGTGCTTTGTAGGTATCGAACTCACTGCTTAATTATCTGTCTTTATCAATATTTTGTTCATTACTTGCTCTCCTGACACCTCAATCAAGTAAATTCCTGCTTTATGCTGGCTCATATCAATATCTGTATGTTTTGCGTTAGAGTCAAGATATTTAACTAAATGTCCTGCAAGGTCAAATACTTTTATTGTTTTATTATCATCAGTATCTAAACACACAGTAAATTTATTTGTGAACGGATTTGGAAAAATACTGATATTATCATTATCCAATTTAGAAATACTTACTATATCTCCATGCTCATATACTGTTTTTGCATTTTTAATGCTCGACAATAAGTCCGAATATGTTAAAGAAGCATGCAGAGCAAATGCAACAGAAACTGTATCGTTAGGAGCAATAAAAAATGGTCCGCTACTAACAATTTGCGAAACATCATTGCCGAAAGGATAATTTCCGGCTGATGTTCTATTTCCGGTAATTGCAAGATACTTTTCAACCGTAGAAAAACCATCATTCAAATTGACGCTACCATCTTTTCCATCATTATCAATAGCATAATGTCTAAAATCGCCCTCCGATAATAGTTGAATTGATGTGTAAATAGAACTATCCAAGTCAAAGGTATAACCAAAACGCTCTGTTTGATTTGTCAGTACTTTATTTTGACTTCGTACATGTAAATCCCAATCAACAAAATAGCCAACATAAATATCATCAAGTGGAAATAAATTATTATTGATAATATGAAATTCTAAAATAATAAAATTTTCATATTCAGATTTATTGTACGCATAGGCTTCATGAACAACTGACACACCTATTTGTGGCGAATTGACACCTTTATCTTCAAATATTCCTTTAATATGTTGATCTCCTTTTTGAGGAGGCACTACATAGCCCACATTTTGAGTCGAAACAAAATCTGATTCGTAGTATTCAGTAAAACCATATATATTGTCTGACACTTTGTTTGTTGACTGAGCAACTACCAATCCTGCACAAGAAAACAATGAGGGGGAATTTTGATAACTAAATCCGCTTCCTTGAGCAAAATTAATGTTATCATTATATCCTATTGTGCTTTTACTTGTAATTGTTGTAGTAATTTGATTTACATCAAGATCTAAATAATCACTATTGACATCTAAAAAAAAGAAATCTTTGGCTTCATAAAGTGTATCATTGTAAACTAAAAAGAAAGTTAATTGATGTCCTGTTGGAGTATTTTCTTTAATTCTTACTTTAAACGGTACACTCATATTGTCAACTGTTTCTAATGTCTGCAAAACCCCAACATCAAAAACAGAATCAACTATTTCGATATAAGGCGAGGAACATTGTAAAGTAATTGAAAGTTGATTGGTTGGAGTAAGATAATTTCTAAAAATCCCACTAATATACAAAGTGTCATTTATGATAAAAACATCATCATCTTTATCTGTAATAAATAATTCCTCATTGGATATTCCCGGTTTAAAATCATCTGTCAAAGCTCTGAACATATTAATTCTTCCTGTGCCTAATTTATCACGATATTTAGCATTGCTGCTAATATTATAAATATTGTCAGTAGAATTTTTGATAATATGAATAATTTGTTGTGGTAGCATATCGGAGTAATATGACCAAATAATAGCGGCAGTGCCTGACACCATAGGCGTAGCCATTGATGTTCCTCCCGAAGAAATAAATTGTCCGTTGAGCCAAGTTGAGTAAATGTCGTGTCCGGGTGCGCTAACATCAACTCTCCAATAATAACTTGAGTTTTCCCATTTGTAATCATTGCTTTTTGTTGCTGCAACGCATAGAACATTTTTAAAAGCAGCTGGATAGAACATTCTCTCATCGTTTGAATTGCCAGCAGCTGCAACAATCAATGCTCCCTTGTTGTAGGTTGCGTAATTAACAATGTCTTGTCCAAACTGCCCGTTGCTAAAAGTGCTTCCCCAACTACAATTAATTATTTTTGCTCCGTGGTCAGCAGCATATATCATACCTTCCCAAGATTTGGTTAAAACGCCATCTTCATCATCAATTTTAATAGGCAAAAGCTTTGAATTATATCCAACTCCTACAATTCCATAAGCATTATCAGGAGTTGCTCCGGCTATTCCCGACACATGCACTCCATGTCCTGCATTTGCCCATTGTGGATTATTGTTCCATTCGCCCAAATTCCAGCCCATATAATTGTCAATATAGCCGTCATTATCATTATCAACTCCATCAATCGGATCATTATAGTTATACTTAACCGAAGTTTGCAAATCAAGGTGCGTAAAGTCGTAGCCTGTGTCAATAATGCCGATAACAATGTTTGAATCTCCTTTACAAATATCCCATGCTTTGTATGCTTGTATTTTGTTAAGATAATATTGACTTGTTTGCATCGGATCATTAGGTTGATACAATAATTCGGGAATTACCACTCTTTCAACATATTCAAATAATTCAGTCCTTATTAGCATTTGCATCACTTCATTTTCGCCAATTTCTTCTTCATAAATAACTTTGTAAATCAAACTTAAATCTACAAGTCGATTGCCCGAATCATAAGTTTTTCTCGGACTATAATGTAATGGAAATATTTTTTCACATTGAACAGCACTTATGTTTTTAAATAAATCATTGATTTTATCAATATTTTTTTCTTTATTTAAAAACAAATTTCGATTTTCGGGTTTTAGTTTAATAATAAGCTCTTTTTCTTTAAAGTAACCAATACTTCCATCATTAAATTGGGCGAAAATATTAGCAGTATATAGCAACAAACAAATCACTAAGAGTTTTCTCATAATTATGCAATAATTTTAATGTAAAATTATATAATCTTTTTCAAAATCACGATTTAAAACTAAAAATCGGCTTTTTCTACAAAAAAAATATAAAATATTGAAAACAGACAAAATAAAATCCTCAAATTGTCATTATGTCATATATATATAAATTGGTTTGTATTTTGCTATAAAAAAAGAATTAAGAATTAAAAATAATACTATTATGTTAAAACAATCAATCGAAAAAAAATTAAATGAGCAAGTTAATGCCGAACTATTTTCTTCTTATCTATATTTATCTATGTCAGCTTATTTTGAAGACTTAAGTCTTCAAGGATTTGCTAATTGGATGAAAGTACAAGCACATGAAGAATTAACACATGCAATGAAAATATATGATTTCATACATGAACGCGGTGGAAATGTTACTCTTGAAGCAATTGATAAACCAGAAAACAAATGGGAAAATGTTGTTCATGTAATAGAAGAAACTTACAAACATGAGCAACTTGTTACTTCATTAATCCATGATCTTGTTGAACTGTCAATTAAAGAAAAAGATTATGCTACTCAAAACTTCTTACAATGGTTTGTTGATGAGCAAGTTGAAGAAGAAGCAAGTGCATCTTTACTTTTAGAACAAGTAAAAATGATTGATGGCAAAAACCCCGGTCTATTTATGTTAGACAAAGAATTAAAAGAAAGAAAAATTGAAGATGAAGATTAAAAATAGCATTTTTTCATAATAAATTAAGAGAGACTGTCCAAACAATCGGGCAGTCTCTTTTTTTTGTGATAATTGTTTAAAGTTTAGTATTTTTGTTAAAAATTAAAAAAACATGAAAGGATTACTGATAATTTTAGGAATAATACTAATTGTAATATTTTGGTTTGTCGGAATATACAATAGTCTTGTCAAATTAAGAAATCAAATCAAAAATGCTTGGGCACAAATTGATGTACAATTAAAAAGAAGACATGATTTAATACCCAATCTTTTAGAAACTGTCAAAGGATACATGAAGCATGAGAGAGAGATACTTGAAAACATCACCAAATATCGCTCTCAAGCAATGGAAAGCAATGGAGTTGACAAAAAGGCAGAAGCAGAAGGTTTACTGTCATCAGCATTAGGGCAGTTGAAAATAGCAGTTGAAAATTATCCCGACCTTAAAGCAAATCAAAATTTTTTAGCACTGCAAGAAGAACTGACATCTACAGAAAATAAAATTTCGTTTTCCAGACAAAACTATAATGATCAAGTTCTTTTTTACAACAACAAAATTGAAATGTTTCCGTCAAATATTGTAGCAGGAATGTTTAACTTTAAAAAAGGTGATTTCTTTGAAGTTTCAAATCCTCAAGAAAGAGAAGTTCCAAAAGTTAGTTTCTAAGCAAAATTTATTATGTGGGAAGTTGCAAGAAAAAATAAACAACGCTCTGCAATACTACTTATCTTTATGGGAGTTCTCCTAATATTTTTAGGATTTTTTATTGGTATGACATTAGACCCCGAAAGTGGTGGTTTTATTGGGATTTTCCTTGCACTAACCTTATATTTTATTTTGTTAATTGTGGCATTTGCGCAAGGTAGCAACATCATTTTAAAAATGAGCAATGCTAAAGAAATAAAATACGACGATCACCCTCAACTATTTAATATAGTTGAAGAAATGCGAATTGCTGCCGGAATGCCCGTTATGCCTAAAGTTTATATCATTCAAGATCCGGCTCCTAATGCTTTTGCCGCAGGTATGAAACCCGAAAAAAGTCTTGTTGCCGTTACGACAGGACTTCTTGACATAATGAACAGAGATGAACTGCAAGGTGTTGTGGCACATGAAATTTCACATATAATTAATCGAGATATTCGTTATTTAACCATTGCTACGATTATGGTTGCTTCTGTTGCACTTATTTCACAAGTGTTTTTAAGAAGCGTGCTATACGGAGGAGGAGGGAAAACAAATTCATCAGGAAAAAAGGGTGGAGCTGCTCAAATCATTTTAATACTTATTGCAATTGCATTTGCTATTATTGCTCCAATAGCTATTCGCTTGCTATATTTTGCCTTATCCCGCAAAAGAGAATATCTTGCAGATGCTTCAGGTGCCAGACTTACTCGTTATCCCGAAGGTTTAGCTTCGGCTCTTGAAAAAATTGGCAAATCGACACAACAATTAAGAACTGCTGACAAAACTACAGCTCCTATGTATATTGCAAATCCATTTAAAAGTAAAAAAGCTCAGTTTAACAATCTTTCGAGTACACACCCTCCATTAGAAAAAAGAATTAGTATTTTGAGAGCTATGGGAACAGGATACTCACTTGATAATTATCAAAATGCTTACAAAAGTATTTTAAAAACCGAGCAATCAGTTATTCCTAAGACAGAATTGCAATAGTTCTGAATGATTTTTGAATATTACTGCTTTTCATAAGCACCTATATCAGGGGCTGTGCCTTGAACTCTGGAGTTTCCTTCAATATCAAACAATATATCCGATGCAACTGAGTGCTTGCCTTTATCAATTGCTGGCGAAGTTTCGGACAACTGAAAGTATAAAGAATCAAGCCCAACAAAATCGGGGTCAGCATTGCGTAAACAATCAGAAAAAGTTGCCGGAAAATTGCTAAACGATTCTTTAGTGCGAATTATACAATTATCAAAACTAACATTGTAAGTGCTACTCCCGAAGGGAAATTTGTCTAATATAAGTTCATCTTCTTTGTTTCCGTATATAATGCAGTTTCCAAAATATGCTTCAGATAAATCCCTAACTTGAAAATTTCCAAAAGCATCTTCATAATAATTATTTATCAACAAAGAAGGGGCTTGCCTATTAGTTGTTTTCCAGTAATTTCCGATTGTGCAGTGCTTAAATTTATATTTCCCTCCATAACGCAATAAAATCGCTATTTCGCCACAATTGGCAATAACACAGTTATTTGCTTCAACCCATGATCCTTGAGCAAGCAAACCAGCTGTACTCATATTTTCGATAATTGTATTTGACAGTCGCAAAGTAGGATTAGATGAGCTTCCAACGGTATCAACATGCAAACCAATTATTCCGTTTTTGATTATGGCATAATCAATTTCATTATCAATACTGTTTGCCGATAGCCAAATTCTGCCCCAAGCTCCTGCCTGTTCACAATAATAAGGGTCTAATCTATCTCCTTGAATTAAAACTTCACTGCCTAAACTTCCTTGAATTTGCAAACTTGCATCGGACAAAACAACTAAATTAGCATTATGGTGCATATATAGTTTTGTTCCTGCCTGCAAAGTCAGTGTCATATTGTTTGGAACTAAAGCCAATCCATAAATTACATGAGGTTTATCGTTTGGTAAGGTGCCGTATATCAAGCTATGAGCAGATAAAGTATTACTTGCAGGAACATTGGGATAATGAAAATATGCATCTTGTCCAAAAGCCACCAACTGAACACTTTGTCTAAAATTATTAACATAAAACATTATCGAATCTTGCACTACAATTGGTGTAGTTTGATTGTTCGGGTCAACTGTAACTTCCACAAATACCCACAAACTGTCTCCTGCACGCATTTCAATGTTTTTGAAGCTCACACCCGAATGTCCGTCAATATTTATTCTATAATTAGATGCTTTGCCACCACCTAAATCAATAGATTCTATCAGTACTTTTTTATTTGAATTGTTAAAAATCTTAAAATTCTTTGTTATTGAACCAACTGTCGTAAACACTGTGTCAAACAAAATTGTGTCTGTTGAAAATTTTAGTTTGAAAGTTTCATCTTTATTAAAAATCGAATCTTTGTTGCATGAAGACAGAGAAATAAACAAAAATGCAATAATAACAAGTGTAGTTGCTGATGTTTTAAGAAATTTCATACTTAAATTTTTCATTATGCAAACTTACAACTTTGTTTATTATTGTATGAAAATTCCATAATTTCAAAAAAAGCATCAAAAATATTCATTAAAGAATATAACCTAAAAAACAATATCTATTTTACCCATTATATCTAAATTAACATTATGTTTCTTTATCAGTATCAATCATATTATCAATCAAGTCTTTAATATTAACAGTTACAATCCCTGATGTAATATCTGACATTGCATAAGGAATAATTAGATTTTTATTGTGAATAATTGAGCCACATGAATAAACTACATTTGGCACATATCCTTCTCGTTCTGTTTCATTAGGTGTAAGAAGAGGGTTTTCTAGCTTTTTAATTACTTTTTCAGGATTATTTAAATCAAGTAAAATAGCACCAATAGAATATTGTCTAACTGGTCCTACACCGTGAGTTAAAACAAGCCAACCATACTCTGTTTCAATAGGTGAACCACAATTTCCAAGTTGAATAAACTCCCATGGATATTGAGGTTCTTGGATAATTTTAGCCTGATCCCAAAAATGTATATTATCTGAGTACATAATATAATTATTTTCACCATCTAACCTTGAAAGCATAGCATATTTTCCATTAACTTTCCTTGGAAATAAAGCCATTCCTTTATTTTGTGCAGCATCTCCATTTAATGTAGCAATATTAAATCTAAGAAAATCCTTAGTTTCTAATAAATGGGGCAATGTATGTTTTCCGTTATTAGCTGTGTAAGTTGCATAATAAATACTATCGCCTTTTTCATCAACAAATTTTACAAATCTTGCATCCTCAATTCCTCCTATTTCATTATCTGAAACAGGAAAAATAACTCGTTCTGAAATATTACTATCTGTATCAAATAATTTGAAATAATTTGAATTCGCAATCCAATATATATTGTCTATTGTTTCATCTTTTTCTTTATTTTCCAAGTACAAATAAACTTTATCTATTTTTTTTCTTAAATCTTGAAATGAGAATTTTTCTGGTAATGAGTTTAAAATTTCCTTACTAATTTTATTCCAAGCTCCAATATCTTTTAACTTTACTTCAAATATATCTCGATTATAAAATCTATTATGAACTGTTTTTGGTGTACTTGCAAAGCTGGTTATAGGGTCAAAAGTTAAGGATATACTTTCATCAATAATTCCAGTTCTAAAAACTATAGATGATATATGTCCTTCACCAGTTGCTCTCAAACTCATTATAAATCTTTGACAATCTTTTGGCACTCCAGATTGGTCGGGATGCATAATAATTGAGGGATTAAAAATAGCTGCAGATTCAATTGAATATTCCATTGTGAAATATGCACCAATCAAAAGTTTCTTTATTTCTTTCATTTCTGTAGGCATATCAACATAATTAGATACTTCTTTAAAGTTATCAATAAATATGCTATCTAGATTTTTATGCCTATTATAAAAGCGAAGAGCTACTTTTTCGTACATCTCATCACATTCTTGCTCTTTGAGCTTTAATACTCTACTAATAATTTTATGCACTCTATTCATATTCCCGGGCATGTATAAGCGAGTAATTACCCTTGAAATATCTCTTTCAATTTTTGCACTCCTTCTGTTTACCAAAGGTGCTCTACTTAATTCAAATTTCATTTGCATAAGCATTCAGGTTTTTTTTAATTACTTTTTTATATAATTTTAAATAATTCTTTGTCATTTGCTTTTTGGAGAAATTTTGCATTGCCCAATTATAACAATCAATGCGATTAATTGTATGAATTAAATTAACTGCATTTGCTGCTTCTCCAATATTATTCACAATAAATCCAGTTTTTTTATTTTTGATTAATTCAAACATAGACCCTCTACCAAAAGCAACTACTGGAGTTCCACAAAACATTGCCTCTGCCACACTTAAGCCAAAGGGTTCATCAAAGTTTATGGGATGCAATAGAGCCAATGCACCTCCGAGTAATTTGTCTCGCTGTTCTGGTCCTGAATTACCAACATAAATGATTTGCTCCTTATCTATATATGGTTTAACTTTTGTATTAAAATAATTCTCATTTTGAATAATTCCAGAGATAATTAATTTTTTATTTGCTTTTTTGGCAATTTGTATAGCTTCATATGTTCCTTTATCAGGATGAATCCTTCCAAAAAACAAAAGATACTCTCCATGTTTGGGAACAAATGTAAAGTATTTTGGATTTATTCCATTATAAACGGTTCCAATGTATTTTAATAATGGGTTTCTGTCTGAATTACTTATAGACACATAGTGATTGCTATTATTATATTTTTTATAGACAGGTAATATATTTTTTGAGGAGAAACCATGAATGGTTGTTAAAATTGGTGTTTTAATTAGCTTTGAGTATGTAAACGGTAAGAAGTCGAAGTGATTATGAATTATATCATAATTATTTGCACTTTCCATTAGATGAGCTATATGCAATGCCTCCCACACTTTTGGATCTTTTGATTTATCTTCTCCATACGCTGTTTCCGATATATATTTAAGTTTACCTGATGTTTTTGAATTTGCAGTTGCATAAAGTGTAACATCAATGTTTAGCTTAAGCAATCCCTCTGCTACATTGGAAGCTACTTGTTCCCATGGACCATATTTTTGTGGAGGAGTACGCCAAACTATAGGTGCTAAAATTGCTACTTTCATACGATTATGCTTTTGGCTTTTATTAGCCTTATATGGGACTTGCATACTATATACTCATTTAGTTTATTTTTGCAAAATACTTGTTTCATCAATCAAATCAAAAAAAATTATATTTTTTTTAGCTTTTGCTTTATATTTTCACCTGTTTTATAGTTTCCGATACTGCTAGAAGTGAAATTAAATAAGCTAAAGTACTTTCAGCTCCTTGATTTCTGTTAATTCCATAACTTTCAATACCATCGCAACAACCTTTTGTATCAGAATCAATTAATGACATTCTAATATCATTTTCTCCTAAAAACCACTTAAAACACATAAATAATTTTTCTAAATATTTTTCATCTTTTGTTAGCTTAAATGCTTGCTGATACATCAACACCATTGCCATAACATCTAAAGGCTGTTGTGCATAAATTGAACGATATCCGTCTTTTTTATACCACTTTTCATTTCCAATTATTGAAAGATAGCCTTTGTAAAGAGTTTTTTCGGTAAGAAAATTCATTGATTCCATTGCAATATCTTCAATTAAATTATCACTAATTAGCTCGCTAGCATGCAACAAAGACAATGGTAATATTCCATTATCATAAGCCAATAATGTCTCAAACCATTTCCAATCTTTATCACTACTTTGTTGATATTCATTTATCAACTTATATGATAAAGTTTGTAACAGCTCATAATTTACTTCATCATTCATATTCTTTAAAAGATAATTACTAAGTCCTATAATTGTTTTTGCTATTGCTCGTATAGATATTAACTTATCAAAATGTGGTGTCGCTCTAAAGAATATCTCATATCCACTTTGGTAATATGTATCATTAGGTGCATTTGCAAGCATATATCCCAATGCCCATATAGTTCTACCAAATGCATCTTCCGAGCCAACACTTTCTTCCAAAAACTTTTTCTTAAAGTTAAGAAAATTTTTAAATTGTCCATCTTCATTTTGCATATAATGAATATAACTTAAATATGTTGTTGCTAATTCTAATACTTTTTTGTCTTTTGTTGCTTTGTAAGCCATTAATGCCATTAATAATGCACGAGCATTATCATCTAAGCAATATCCTTTTTTAAAGTTTGGTATTCCATATTTGGTATGTTGTAATATTCCAGTATAATCTGTTAACCTTATTATGTGATCTAATGCAAATTCAGGTATGATATCAGGATCAATAATACTTTTCTTTGTTTCAACCTGAATGACTTTGTTTTTAAGCACATTACCAATTATTTTGACATACTTTTTCCCTGATTCTTTCCAAGTAATTGTACGCCCGTAATCATAAGCCTTTTTGCGTAGTGTTTGTAATTTTTCTTTGTTGTAGAATAATTCCAATAAAATACTCGATAATTGCTCACTATCTTTAAAGTTGAATAATTCTCCTCTTCCTTCGGCTAGCAATTCAGTGGCATGCCAATAGGGTGTTGAAATAACAGCTGTACCTACTCCAACAGCATAAGAAAGTGTTCCACTAGTTATTTGGGCTTCATTTAAATATGGCGTTACATATACATCGGCTGCGGATAAATACTTAAACAATTCTTCTTGCGTAACAAATTTGTTTAGTAAAACAACATTATCAGTTAGTGATAACTTTTCAATTAAGTTTTGAAGATAAGTTCTATATCCTTCGCCACTACTTTTTATGATATTAGGATGGGTTTTACCTAATACTATGTACAAGGTATCGGGATGTTGCTTTACAACTTTAGGCAATGCTTTTATTACTGTTTCAATACCTTTATTGCGACTAACAAAACCAAAAGTTAAAATAAGCTTTTTATCTGCTGTTTTAAGTTCTTTTTTTGCTATGTTTTGGTCAAAATGTAAATCTGGTACTCCATGCTGTACATATTCAATTTTATTTTTATCAATGTTATACACTTCAATTAAAAACTTAATCGCAAGTTTACTCATTACAATAATCTTTTGAGCTTTTTTACAAATCTTTTGCAATATTTCTTTTTCATTGTTTGAAGGCTCTTTTAATATTGTATGAAAAGTTACTATCAAAGGAATTTCAAGTTTATGAATCATTGAAAGAACAAATGCTCCACTTTGCCCACCAAATATACCATATTCATGTTGCAACACACAAATATTTGTATCGCTTGAGTTTAAATACTCTGCCGCCTCAAGATAATCTTGTTGGTGATCTTGTTGGATAACAAACTCTACTTCACTAGGATAATTGGAGACTTCTTCGGAATCATCTATTGCAAGTATAACTCCTTCAATAGATTCTCTGTTTTCAGTTATAGAATTATAAAGATTTTGAGTAAAAGTACCAATTCCACATCTGCGAGGCGGATAAGTAGCAATGAAAGCAATTTTTGTTTTTTTGTCTTTTATCATATTGTAATTATTATTTTGTATCATTTTTATTCTCTAATTAAATTCGGTATATCTTTTTTTTATTTTCTCAATAATTTCATTTGAACTCATTTTTAACTTCCCTTGTAACTCAATCCAACTCCCATTGTCATGCGATGTTTCAGGTTCTGTAGGTTGGTAATTCTCCATCATTTTATTTTTCCTTAGTATTGACCTAAATGCACAACGGGTTCATTTTACGAAACAAATATACAATATTTTTATGTTCCTACTTTTTTGAGGGAAACCTTTTTAAATCTTTTTGCAAAAGTTTAATCATTACTTCATAAGTATTTTGAAATGCAGAAATACTTATTTTTTCTTTAGCAGTATGAGCTTTTGAATATCCAACACAAATATTTGCACCGCATACATCTGTGCATAGTTCCATAATATCTGTATATCCAGTATTGTCATCATCTATAAAACCAGTATTTTTCTCAATAAAATTGCGAAATTCTTGTGTTACAGCTAAGTTATAACAAGTATAATGTTTTTTTCTTATCCCAAAAGCAAGTCGCCTATCAAATTCAAAAACAAATGATGAGTCATTAATTATTTGTGCAATGTCAGGATGTTCTCTCATTAAATACTTTGAACCAACGCAATTTCCATCTGCATCTTTGTGTGTAGATTCTTCGTAGTCGCATACTATAATATGATGTCCCAAATCTTTCAACAACCAAAGCATTGCACAACCTGCTTGGTCGTCAGCACCAATGCCATATTTTTCGCTATCACTATGTATAATATCACCATCTTCAATAAGATTATGTTCTCCGCTAAAATCAAACACGGTGTCAGCATGTGCTACCAAAGTAGCGGCATCAGAACGACTTCCTTTAATAAATAAAAATCTTTCTCCGGGTTTGCTACCTTGATAAATTTTTGCATTTGGAATAGTTGCAAAGATTTCAAATACTCCATCAGCAGTATTAAGTGCTTGTTTTAGAAAAATTAATAATATTTCTTTTGGATTCATATATAATTGGTTAGAGTGTTCTATATAAACTTGCTACTAACGAAATTATTAAACGAAGTTCCGTATATTAGAGCGATTTTAAGAAAATAAAATTAAGAAATCTATTTTGGAAAAATTAAAGGCACACAATTTTACTTACACTTGCGAATATTTGATTTTTTTGTTTATTTCTTGCACATATTTCTTAAATGTCTTATCGGTTTCTTGCAAGTTAGTAACAATTTTGCAGGCGTGAAGCACTGTTGAATGGTCTTTGTTTCCGCTTTGAGATCCAATAGATGCGTAGGAATTGGAGGTAAGTTGTTTTGAGAAAAACATGGCTATTTGCCTTGCTTGCACAACATCTCTTTTTCTTGATGTGGATAAAAGTTGATCTATTGTAATATTAAAATAATCGGCAACTATTTTTTGGATATACTCAATTGTGATGTCTGGTTTAGTGTTTTTCACATATTTTTCAATCATTTTTTTAGCTAATTCAATGTTAATTGCTTTTTTGTTGAATGAACTTTGTGCTAATAAAGAAATTAATACTCCTTCCATTTCGCGAATATTGGAAGATATGCTACAAGCAAGATGTTCGATAACATCGGCAGGCATAGTTCCGCCGCTATTATACAATTTTTTTTCTATTATTGCTATTCTTGTTTCTAAATCTGGCACTTGCAAATCAGCCGCTAATCCCCATTTAAATCTTGATAGCAATCTTGGTTCAATACCTTGAAATTCAACAGGTGGCTTGTCAGAAGTAATAATTATTTGATTTGATTTTTGGTGTAAATGGTTGAAAATGTGGAAGAATATATCTTGCATTTTGAGTTTTCCTGACAATGAATGAATATCGTCCATAATTAAGACATCAATCATTTGGTAAAAATGTACAAAGTCGTTAACACTGCCATTTCTAACAGAATCAATAAATTGATTCATAAATTGGTCAGTTTGCACATATAATACAGTTTTTTCAGGGAAGTTATTTTTAACTTCTAATCCGATTGCATGTGAAAGGTGTGTTTTGCCAAGTCCATTAGTAGAATAAATCAATAATGGATTAAAAGATGTTTTGCCCGGATTTTGCGCCACGGCAAGCCCAGCCGAACGAGCCAGACGGTTGCAATCGCCTTCAACAAAATTGTCAAACGAATAAGTGTCGATAAGTTGAGAATCAATTTGGATTTTTGTTAAGCCGGGTATTACAAAAGGATTAGGTATATCTTTAGAGTCGTTATTGTTAATGTTAATTGGCATTGATTTTGGCTCATTATGCTTAATCTTTGGATTGGTTGAAGGTAGGCTCATATAGAGTTTATTATGTCCAACATTATTATCCATTAAAATATCATATTCAAGTTTTGTTGCTGCTCCAAATTCTTTTTTTATGGTTTTTGCAATTAAATCAATGTAATACTGCTCTAACCATTCGTGAAAAAAGTAACTAGGCACTTGTATTGTCAAAGTGTTTTTTTCATATTTTAGCGGAACAATAGGCTCAAACCAAGTCTTGTAACTCTCTAAGCTTATATTATCATGGAAAATCTTTAAACACTTTTGCCAAATACTTTTAATATCCTTCATTGTTATTCCTGCCCTTAATCTTTTTTTATTCAACTACTTATACTTCGTTTTTTTATATTTAATTTTAGTTTAGCTTAGCTTTTTTATATTTTGCAAATATTCAAATAAAAATCATTCCTTTTTTATTTTTTTTCTATTGTTTTATAAGTTTTTTTTGTTAAGCGAGTGAAAGTTTTTTCTTTTTAAGATAAATGTTAAATATAACAGATTCTATATATTTATTTATCCATATATTTTTAAACTTTTTAAAAAATATAAGAAAAAAAAACTTTAAAATATTTATAATAATATTCATATACAACTCGTTAAGGAAAATAGGGATTGTGAAATATCAGTTAGCAATAATACAAATTTATTTGTTTCAAAAAAAACAAAAACAAGAAAAAAATAAATTTATATTTAGTATAAATAACAAAAAAGACTTTAACTTATG
>CAZKDV010000048.1:0-18163 GCA_964551645.1 uncultured Bacteroidales bacterium | reverse complement strand
TAATATTAGCCGGAGTAGGTGGACAAGGCATTTTAACAATAGCTGCCGTCATTGGATTTGCCGCAATCGACAATAATCTACATATTAAGCAAGCAGAAGTTCACGGAATGAGCCAAAGAGGTGGCGATGTTCAATCACACATGAGAGTTTCTGATAAGGAAATAATGTCTGACTTAATACCTACGGGACAAGCAGATATTATTTTATCTGTTGAACCTATGGAATCACTTAGATATATACCTATGCTATCAAATGACGGATGGCTCATTACTAGCACCAACCCTTTTGTTAATATACCTAATTATCCAAACATTGAAGATATTTTGTCGGAAATCACAAAAAACAAAAACCATATTGCACTTCCTGCTGAAGAAATAGCTAAAGACATAAATTCTCCTAAGTCTGCAAATATTATTGTATTGGGAGCAGCCGCACCTTATCTTGGCATTTCGGAAGATGCTTTTGAAAAAGCTATTGTTCGGCTTTTTAAAAATAAAGGCGAAGAAATAGTTCAATCAAATATTGATGCTTTCAAAGCAGGATTAAAATTTTCTAAAAACTACAAAAAATAAACTCATTACAGAATATGAGCTATACATTATGATACAAATCATTTGCGAAAACAATAATAGTAAAAAAAGGTACCCTTTAGGGACATCGCTAAAAGAAATATTATCAGATATTAACATTTCAACTCCATTTCCGATGCTAGGAGCTTTGGTAAATAATAAAGCTAGGAATTTAAACTTTCAAGTTTTCAAACCAAAAACTATTCGCTTCTTTGACATAACCCACCCTATCGGCTACCAAATGTATTTGCGTTCTCTTAGCTTTGTAATGTACAAAGCGGTAAAAGATTTATATCCAAACGCACAATTATACATCAAACACTCGATTTCCGGTGGAAAATATTGCGAACTTAACAATATTGATTTAACCATTGATTCGACTATAGTTTCTACCATTAAGCAAAGAATGAGGGAAATAATTAATCAAGACTTACCTTTCAAAAGAGCTGAACTACCTACAAATGAAGCACTTGAAGTATTTGAAAAGCATCAGCTATATGATAAGTCGCTACTATTTAAAACAAGAAGCCGTGTTTACACATCAGTTTATTACCTTGAGGACTGTGTAAATTATTACTATGGTTATTTAGTACCTTCAACAGCTTATTTAGATATATTTCATCTTGAGCATTACTACGATGGAATATTACTACAAGCACCTTCACGCAGCAATCCGACAAGATGTTCGCGAGTTATCAGATATGAAAAATTATTCAATATTTTTAAAGAACATAAAAAATGGGTTAATATTTTAGGAGTACCTTATATAGGTGAATTGAACACATTTATCGAACAAAAAACAGTTAGCAATTTGATTAAAGTTTCTGAAGCTTTGCACGAAAAAAAGATGTCAGAAGTAGCTGATCTTATTCACGATAAAAAACAAATTAAAATCATCTTAGTTAGCGGTCCGTCATCATCTGGCAAAACAACATTTTCAAAAAGAATTTCCGTTCAGCTTAAGGTTTTGGGATATGATAGTGTTTTGCTGTCAACAGATGACTATTTTGTAGACAGAGAAGATACTCCTAAAGACTCAAACGGAAATTATGATTTTGAATGTCCAGAAGCATTAGACTTGGATTTATTCAACAAACATCTTTCCGAATTACTTGAAGGTAAAGTAGTTAATATGCCTACATTTGACTTTGTAGATGGGAAGAAAAAATACTTAGGAAAAAAACTACAAATACAGGACAATACATTACTAATTATAGAAGGAATACATGCGTTAAATCCAATTTTAACTTCTGCCATTGACGATTCGATAAAATACAAAATATTTGTTTCGGCACTTACTCAAATATCTATTGATTCGCAAAATCCAATTCCAACAACAGACAACAGACTTATTAGAAGAATGGTAAGAGATTATCGTTATAGAGGATATAGCGCTTTAGATACTTTGCAAAGGTGGCAAAGTGTAAGACATGGTGAAGAAAAATATATTTTCCCTTTTCAAGAAAAAGCTGATATTATGTTTAATTCGGCTTTGCTGTGCGAATTAGGAATACTCAAATTATATGCTGAACCAATTCTTCACGAAGTGCCAGAAAATGTACCGGAATATTCCGAAGCAGTACGATTGCTCAAGTTTCTATCGTATTTTAAACTCATTCCTGAAAAAGAAATTCCACCAACTTCAATCTTAAGAGAATTTTTTGGAGGTAGTAGCTTCATATATTAATTTAAAAATTGATAATTAAAACTAAAAAAAATGAAGAAAATTGCAGTATTTCCGGGTTCATTTGACCCAATCACCACAGGACATGAAGATATTGTAATAAGAGGATTGTCAATTTTTGATCATATCATTATAGCAATCGGTGAAAACATAAATAAAAAATCCTTTTTTTCATTAGAACAAAGACTGTTATTTTTAAGAAAGACATTTGAAAAATACGACAATATCAGCATAGAGTCATTTGAAGGGCTTACTGTTAATTTTTGCAAAAGTAAAAACTCAAATTTTATTCTCAGAGGACTTAGAACATCTGCAGATTTTGAATATGAAAGAAGTATCGGTCAAGTCAATAAGCAAATTTATCCCGAAATAGAAACAGTTTTCATTCTTTCAAAACCGCATTTAACATCAATAAATTCATCTATTGTACGAGACTTAATTAAACACAATGGTAATCCTAAGCCATTTACGCCTACAGCAATACACAGTTTACTATAATATATCATGAAAGCAGAAATATCGAATACAGTCAATCAATGGTTAAATTCGTCTATTATTGAAGAAGCCGACAAACAACAAATAAGAGAGTTAATACAAAATGACCATAAGGAATTAGAAGAAAGTTTTTATTGCAATTTGGACTTTGGCACTGGAGGTTTAAGAGGCATTATGGGAATTGGAACCAATCGTATGAATAAATATACTGTTGGAATAGCTACACAAGGATTGGCTAATTATCTTATAAAAGTGTATCCCAACACACAAATATCTGCTGTAATTGCAAGAGATTCAAGAAATAACTCTGACTTTTTTGCCGATATTGTTGCTTCTATTTTTACTGCAAACAATATCAAAACATATACTTTTGATGACATTCGCCCCACACCTTTACTTTCATTTGCAGTTAGGGAATTACAATGCCATGTTGGAGTAATGCTTACGGCATCGCACAATCCCAAAGAATATAATGGATATAAAGTATATTGGAAAGATGGTGGTCAATTGATAAGCCCTCACGATGCAAATGTTATCAAAGAAGTAAATAAAATTCAGTCGTTTGAAGATGTTAATTTTCAAGGAAATGATAAGCTCAAAATAATTATCAAAAACGAAATTGACGAAAAATATTATTCAAATATTTTGACATTAAGACAACAATATGACATTATAAAAAAACAAGAGCAATTGAAAATTGTTTATACTCCACTACACGGAACAGGGTATAAGATCATTCCGGAAGCACTCAGACGGTTTGGATTTCAAAATATTATTGAAACTGAACCCCAAAACATTCCCGATGGAAATTTTCCTACTGTGAAATCTCCAAACCCTGAAGAAAAAGATAGTTTAAAACTTGCTATATTAAAAGCTAAAGAAACTCATGCAGATATTCTTTTAGCAACAGACCCTGATGCTGACCGTATAGGAATTGGAGTTAAAAATACAAATGGAGATTATGTATTACTAAACGGAAATGAAACTGCTTCATTAATAACATATTACCTTCTCTCTCAAACACAAAGCAAAGCCGAAGACACAAGAAAAAAAATGATAGTAAAAACTATTGTTACTACTGATTTATTAAACAAAATAGCTTCTAAATTCAAATTTGCTTCTTTTGAAGTTTTAACAGGATTCAAATACATTGCAGAAATTATAGAATTGTATTATGACAAATATCAATTTATTTGTGGTGGAGAAGAAAGTTATGGTTTTTTAGCAGGTGATTTTGTAAGAGATAAAGATGCTGTTATTACTGCTTGTTTACTTGCTGAAATTACTGCATGGAGTGCTTCTCAAAACAAGTCGCTACTTGACATACTCATAGATATTGCTTTTGAATTTGGTTTTTACAAAGAAAAACTGATTTCCTTAACAAAAAAAGGAATTTCGGGTATGCAAGAAATTTCAGATATGATGGAGAATTATAGAAATAATTATCCTAAAGAAATTATTAATAAAAAAGTTGTGAAAATACTTGATTATCAAAAATCAATAGAGCATTGTACTTTAACCAATAAAAATACTGCAATTAAACTTCCAAAATCAAATGTTATTCAATATATACTTGAAGATGAGACAAAAATCACTATGAGACCTTCCGGTACTGAGCCTAAAATTAAATATTATTTCAGCGTAAACACGAATTTAGAAAGCAAAGAGATTTATGAAGCAACATCAGACAAATTAGAAGAAAAACTTTCAATGATAATTAGTGAAATGAATTTAAGCAATTAACAAAAACTAATTCAAAAACATTTAATAATATAAATTTTGCAAAGAGTAGCTGTTGTCATACTGAATTGGAATGGAAAGTCTTTTTTAGAAAAGTTTTTACCTATTCTTATCGAAAGGACTAAAGGTGCAAATATTATTATTGCAGACAATGCTTCAAGCGATGGGTCGCAGGAGTTTATGAAATCTAATTTCCCACAAATTAGACTTATTGAACATAATAAAAATTATGGCTTTGCCGAAGGATATAATCTTGCATTAAAACAAATTGACACCGAATACTATGTTTTATTAAATTCTGACATTGAAGTTTCTAACAATTGGTTAGAACCGCTTATCAAAGAAATGGATTCTAATACAAATATCGCTGCTTGTCAGCCTAAAATACTAGACTACAGCAAACGAACACAATTTGAATATGCAGGTGCAAGTGGTGGTTTTATTGATGTATTAGGTTTTCCATTTTGCAGAGGGCGAATATTTGATACTTATGAAGAAGATCAAGGTCAATATGACGATTCACGAGATATATTTTGGGCTACGGGAGCTTGTTTGATGGTTAGAGCAGAACTTTATCACAAAATCAATGGTTTGGATAATGATTTTTTTGCACACATGGAAGAAATTGATTTTTGTTGGCGACTAAACAATAGTGGCTACAGAATACGCGTTGTCCCCGAAAGTTTTGTTTTTCACATTGGCGGAGGTACGCTACCCAAAAGTTCTTCAAAAAAAACATACCTCAATTTTAGAAACAACTATATACTACTTTATAAAAATCTACCCAGAAACAGCATGTTATTATTGCTAATTGCAAGACTGTGCATTGACTGGCTTGCTGCATTCAAATTTTTGACTGATGGGAATTTTGGTGATTTCAAAGCTGTATTTAAAGCTCAAATACATTCTTATTTTTCTTTATGGAAGCATAAAAACAAACGCAAACAGCAATTATCATTTTCTAAAAAACACATGTATAAAGGCATTATAATTGTTGAATATTATCTTTATCAACGCAAAAAATTTACAAGTTTAAAAAGAGCTTTTTTTGAATAAAGCACGCCACCCTCCCACAAAATTGATATTATTTGATTTACTTTTCGGGTTTTAATTCATCAAATGCAAAAAGTAATTGTTCTGTTTGTGGAATTTCGTCCAAATAGTTTGAGATAAAAAGTTCTTTCCCTTTTTGGTCAGATATTTCCGTTACATTACGCATTCCATAAGTCAAGCTCCAAGGAATGATATTAGCAAACGAAAACAAATCTCGGATATAGTCGCAGTCGTCATAAGTAATCAACCATTTGTGATTGCAACCTTTCATTGTTTCCGCAAATTTCTTGTGGTCGAATGCTTTGTGTAAATTTCCATTTTTACCATACAAAGCTGATTTTGTTGCAGAGTAATATGGTGGGTCAAGAAAAATAAAAACATTTTGTCCTTCTTTTTTCACAACATCTTTATAATCTAAGTTTGTAATTTTTGAATCTTTTACAACTTCTGCAAATTTATTCAGTCGCTGAATACTGCTTTCAGTAAAACGCTCCGAAAAAGCTCCTTCGCTATAACCTCCACTTAAACTTGTACCCGAAAAAGTAATGCGATTATAAATAAAAAATGCGGCAGCTCTTTCTATATCGTTGAATGTAGCAATGTTTTTATTTAAGAATTGATGTAATTCTTTACCAATAGTAAACTGATTTCGCCACTCATAAATTTTGCCAATCAAAGCATTTACATCTTTTTGCGACATTTCCCAAAATTTATAGAGTTCAAAATACAAGTCGTTTATCCAAAATTTCCTACTTGGATACCGTTGTTTAGCATAAATGAAAACTGAGCCACCACCGACAAATGGTTCACGAAATTCATCAAATTCAGGCAATAATTTGGCGATTAAATTTACTGCTCGACTTTTGCCTCCCGGATATCTTAACGGACTTTTTATCATCTTGAATAAGCAATTGAAAGGATAAATTTATTTTTGTTTGCTTCTTCAAAAATATTACTTACAAATTTAATCTGTGAATTTGTAAACTTGTTTTCTATGAAGAAAGCCAAAATGTCGGTTTTATTACATCTTGAATCAATAGAACCTTTTAATTTTGAAGAAGTTAAATTCAAGATAGCAACACTTTTTACCTTCTTTTTGTTTGCAAAAACATCTTCAAGATTGCTATATAAAATCATTTTCAATAAACCATCTTTGATGTCATCCTTACTCGGAAGAATGGTACTAGTACTATGTTTTCCCTCAGTAAGATAAATAGTGTCTTTTGAAATTTCTATTTCATCAACAGTGAAAAAATATTTTCCACCAAGATAATTAGTTATCGTTATTTTAGCTTTTGAAAGTGTTGATAAACTTTCTTTTGGTTGTTGTGTTACAAATTCTCTTACTTGTGCTTTTTTGGCTTTCCCTCGAGAAAACTCCATAAACAATTCAACATCTTGTCCGATTTTTTCTTTGAAATTGTCAATACCTACAAAATTATGCAATGGAACTTTTGTATTCTTCTCAATTTGTTTGTAAGCAGATTTTGCTTTGTTAATTATGTTGTGAAAGTTGATATTAAGTTCATTCAAATTCCAATGCAAAGCCGAACTATGATAAGCCTCAATTTCTTTGATTTTATAAATGACATACTCATTATTAAATTTTTGATTGGTAATTTTTAGCTTGTTTCTTGGATTTATTTCAGCTTTATCGTAATAAGCAAAAATCACAAAAACATCAAGTAAAGACATTAATGAAACGGTATCCCACTGAATAAAATCTCTATCACCTCTTGCTCCTTCGTCTTTTATAATTGGAATAACTGTAATTTTCTTTGATGTTGTAAGTGAATTGTAAACTCGCTCAAAAGGGTAGGAGCGTGTTCGTTTAGGAGAAACCCATTTTGAAATAGCAAATGTCGTTTTTTTATTAGTCAGCAAACAAGTTGCAGGAACATCGTTGATATCAAAATTTTTGAAATCAATTTGTTTTAAATCATCGTTTAAAAAGATTTTGTATTTGATACCTGTTATTTTTCCTGCGATGTCCATATTGATCTTTTACCTTTATGTAGCAAAATTACAATTAACCCGAATTACGCAATACCCATTAGTTGAATAAGCGATATAAGATTGCGGTTTATTTTTGTCGTAAATATCAATTCTTTTTTAAAACTTAAAGAATAAATTTAATCCAAATACACAGCGAATTACAAATCGTCTCCCTGTTCGAAATAAAAACCTGTTTCCAACTCATCAAAATCAACATCTATCTCATCATTATATGAATCTTTAATAGGGTGTTCATCTTCTTCGTCTATACTTAAATCTATATCTTCGTAATTTATTTGCTTAATTTTTATTTCTCCTGTTTTTTGAACTAGTAATGGATATTTTTTAGCAACTACTGCCTCTCCTATTTTTAAAAGTTCGATATCAAATGTAAGCAAATTCAGATAATCATATTCATAAATAAGTTTTTGATGAGGTTCTTCAATCATTTGGCTGATTTTAATTTCAGACATCAACAAAATATCTTTTTTATTTTCTACATCTTCTTCGTCATTTAAGCTCATCATGTCCATTAACACAATTTCTTTCTTTTTTCTCCACTGAGAATCGCAAACATAGAAGACTGCAAGCTCGTTTGTAACTATATTACAATATTCCTTAATTGCATTATGAAAATCTAAAAAAGTTTGGTTTGATTTAAATTCAATATCTAAAAGAAAATCTTCATTTGCTTGACTTTGTATTCTAAATCTATAAATATACATATCTATAAAGTTTAATTTTTTACTAAATTACAATTGTTTTAAATACATTATAAAAATATTCTATATCTTTTTTTCTAACTGTATTTTTTTTGCAAATGTAATCATAAACTCAAATGCCTCTTGATAATTATTTGCAATAATTCCATCAAGAATGGCTTCTCTAATTGCATTTTTTATCAAGCCAACTTCTTTTGAAGGTTGGATGTCAAATGTTTGCATAATCACTTCACCTGATATTGGGGGCTGCCAATTTCTCAATCTGTCTTTTTCTTCAACTTCTAATAGCTTTTCTCTAACTTTTTCAAAATTCCTCAAGTAAGTTGCTATTTTTCGTTCATTTTTTGAAGTAATATCAGCTTCACACAACAACATTAAGTCATCTATATCATCACCAGCATCAAACAATAATCTTCTTAGGGCTGAATCGGTAACACTATCTTCAACAAGAGCTATCGGTCTAAGATGAAGTCCCACTATTTTACGAACATAATCAAGTTTTTCATTCATGGGTAATTTTAAGCGTTTAAATATTTGTGTTGTCATCTTCGCACCAACAAATTCGTGATTATGGAAAGTCCAGCCTTGATTTGGAATAAATCTTTTCGTTCTCGACTTGCCAATATCGTGCAATAAAGCTGCCCAACGCAACCATAAATTATCTGATTTTTTAGAGATATTATCAATAACTTCAAGAGTATGATAAAATACATCTTTATGAGCATATTGCTTAACCTTATCAACACCTTTTAAATCGGTAAATTCGGGCAAAATAATTTCCATCAAACCTGATTGTTCCATCAAATTCAATCCGATAGAAGGTTTTTCGGAAAGTAGTATTTTATTAATTTCTTCTGAAATTCTTTCGGGTGTAATTATGTTAATTCTATTTTTTTGTTCTTTAATAGCTTTAAAACAATTGTCGGCTATGGAAAAATTTAACTGAGATGCAAATCTAATTGCCCTCATCATACGCAATGGATCATCAAAAAAGGTTGCTCCCGACTCAATTGGGGTCTTAATTATTTTATTTTGAATATGTTCCAATCCATCATAAACATCGTGAAGTTCACCATAATCTTCTTCGTTAAGACTTATGCTCAGTGTATTTATAGTAAAATCTCTCCGTCTGATATCTTCTTCAATAGTGGCACGACTAACTTCGGGGTTTCTACTTTGTGGAGAATATGATTCTTTTCTGGCACTAACAAATTCATACATAATGCCTTTATGTTTAAAATGTGCTGTCTCAAAGTTTTTAAATACTGAAATATTTGGAATAGGTTTGAGTTCTTTAATAAGATTTTGGGCAAAATCAATCCCGTCTCCATCAACAACAAAATCAATATCAGTAGAAGGTTTGCCTAATATCAAATCTCGAACATATCCCCCAACTATAAAAACTTTTGTTTGACATTTTGTAGCAATATCCAAAACCTTACTTATAACCTCGTCATTCTCAATAAATTGCAAAAAATTCATTCCTTAATTATTTAGTTATTCACGAACAATATCGTATTCCCAATTATTTTTAAACTTGATGATTGTTGAAGGTTTAATTTGATTAACACTATCTCTGCCATATTCTACAACATAATCAGCTTGTTCAATAAGTTTATTATCAATCTCTCTATATAAAATCGGACTTCCAAAACCAGAAACATTTACAGATGTAGAAACAATTGGTTTTCCAAATTTGAAGCATAGTTCTTTGCAAAATACATCATTTACAATACGAATAGCAATACTCCCATCGCTTGAGATTACATTTTTAGCCAAATTTTTTGCTTTCGGATAAATTATTGTCAACGGAGTACTAATTTGTTCCATTAAACTAATTGCTATTTGGGGAACGCATTTTAAGTATTTTGAAAGTTTATCAATAGAATCTACAAGCACAATCATGCTTTTGCTTTGATGTCTAAGTTTCATTTTATAAATCTTATTTGCAGCTTTTTCATTAGTTGCATCGCACCCCAAACCCCAAATAGTGTCAGTAGGATAAATAATTACTCCTCCTTTTGAAAGTGTCTCAACTGCTTTAATGATATCATTTTGAAAATTTTGAACCATATAATAGTTATTTTTTATATTCTATCAATAAACTTCTGAATGTCAATTGAATATGCACAATTAAAATGTTGTTCAGGGCATCTTGCTCTTCCATGTATTCCACAAGGTCTGCACTTTAAACTTGCATCTGTCTCTACAATTTTACTATTTGAACTAAGTGGTCTAAATCCAAACTTAGGGATTGTGCTACAAAACACAGCAGTTGTATTTGCATTTACGGCAGAAGCAATGTGTATAGGCGCACTATCGTTCATGTAGTTCATTAATGCACCTTTCATTAAGGCTGCCGACTCCATAATATTTAGCTTTCCACAAAGATTAAAACAATTTTTTTTTGATGTTAAAGTTACAATTTTTTCACCTAAAGCAATGTCTTCAACACCTCCAGTGATATAAACACTTATATTTTCGGATACTTTATTTATAAACTCAACCCATTTTTCTTCAGGAAACTGCTTAGTTTTCCATAAAGAAGCTGGAGCAATAGTTACATACTCACTATTTTGATATTTAGCAATAGTATCAAAATTTTCTGGCGAGCAATACAATTTTGGCAATTCCATGTTGTTTATGCCAATACAAGCAAGCAAATTATGATTTCGTTCAATTTCATGAAGCCCATTTAAACTATGTTCGCTAGAATGTGTAAATAAAAACGAAAAAGGATTTTTTTTAAAACCAGAACGGATATTAGCTTTTGAAAATGCTGTTAGCAAACCAGCCGTAAAAAAACGCTGTACACAAAATACTGCATCATAATCCATACTTCTAATTAGCTTTAACAATCTAAATACTTCTTTAAATTTATTTAATTTTCTGTCAAAAAAATACACATTCTTAATAAAAAGATGATTTTTGAAAAGTATCGCATATTCTGGTTTCACCACATAATCTATTTCTACTACTTTAGAAAACTCATAAATTGACTCAGCCAAAGATAGCGACAAAATGACATCCCCAAGCGATGCAGTCTGAATAATTAAATATTTTTTAGACATTAGATTATTATCAAAAAGAAGAAAACAAATACATCTATTTCTTTTACAAAATTACATAAAAAAATATATCTTAGATAGAACAGCACAATAATGTAAAAAATATCTATATTTGCGGTTTAAACTTAAAAACGATGAATGAACAAGAAATTTTAAACATCCCTTTGTGGGCATCTGTACCATTTATTATAATGTTACTAACTATTGCTTTAGGACCATTATTTTTTGGAGGTTGGTGGGAAAAGAATAAAAACAAGCTAACTGTATCTTTATTACTGTCTATCCCTGTTATAATCATTATGTTTATTCTTGGAGAACCTAATAAAATTGTTCACCAAGTAGTTTCCGACTATATACCGTTCATTATATTACTTGGTTCACTTTTTGTTATAACTGGTGGCATTCATTTGCAGGGCGACCTTTTGGCAAAACCTCATATCAATACAATTTTTCTTGCCATTGGTGCGGTGCTTGCTTCGTTTATAGGAACTACCGGAGCAGCAATGTTGTTGATTAGACCTGTAATTAACACTAATTCGCAACGCAAATTCAAAGTACACACTATACTTTTTTTCATTGCAATAGTGGCAAATGCAGGCGGAGTATTGACCCCACTAGGTGATCCTCCGCTATTCTTATTATATCTTAGAGAAGTTCCTTTCGTTTGGTTTTTCCATCTTCTACCTGAATGGGCATTTGTAAACTGTTCTTTACTTCTAATTTATTTTATTGTAGATAATTATCATTATAAAAAAGAATCAATAATAAGTATTCAAACTGACAAAGCTGGAATTAAACCATTAAAATTAGAAGGTTCAATAAATTTTATTTTTCTTATCGGAATAGTGCTTTCAGTTGCTTTTCTTAACGAACAATATATCCCAGCCATTAAAAAAAATCACTATTTAGGATATATTCGAGAAATTACCATGTTGACTTGTGCTAGTCTATCTTTGATTGTAACTTCAAGAAGTATCAGAAGTGCAAATAAATTCACTTGGACACCAATTTTAGAAGTTGCATTTTTATTCATAGGTATTTTTATCACTATGGTGCCTGCTCTACTCTATATTGAAGCAAATGCAGAATCATTTGGCATTACCACTTCATCTCAATTCTACTATGTTTCAGGTGCTTTAAGCGCTTTTCTAGACAATGCTCCCACTGCTGTTTCTTTTCATAATCTTGCATTAGGAATGACTGCTCATTTTGAAGGAGCAAAACTTGTTGCAAATATACCCGAAGAATTATTAAAAGGCATTAGTCTTGGAGCTGTATTTTTTGGAGCTATGACTTACATTGGAAATGGACCAAACTTTATGGTTAAAGCTATAGCAGAAGAAAACAAAATTAATATGCCAAGTTTTTTCGGTTATATGTTTAAATTCTCTCTTATAGTATTGCTTCCTATTTATATTTTGGCACAGTTAATCTTTCTTAACTAAAATAATTAAATTATTAAGTTATTTCACCTTTACAGTTAAAAGAGTTTGATTCTCAATATTAGCGATTAATGTATCGTTCTTATTGACTTTGCCAACACCTGAAGGAGTTCCTGTAAATATCAAATCTCCTGTTTTCAAAGTTAAATATTTTGAAACATGACATATTATATCCTCAAAGTCAAAAATCATATCAGACGAGTTGGCTTGTTGAACAATAATATCATTTTTCCTTAAAGAAAAATTAATGTTTTTTAAATTTTCAATTTCGGATATAGGAATAAAGCTACCAACCGGAGCAGAAAAATCAAAAGACTTGCATTTTTCCCATGGCAAACCTTTGTCTATACAATCTTTTTGTATATCTCTGGCAGTAAAATCTATTCCAAGCCCAATATCAGAAATGTATGATAATGCAAATTTTCTTTGAATATGCTTTCCAACTCGTGAAATCTTCAAAACTAATTCAAGTTCGTAATGAATTTCATCAGAAAAGTCAGGAATAAAAAACGGCATATTGTTATAAATCAAAGCAGTATCAGGCTTTAAAAAGAATATCGGTTCTTGAGGAACATTCAAAGACAGTTCTTCTATATGCTTACGATAATTCATACCAATACAGATAATCTTCATAACTCTATCAACTAATTCTAATGTTATTATTATCAAGTTTGCTCATATACAGTTTTTGAAATACTTTTTTGGTATATTCCGGAAACTGTCCTTTCATTATCCAATCGTAGTATTGCGGTTCTTTTTCAAATACTTCAACTACGCTAATACCTTTATTTTTTCCAAAGTTAAAAACAGGAATATTATTTTCATTAAAAACAATATGTCCGGCTAAATCAACAAACTTTTTCTGTGTCGAAAAATTGCCAAGTTTTGCAACTTCACTTTCATTTATATTTGAAACATTACTTTCAAAAATTTTCTCCTTATACTTGTCAATTTGAGCCAACAGCACTTCGTAAGTAGCTTTTGTGTCAGCCATGGCGCTATGAGCGTCAATTAATTCTTTATCGCAATAGAAGCGATAAGCCCCCGCCAATGTTCTGGGTTCCATTTTGTGAAATATATTTTGAACATCAACAATATCTCTATTAGAAACATCAAAAACAATATCGCAACGCAAAAATTCTTCTGCTAATAATGGCAAATCGAATCGTAAAACATTATAGCCTGCCAAATCCGAACTTCCAATAAATTGTATTAATTCTTTTGCTATATCTCTAAATTTAGGCATATCCTTAACATCATCATCTGTAAACCCGTGAAAAGCTGTTGTTTCGGGCGGAATAGGTACTTCGGGATTAAGTACTTTTGTATAAATTTCTTCTTTTTTATCGGGATAAATTTTCAAAAAACTCATTTCAATAATTCGTGATACCGAAATATCTAATCCTGTAGTTTCTAAATCGAAAAAAATTATGGGTTTTTGTAAATGCAATGACATAATAATTATTTTTAATGTAACTAATCTTCTTTTTCCATTGTAATTGTCTTATCTTCAATAACTTCCCCAACTTCAATGTCTTTTAACTCTACTTCAAATTCTTTTATCTTATAGCCTTGGCACTTAAATTCTATCCTATATTTGCCGTAAGGCAACAAAATTACAAAATTGCTCGTTTTTTTATTAGGTCTAAAAGTACCACAAATAGAATTATCTACTTGCGAGTAAACCAAAATTTGAAAATCACTTATAGCTTTAATTTGATTGCTAATATAATTATATCCCGTTACAAGTGCTTTTTTAGCTTCTATAAAATCTGTGCTGTCCAATTTCTCCGATACATCTAAGGAATCAATATCTATTTTAAAACTTTGCAATTGCTTAGCAAGTGTCAAATAGTCTTTAAAAAACAAGCTTTGATCCGAATTAATCAATTTTCCTCTAATGCAGTGTATTGCAGGCTTAACGCTGTTGAATGTCAGTTTGTAGATATCTAAATCACCTTTGCTGTCGTTCATATATTTAGACATATATGCAAAGCGTCCGGATTGAGTAAATGATATAACTGTTTCATCATTAGGAGTATTAATCGGATAAGCTAAATTTACAGGTTTTGAAAAAATCATATTTTCTTTATCCCAAATTGATTTAAATATATCATATCCGCCCATGCTGTTATGTCCGGTAGATGCGAAATACAAATAATTGCCATCGGGCGAAATGTAAGGAAACTCTTCATCGTAAGCGGTGTTAATAGTTGCCCCGAGATTAATTGGCGTACCCCAAGTTCCATTGGGAAGTTTTAGAGAATAATATAAATCTAATCCACCATATCCGCCTGGATAATCAGCGGCAAAAATCAACATTCTTTTGTTTTGTGTTATTGTTGCTGAAGTTTCAAGATATTTAGTATTTACATTTCTACCCAAATGCTGAATGCGCCCGTAACCTCTGCCAACTTTTTGAGTAAAATAAATATCTCCCGACACAAACATATTGTCAATGTATAAAAACAAAAACAAACCATCTGACGACAAGCCAACTGATTCTTCAATAAAAGGAGAATTAATTGTATTTGGAAACCTCCGCGATTTTTGCCAAAAGCCATTTTTATTTTGACTATAAAAAACATTAGGAGTATTAAATCCGTCATAATCTATAACTCCACCTATGTTTCCATGTCTTTTGCTAGTAAAAACCAACATGCTTTCATCTTTAGTTACATAAGGATTATAATCAGGACCAATGGAATTTATATCGCTTGTTATTCGCTCAAATTTAACATCAACTTCTTTTTTAATGAACTCTTTGGCGTTATAACACATTTCTATTTGCCTTTTTGCCGAAATATAATTGTCATCTTTTGTAGCTACATTCAAATAAGTATTATATGCCTCAATAGCTTTATCAAATTCATATTGAATCTGATATGCCCTACCAAGGTCATACCATGCAAGCACAGGAGCCTTAGTTTGGTTTGTTACATACTCTAAATAAGGAATTGCCTTTGATTTATCAATATTTGTGTAAAAGTAGCACAAACCAATATTATGATTATACTCAATATTAGTGCTATCTTTTGATAACAGTTTTTCATATTCCTCAAGGGCTTGTCTATAATTATTGAGTTTAAAAAAACCTCTTGCTGCTCTTTTAGATACAACTTCTTCATTTTGAGCTAATAATTCACAATTAGCAAAACAAACAAACAGAGCAAGTAAAGAGTATAACAATCTCATAAAACAAACATTCAAATGCGAAAATAGTATTTATTTTTTAAACGCCTTAATGTAAATTGTGTGTTAGATTTAAGTCTTAAATGCAACAAGTATATACGAAAATTATGTGTTTGTATTTACGAATATTGTGTATCTTTGTTCGGTGAAATCCATACTACGCTTTTTTTATATGTGAAAAACAGCCATTTTCTCAATCTTTCCCTGCAAAAGTAATTAAAATAATCTGTATTGCGTAACAATATTTTTATTTTATGCTTTGAATGTCAATTTATTATGATTATTTTAATATGTGGATTGTTTTTTTGGGAATAGTTCGTATATTTGCGCGTTAGCTGCAAGGCTATTACGACAACAACCAAGAAAATTAACAACGAAATATGTCAGCAATAAACTTAACAGAATTATTTAATACAAGAATTTTTAGAATTCCAGACTACCAAAGAGGTTATGCTTGGGAAGACAAACAACTTGGTGAACTTTGGGACGACCTTGATGAAATCCCAACTATAAATGGTGAATTAAAAAAACACTATACGGGGACAATTTTTCTTGAAGAAACAAAACCAGCGGAAACCGAAAGTTGGTTGTCAAATGTGAAATTTTTCAATGTCGTTGACGGACAGCAAAGACTGACAACAATCAGTATTTTGTTATATGAACTTTTGAAAGCTACCGAAATCGGTTATGCCGAGAAGAAAAAGGACAAACTAATTGAAACATTCATCTACGAATCAAATATGTCAGGTGAAAGCAAAGTATACAAATTCAGTTATGCTTTTACAGACAAAAACTATAACTTTTTACTTCATACTATTTTTGAAGATAAAAAAGTAGTCCTTAATCAAGGACACCTCAATCATTATACAAAGAATTTAGCAAATGCTAAAAGTTTCTTTCAAGACAAAATTTCAAAACTTGATGACGAACAAAAAAACTTATTGTTTAAAAAAATCAGCACTGCACTTCAATTTGATATTAGGACAATTGAGAAAGATTTAGACGTTCAAGCAGTGTTTGAAACTATGAACAACAGAGGTAAACCGCTTTCAACTCTCGAAAAACTAAAAAACAGACTTATTTATCTAACGGAAAAACTTACAAGTCCTGATGAAGACAAAAAGGTTTTACGAAAAAAAATAAATGACGCTTGGGGAAAAATCTATACTTGTTTAGCACAAAATCCTGAACAAATACTTGTATAGAAAACCGGTAGAATCTACATTTTCAGAGAAAGTTGCAGAAGAAAAAGTTTTTCAAATGTTCTGTAACAAGCCAGAAAAATATGATTTAGATGAAAGTGGCAAAAAAGAAGATCCTATTACTTACAAAAAAATAGATGATTACATCTTAAAACTTTCAGAGTTAGCACCAATTTGGTATCAAGTTCACAATTCAAATTCTAAATTGATAAAGCGAATTTTAACTCTTGATAGCCGTAAAGACATCAAAATATTTCTTGCACTAATTCTCCTAAAATCAAATGACACCTTAACTCAAACGAAAACATTTGAGAATCTAGAAAAGATTCTATTTAGGAATCGTGTTCCTGGAATTTGGATTATGGACGAAAGGACTACTGCATCTTGGGCAAGAGATATTTACAATGAAGAAGACACAATTGAAGGGATAAACAAAAAGCAAGAAGACCTCTTAAACACAGTTGTTGTTATTCCAAATATTATAAAATCATTCAAATCTTTATTCACCTATGAAAGAGGTGCAAAAGGATTTCATCGTTGGGGAGCCTTGAAATACTTTTTATTTGAATATGAAGAGTATCTAAAACAAAAAGCAAAAGAAACCAACGACAAAGTAACGATAGACGACTTTTATGAAACAACAATTGAGCACATTATTCCTCAACAATTTTGGGACAATTGGCAAGACACGGTAAACAGTTACACAGATGGTTTAGCATCGGACGACATTGAGCAAGCGAGAAAAGTTCTCATAAATACGCAACTTGACAATTCTTAAAAATGGAAAAAATTCTTCATTGGGTAATAAAAGTTGGAAAGACAAGAAAGAACGATTTAGAACAGGCTCATACAATGAAATAGACATAAGTTCGCACGATACTTGGGCAAAAGACAAAATTGCAGAACGTGGAAATAAGATGCTTAAATTTCTTGAAACAAAAATTAGCGGACTAAATTTTACAGAAGACGACATTGAAAAAACGTTGTTTTATGAAGACTAT
>CAZKDV010000047.1:0-18189 GCA_964551645.1 uncultured Bacteroidales bacterium | reverse complement strand
GGTCCTCTACGGAGCATGGTACCGACTACGCATGGAGCCTGTACATGTACAGCGGCAGTCAGGATGCCAGCATGAACAGCTACGACCTCAAGAAAAATGGCTTTTCTGTGCGTTGCCTCCAGGACTAAAATTGACTATTTGTCAATTTGAATTTTTAATATCGGCGAAGCCGATCGAAATTTTTTTTTGAATATGGCTACTTATGATAATTTACCAATATTCAAAGCAAGTTATGAACTACTTGTTGAAATATTCAAATTTACACAGAATTTTAGCCGTGAATTCAAATTTACGCTGGGCGAGAGACTTAAAAATGAAACAATTGATATGATAACGCATATTTATAGAGCAAATACTGAACGAGAAAAATTTGATACTTTGCAAAAAGCTCGCGAAAATATTGAGATTATACGAGTTTATATGCGATTACTAAAGGATTTAAATCAAGTAGGCTTAAAGAAATTTGTTGATATAAATGAACGCATTGAAAATGTTTCAAAACAATTAACAGGATGGCAGAGGTCAGTTAAAAGTTCATAAAGTTGAAATTATGAGAATAGAAAGATTTGAGGATATTATTGCGTGGCAAAAAGCTAAAACCATGACGGTAATGATTTATGGAATGTTTGAGCAATGCAAAGATTATAGTTTCAAAGACCAGATACAAAGAACATTTGTTTCAATAATGAATAACATTGCCAAAGGTTTCGAACGAAAAACAAATAATGAATTTAAACAGTTTTTGTTTATAGCCAAAGGCTCAAGCTGTGAAGTTCGGTCAATGCTTTATTTAGCAAAAGAATTGAAAAGAATATCAGAAAATGATTTCATTATTCTTTTTTTCTATCAGAGGATATTTCTAAAATACTTTCAGGATTAATCAAAACTTTATGAACTTTATAAACTTTCAACTTTATGAACTTAAAAACCGCTTTCCGTATGCAAGTATTTCTTTGCCGGAGTTGCTTTTTGTCTATGCAAAAGCAAGTGTGCCTATTTTTAGTCCAATAACGCTCTTGTGCTGTAAATGCCTGCTCTTTATTTTAATTATAACAGCTTGGTGCAAGGAATACAAGATTGTTGTATCTGCTATTAGGGTGCAACAACAAATTGAGTCGTTATTTACATGTTCTGCTCTTTTTGGCGGTTGGCGTAACAACAATGGAAATTTCAACAACATTGGAAACAACGGCAACTGGTGGTCATCTACGGAGAATGATACCAACAACGCATGGAACCTGAACATGAACAGCAACAATCAGAATGCCAACATGAACAACAACAACAACAAGAAAAATGGCTTTTCTGTGCGTTGCCTCCAGAACTGAATAATTATATCATACGACAAAGCGGTTTTTTTTATGCAGCTCAATTTATTCAACGATACCTATAATGAAAAAGAAAAAATATCACCAAACATACAATTCGACCTTAAGAAACAATTGCTTTACGATTTGTTTTTAGCTTATTTCGATGCCCGTCAAAACAAACGAAATACCAAATCGGCTTTATTATTTGAACGCTATTATGAAAGTCATTTATTTGAACTCTATAAAAATATTATCAACAGAACTTATGAAATAAAGCAATCTGTTTGTTTCATAAACTATTCACCTGTTCAGCGTGAAATATTTGCAGCTCATTTTTCCGACAGGATTGTGCATCACCTGGTGTATAACTATATCAGTCCAATTTTTGAACGTGTTTTTATCAACGACAGTTATAGTTGCCGTAAAGGGAAAGGTACTAGTTACGGTATAAAACGAGTAAATCATTTTATTAAAGCATGTTCTAATAATTATCAAAAAGACTGCTATATTCTTAAACTTGATATTAAAGGATATTTCATGGCTATTAACCGCCAATTGCTATTTGAGAAAACTATACATATTCTTGACAAATTCCGTGAACGAAAATTCAAGCAAATTGATGGTTCTTTTTTAACATGGCAACAAACATTCGATTTTCAAACTGTGTATTATCTTCTCGAAAAAATAATATTCAATAATCCTGTTGACAATTACTTGCTAAAAGGCAGTATAAAAAACTGGGATGGTTTGCCACCCTCAAAGAGTCTTTTTCATTCTGAAGACGGTTGTGGTTTGCCTATTGGTAATCTGACATCACAACTTTTCAGCAACATATATCTGAATGAATTTGACCATTGGTTACATCACAAACAAGGTTGCAAATACTATGGCAGATATGTGGATGATTTTTATGTTGTTCATAACGACAAAGAGTTTTTAAAATGGTTAATTCCTAAAATAAAAACTTACTTAAATGAGAATCTTTTCCTTGAATTGCATCCCAATAAAATATTTCTACAACATTACTCTAGAGGTGTCAAGTTTTTGGGAGCTGTAATAAAACCTCATAGGATATACATCGCCAATCGCACTAAAGGTAATTTTTTCACTGCCATAGAAAAACAGAATAAAATAGCCAGAAATCATAAACCTAGCAAAGAAGAACAAAAAGCCTTTTTAAGCAGTATGAATTCGTATCTGGGAATAATAAAACATTACAAAACCTATAGTCTCAGAAAAAGAATGGTAAATAAAAAACTTTCTGCATGGTGGTGGAATTACGCTTTTACAACTGGAGAGCTTTCTAAATTTGTGCTTAAATCAAAGTATTTTTTTAAAAAGCAATAAAAGAGTTTTAATTACTTGAAAAAAAGTATTTAATGACCAAACCTTGATTTTAAGCCTATTTGCAAACCTCTGCAAGTCAACCTGCCGCCGTTCAAAGACAATTCCGCTTCGCAAAAGTTCATAGCAATAAGCTCAAATTACTCGAATCTGATGAATATCCGAATTTCTTCGTGAAATTGAGCAATTTTTGTATTTGTTTTTCCAAATGCACAGCGGATTAATTTATTGACTTTACATATCGTTTTTCATTGAAAAATGATTATTGGCATGTTTAAGCAGATATTTGTAAATAAAGTAGTTCGTTTCCTTTTGGTTTTAATTATTTTAGTTAGTTTTGTACTGTTTTTTAATTTAATGAAGCTAATTTAAGCAAATAGCAAGTATATAAAGCGAAAGCGAGTGTTTTTATGAACTGTGCAGACTGTATTTCTCAATTATGTTATCAAGGTAATGGCTGTTCGCAGGCTTACGATTTTAGCGATTATATTGACAAATCTATTGCCGAATATAATTTGAGCGAAAACAATAAAATAATGAACATTTCGAGTAATGTTGAGGCTAGATCGTATATGAAATTGACGAGATTAGAAGAAATTATTAAGTTTGCACAACAAATGGGCTATAAAAGTATTGGAATTGCACATTGCATAGGTTTAATAAAAGAAGCCAAGTTGCTCAAAGGTGTTTTGGAGAAAACATTTGCAGTAAATTCGATATGTTGTAAGTTTTCAGGAATAGACAAGAAACAAATGCAATTACTTCAAATAGACGACCATAGATACGAAGCAATTTGTAATCCTATCGGTCAAGCAATGGTACTTAATGATTTGCAAACAGACATGAACATAATTGTTGGCTTGTGTGTTGGACACGATATGTTATTTACAAAATATTCTTCTGCACCTGTAACTACTTTTATTGTTAAGGATAGACTTACAGGGCATAATCCGGCAGTATCTTTATATTCGCAATATCTTATGAAAAAAATAACTAATAACTAAAATTTATATTAATAACTTAATCAATTAAAAAAATGAATACACGAAACAAAAAATTTAACACAAAACTTATTCATGCAGGTGCATTTAAAGATGAATTTGGTAGTGCAACAGTTCCAATTTACCAAACATCAACATTCCAATTTAAAAACGCTCAACACGGAGCAGATTGTTTTGCAGGGCAAAGCGATGGATATATTTACACGCGAATTGCTAATCCGACAATTAGAGCATTTGAACAAAATATAGCGGAATTAGAAAATGGATATGACGGAATTGCCACAAGTTCAGGTATGGGTGCCATTACTTCAGTTTTTATGGCATATCTTGGAGCCGGAAGCCATATTGTTAGTACAGATGCTATTTATGGTTGTGCTAGAGTAGTTTTAGAAGAAGATTTTTCTCGTTTCGGTGTTGAAACAACATTTGTTAAATCATCTAATGTTGAAAATGTTGAAAAAGCTATTAAGCCTAATACGAAAATAATATATATCGAAACTCCGGCAAATCCAACTATGGAAATTACCGATATCAAAGCATGTGCAGCTATTGCAAAAAAACATAATATACTTTTGGTGATTGACAATACATTTTCTTCACCACATTTACAAAAACCATTGGATTTAGGTGCTGATGTTGTTTTACATTCAATTACCAAGTTTATTAACGGACATGCTGATATTGTTGGTGGTATAGTTGTAACAAAAGAACAAGAATCTTATACAAAAATAAGACATTGCATGGCATATATGGGTTGCAATATGGATCCAACTCAAGCATTTATGGTTTTAAGAGGTGTTAAAACTTTGGCTATCAGAGTTGAAAGGGCACAAGAAAATGCTATGAAAGTTGCAAAATTTTTGCAAAACCATCCACAAGTATCTTGGATAAAATATCCTGGTTTAGAATCACATCCGCAACATGAACTAGCTAAAAAACAAATGAGTGGCTTCGGTTCAATGATGAGTTTTGGCTTGAAAGGTGGTTTTGAAGCAGGCAAAAAGATGATGGATAATGTTAAGTTAGCTATTTTGGCTGTATCTCTTGGCGGAGTTGAAACACTTATTCAGCATCCAGCATCAATGACACATGCAGCAGTTAGCCCAGAAGGAAAGATAGCAGCTGGCATTACAGATGATTTAGTGCGTTTTTCTGTTGGTATTGAAGATGTAGATGATATTATTGAAGATTTAGAACAGGCATTGTCAATTTTATAAATATTCTTAAAAAAATGAATGTATTTGAAAAAATTCAATTGCCCGATGTGAAAAATGTAATTGTTATTGCATCGGGCAAGGGTGGAGTTGGGAAGTCAACAGTATCTGCAAACCTTGCTGTTGCCTTAGCTCGTCAAGGTCGTAAAGTAGCTTTAGTTGATGCAGATATTTACGGTCCATCTATTCCGCGTATGTTTGGCGTTGAGCAAAATATAGTTGATACAACTGTTCTTGGTGATAAAGAATATATGTTCCCTATTGAAAAATATGGAGTTAAAATTATGTCTATTGGCTTCTTTGTTGATAAGGATCAAGGCTTAATTTGGCGTGGACCTATGGCTGCAAGTGCAATGACACAATTATTTGAAAACACAATGTGGGGAGAAATAGATTATATGATAGTTGATTTTCCTCCGGGAACAGGAGATATTCAGCTAACAACTATACAAAAACTTGATGTTAAGGGAACTATTATAGTTATTACACCGCAAGAAATTGCTGTTAATGATGCTCGAAAGGCGGTGTCAATGTTTTTGAATCCAGAACTGAATGTTCCACTTTTAGGAGTTATTGAAAATATGTCATGGTTTACTCCAAGTCAGCATACTGATGAAAAATATTATATTTTTGGGAAAGATGGAGGAAAACTTATGGCTGGCGAATTGAACACTAAATTGCTTGCACAAATTCCTTTAGTTATGGAAGTTGGAGAAACTGCCGAAAAAGGACTGACTGTTTTCAATCAGCCAAACAAAGAAGTTGTAAAAGCATTTGAAACTATTGCTGAAGTAATATTAAATTCGTGTCAGTAGCATTTTGCTATTAACAATGAGATAATATTATTTCTTTGAATTTTTCGCCTCTTTTTTCAAAATTTTGAAATTGATCATAGCTTGATGCAGCAGGCGAAAGCAAACATATTTGCCCTACGCTAGTTAAGTCAATGGCTAAATGAACACATTCGCTAAAGTCTTTTTTGTAGATATAGTTTATTTTGGCGTTAAGTTTATCTAATATATTGAGTATCAAATGCCCGACTTCTCCGTATAAAATGATATTCTCAACTTGCAGATTTACTAATTCTTCACAAAAGTTGTCATAATTAATATGTCTATTCATTCCGCCAACAATAAGTGTTTGAATAGGTGATAATGATTTTACAGCGTGTATGGTAGATTCTGGAATTGTCGAAATACTGTCATTGTAAAAAAACTTGCCATTTTTGCATGTTATAGGCTCTAATCTGTGAGGCAAAGATTTGAAGGTGCTTAAAGCATTTTTGATAATATTTGAATTAATGCCGATAATGTTAGCAATTAGGGCAATAGCTAAACAGTTTGAGTGATTGTGTGTCCCTTTTAAACTAATTTCATTAGTTGAAATAATTGCTTGTGAAATATTTTCTTTGGAAATAAATATTTGATTGTCATCAATGTAGGCATTAGAATTTTGCTTGTTTAAAGAGTATGTGAATTTTTGACTCTTATATTGAACTTCAAAATTATTAAGAGATTCAATATCATTATTCACAATTGCAATATCATTTTCATTTTGAAATTCGTATATTTTCAACTTTGTTTTTGCATAAGTATCATAATCAGGATAGTAATCTAAATGTTCTTCATAAATATTTAACATTAATGCAATGTGTGGAGATGTTTTAATATGTTGTAGTTGGTGTGATGAGATTTCAAAAACTGCATATTGTGATTCGGCAACTTGCTCAAATACATCTAATGGCGGAATTCCGATATTTCCTGCCAATGGAACATTATCATAAACAGTTTTTAACAAATACTGTAATAAAGACGAAGATGTGCTTTTTCCTTTTGTTCCGCTTATTCCTATAATTTTATGCCCAAAACAAGAAAGTATAATATCTGTTTGCGAAGAAACCATAACTTCTTTTGGTATTTCAATCCCAAATAAAGGAACACCTGGAGAGACTATTATAAAAGTAGTATTTTGAAAAATATTTATCCATTCATTACCCAAAAAAAGTTTGTATTTATTATTTTTGAGTAGTTTGTGTTCCCGAATTTGTACATTTTTATCAGCAATACAAATTGTTTTATTTGTAAAATATTTTTCAATAAATTTGAGTGAAGATATGCCTTCTGTGCCAAATCCCAAAATTCCTATTGATGCCGATTTTTCTATTTTATTAAGCAAAGTGTTGGATAAATTCTTTAAGTTTTTCATAATGAAATTGTGATAAAAAATGTTTATTGTCAAATGTGTTGAACAATAAGTTTTCAATATTAATAGGAGATGATTTTTTGTAAAGTTCAGTTTTTTTGTAATAATCAAGTAAATAGGGTAGAGAAGCATCTTTGTAATACTTGTCAATTGCAGTTTTTAGTGCAATTTTCACCTCATCAATAGTGCCGACACATTCAAAAGGTTTTTCTTCTGCAATTCCAGTCAGTTGATTGAAAAAAGCGAGCAAATTAGGATTGTCAAACATATTTGTTTTGAAAATTTGTTGAAGTACATTTGGATGCAGAAAAGCATGCAACATTATGGCAGTAAATAAGCACTTGGAGCATGAGCAGCACCAAATATTGTTTTTTGAGCCAACATTACAACTTTTAAATATTTTGAAATATTGCGGGAATTGTGATAAAATATATGCTATTTGCAATTCAGACAAAGGTCTTAATACACTATAATAATTAAAATCTTTTAATAAGTATTGTTTTGAATATTGCCTAAAATCAGATTCAAATTCATAGGATTTTGAATATTGATGGTTGATTTTTGTATTTGCTATCGTTGGCTCATTAGCACTTGATTCGTTGCTTAGAGCAATATTGTGTATTCCTGTTAAATATGATAAAATAAGCGATTGAAAAGCCAAAATCGAGGAAAATGGAGTATGTCCATTCAGAAAGCCTTGAGTGTTTAGTTCTAACAGTTTTGTATCAATAGTTCTTTCAATTATAAAAGGTGAGTTTATTTCTGCCGTATCAACACTTTCTGTCATTGCAGCTCTTGGGTTTACGAGCATCGGGAAAACGACTTCACCTAAGTATTTGAAAAACTCTAAACTGACAATTGAATCTTTTCCACCTCCAACAGGCACTATTGTTCCTTGTTGTTTATTACTATAATTGCAAGGAATAGCATTGTTTTGACTTTTAGATTTAATTTCAATAAAAGTTTCAATGTTTGCAACTATACTATTCAAATAAAAAAACTCTCCGAGTCCGTGAAAATATAGTTTTTTCCACCATTCAATTTGTTTTTTGTCGAGTTGGTAAGGTTTTATTATCACTTTTTTAGTGCAAATAGCTTTCCAATAACTGATTAATTCAGCCATTCCAAGATGGAAAATAAGATAATCTAATTGCTTAGTATTTATTGCAGCTGAAATATTTGAGACTTTAAAAATTGTTTTGGGCTGGAATGTAAACTCATTGTCAATTGTAAAAGTAAACTTAACTTCAAGTGAGTTTTTATTTAGCGTAAAACTATGTTTTTTATAAATGAAACTATCATAAGTATTTCTGAAAGTATTAAATTTGTCATAGTTTTTAGATAAGCTCATTTTATTTTGGTATAAAATTTGATACTTCAAAAGTACTAATAAATATAAAAAGTACAATGAATATGAATTATCAAATACGAAGAAATAATATAATTCCTCGAACAGGGAGTTTACTTATTTCAGAACCATTATTACAGGGTCCGTATTTTCAGCGTTCTGTGGTATTGATTATCGGACATTCTAATCATGAAGGTACTGTTGGTGTGGTTTTAAATAAATCTATTAGTACTGATTTGAATAATTTTCTTCCTTCTGTTATTGATTTTAATCCTTATATGTTTGTGGGTGGTCCAGTTAATTTGTTTAGTATTTATTTTCTCCATACATTGGGTGCTATAATAGAAGATTCTATAGAAATAGTTGAAGGATTATATTGGGGCGGCAATATTGAAACTGTTAATAAATTATCGGAGCTTAAAATACTTAACGACCAAAATATTCGCTTTTTTTTAGGTTATGCTGGTTGGCAAGCTGGGCAACTTGAAGATGAGTTAGATGAAAATAATTGGGCTGTTTTGGAGCCTGATAATATTGATTTTTTTAAAGTTCCTTCAGCTTTTTTGTGGGAATATACAGTATCAAAACTTGGAGATGATTATAAGTTTTGGGCAAGTTTGCCATACGATCCTATGCTTAATTAGAGTTCTTTAAGCTCTAAGTGCCATAATTAACAATTCAATATCTTGATGCGAAAGACCAAACCTTTCACCAATGTGTTTGTTAGTTAAAATACCGTGTAATATGTATGTTCCATGCCTATATCCGGGTTTATTAACTAATAGTTTTTCAATTCCTGCATTTTCAGACAAATCTAATAAAAAAGGAGTTAAGAAATTGCTTAACGCATAAGAAGCTGTTCGTGGTACTCGTGATGGTATGTTTGGAACACAATAGTGATTAACTCCACTAAACTGAAATATTGGTTCTGTATGGCTTGTAGGTTTAGATGTTTCTATACATCCGCCTTGATCAATAGAAGCGTCAATAATTATTGTGCCTTTCTTCATACTTTTCACCATATCTTCTGTAACAATTACTTGACTTTTGCCGAACTCGCTATGTATAGCACCAATAACGACATCAGCTGATTTTATTGCTTTTTGAAGAACTTTGGGGTGGATGATGGAAGTAAATATTCGTTCTCCTAATTTAGATTGTAAAGAACGAAGTTTGTATAGTTTATTATCAAAAACTTTAACTATTGCACCATGTCCTAAAGCAGCTCTTGCTGCATACTCTCCAATTGTTCCTGCACCAATTATTACTACTTCTGATGGGGTAATGCCAGAAATGCTTCCAAGAATGGCACCCCTTCCTAAATCAGGTTTACTAAGATATTCTGCCGCTATTTGAACTACAGTATAACCAGTTATTTCACTCATCGAACAAAGAATTGGAAACATTCCTCTGTGATCTTTGATTAATTCAAACGATAAAGCAGTAATCTTTTTCTGAACCATCAGTTTGAAATATTCTGCATTTTGACAAGTTGAATGTAAAGCCGAAATAAGCACTCTATTATTTGCCATCATCTTAATTTCGTCAAGAGTAGGAGGGGCTACTTTTACAATTATTTGAGATTGAAAAACCCTTGTTTTATCATCTACTATTTCAGCACCAGCTTCTGAAAAATCATTATCGCTGAAGCCTGCAGCCTGTCCTGCACCTCTCTCAACAAATACTTGATGTTCTTGTGCTACTAATAATTCTATACTTTCAGGACATAATGCCACTCTGTTTTCTTGATAAGTATGTTCTTTTGGAACTCCTATTGTTAAAATAGCCTTGTTAGTTTTAATTTTCAATTGTTCTTCTTGAGGCATTAAATGGCTTAAATAAACAGTTGGAGATTTCATAAGTGATACTAATTAATTTGAATAATTCTTGAGTTATTGTGCATATTAATATTCATTTGCACTCTTACAGTATCATCAGTCAATAGCGGTTGAATTTTTTCAGCCCATTCAATAAAGCAATATGAACCACTATTAAAATATTCCTCATAACCAATGTCAATAAACTCGGATATGTTTTCTATTCGGTAACAGTCAAAATGATATATTTCTCCTTCGGGTGTAGGGTAAGCATTTACAATGGAAAAAGTTGGACTTTTAGTGCCAATGTCAGCCCCCAGAATTTTACATAATGCTTTAATAAAAGTAGTTTTACCAACTCCCATTTCTCCATAAAATGCAAAAATCCTAGTATCAGGATAAGTATCAATAAATTTTTTTGCTATATCGTCAATTACTTCTAAAGAATGTATTTCTAGTGCTGTATGCAACATATATTTATTTTGATTTAAAAACAATAATTGGTGAAAGAATTTCTTCAAGTGAAATACCTCCATGTTGAAATGTGTTATTATAATATTTTACAAAGTGATTGTAATTATTTGGATAAACTAAATAATCATAGTTTTTACAGAAAACATACGATGTACTTACATTTGGACGAGGTAAATAAGCATCAGAAGGGTTATTAATTTCAAAAATTTCTTTTGATTGATAGTTAAGATTTTTGCCAAACTTAAATCTTATGTTTGCATTAGTTTCTCTATCTCCGATAATTTTTATCGGATTTTTCATAATTACAGAACCGTGGTCAGTAGTTAAAATAACTTTTGCCTTTTTTTCTGATAACGAACGAATGATATCATGCAAAGGTGAGTGTTTGAACCATGAAAGTGTCAATGAACGGTATGCTGATTCATCGTCTGCTAATTCTTTAATGATATCCATTTCAGTTTTCGCGTGAGAAATCATATCTACAAAATTGTAAATAATAACATTGAGTTTGTTTGAGTATAGATTAGATATTTGTTCTGCTAATTTTTTGCCTGCTTGTAGATACAATATTTTGTTAAACGAGTGTTTATACTGCTTTCCAAGTCGTTTTAAATGCTCGTCTAATAGTTCTTTTTCATAGAAGTTTTTTGATTCTTCGTCATCTTCTTCGACCCAATAATTAGGATATTTTTTTTGTATTTCAGAGGGTAACATTCCTGCGAAAATGGCATTTCTTGAAAATTGTGTAACTGAAGGAATAATAGAATAAAATAAATCTTCATTTTCTATATAGAAGTATTCTTCAAAAATTGGTTGTAAGGTTTTCCATTGGTCATATCGTAGGTTATCAATGAGAATTAAGAAAGTTGTTTCTTCATTATCAACAATCGGAAAAACTTTATTACGCAAAAGGGTATGAGAAAAAATTGGTTTTTTATCATTAGTTGGTTTCAACCAATTAATATAATTTGAAGTGTAATATTTTGAAAAAACATTGTTGGCTTCTTCTTTTTGCATTTGCAAAATCTGACTAAGACTCTCGTCATTAGTGTTTTGTAAATTAAGCTCCCAATGAACCATTTTTTTGTACAATTCTTTCCACTCATCAAAATTTTGTACAGTTGATATCTCTGTGCTTATATTCCGAAATTCTTTTTGGTACTGATGTGTTATTGAAATATCTTTGAGTTTTTTATCTTCAAGATTTTTCTTTAAACAAAGTAAAATTTGATTTGGATTAACAGGCTTTATTAAATAATCGTCAATTTTCGAGCCGATTGCTTCTTCCATAATAGATTCTTCTTCATTTTTTGTAATCATAATCACGGGAAGTGCTGGGCGAAGCTCTTTAATTTGCAGCAGAACTTCAAGTCCGGGAATACCGGGCATGTTTTCATCAAGAAAAACAATATCAACAACATGATTTTTTAAAAAGTCAAATCCATCTTGTCCGTTAGTGCTAGTGTGTAGCTTGTATCCTTTCTGTTCTAAAAAGATAATATGTGGTTTAAGTAAATCAATTTCATCATCTATCCAGAGAATAATTTTGCTCATAAAGTATATCTAAAAATTAGTGTTTGCATATCATAAAAAACGCTTTCAAAGATAAGAAATTTTTGTTAATTTTAAAAAAAATAATTTGAACTGTGAAAATTGTATTTTCATAAACTATTTTATTACTTCTAATTGCTTTATTGATACTATAAGTACGATATTGGGTAAATTACGAAGACAAATTTCGAGTGGAATGCGAAAAATTTGCAGTTTATTGTATATACAGCTTGCAAAGTGAATATGCAACAAATACCGTAGGTGTAGAAAATAATGTTAGAGCAATACATATAAATATTTACCGAGTTTTTCAAGAAGTTATCCGAATTTGTTTAAACATTGACAGTATGCAAGTTTTAGATATTAGTAGTTTTGGACTAAGAAAATCTGTATGAATTGATTTTCGATAGTTCTTTATTTTTTATAACATATCTTGCTATTACTTACATTATTTTTCATTGGTATCTCCAAAAAATTCTTAATCAGCCTTTTGCCATATTGAGTTAAAATGGCTTCGGGGTGAAATTGGGTTCCATAAATCGGATACTTTGTATGCATAAGAGCCATATTTGTACCGTCTTTTGTCCATGCTACGGAAACCAAATCTCCATTGATATTTTCAACAACAAGTGAATGATAACGGCATGCTTCAAATTCCTGAGGTATTCCTAAAAAAAGCTCACAGCGTTTATCAAAATAAATTTGTGAAATTTTTCCATGTGTAGGCTCGGCTTTTATAACTTTTGCTCCAAAAAACTGTGCTATACATTGATGTCCCAAACAAATTCCAAGAATTTTTTTTGTTTTATAAAATTCTGCTATGACACTTAACGAAATACCTGCATTATCAGGATTTCCTGCACCTGGAGAAATTATAATCTTATTAAAATCAAGCGTTTGCAGATGTTTAACTGTAACCTTATCATTCTCAAAAATATACGGATTTACTCCCAGTATTTGCAGATATTGAACAATATTGTAGGTGAAAGAATCGTAATTATCAATTAAAATCATCCTAATTGTACTTTTTTTATGCCTCGTAGGGAATTGATACAATAGATAGCTGAAGCTGTAAGCAAATCTTGTTTATAAAGGATTTTTTCGGTACATTTTCTTTCATCCAAAAGATTTTGCCGTAGAATTCCATTTAATAAACCACATTTGACTGGAGGTGTATAAAATTTCCCATTAAGTTGTAACATTATATTGGTACGAGACCCTTGGGTTAATTCACCTTTTTCATTAAAAAACAGTTCATCATATAAATTTACATAATCTACGTTAAAATAAGGACGATATGTAGTTTTATGCTGTAAAAAATCATCACTACTATTTACTGTTTGAGCTGCAATGCGTACTTTGTTAGACAGACAGGGTTGCAATGTTTTATTTTCTATCTCAAAGTGCCCTATTTTATCTAGTAATATACGCACAATACCACTTACTGGTATTGTCGGGATTTTATTCATGTCAAAAGGGAATCCGAAATGATTCGCTGTATTTTTCATGCGTGCTATGTGTTTATCGAAAAGAGGTGAATCTGATTTGAAAGTTTCGATTATTTTAAAATCGCTATTAAGAAACCTAGTTTTAGTAAAGGCTTCAAGCCATTCTTCTTCAACGGAGGAATCCCATACAATCGCACCTCCGACACGGTATCTCAAGCCGCCTTCCGATTTAGTTTGTAGTATCCGTATGGGTACGCTGAATGTAATTTTCTCAGGACTTAAAAATCCGATTGCACCACAGTAAACTCCTCTGTTTCCACATTCTACTTCATTAATTATACGCATTGTGCTAATTTTTGGGGCTCCTGTTACTGAACCACAAGGGAAGATGGACTTAAAAATATCCCAAAGTCCTATATTATCAAGTAAATCGGCTTCGATTGTCGAAGTCATTGCATGAAAAGTAGGGTGAGTTTCAACTTCAAAGAGTTTTGTGACTTCAACAGAACCTGTTTTTGAAATTCGACCAAGGTCATTTCGCAGCAAATCTACAATCATTACATTTTCCGATAGATTTTTAACATCTGTTTTGAGAAATTGGATTAGTTTTTCGTCATTGCTAACATTTCGTTTCACGGTGCCTTTCATGGGTTTTGTCAGAATATGTTTGCCTTGAATTTCAAAAAATAATTCCGGAGAAAAGGACAAAATGGTCTCATATTTATTTTGTATAAATGCATTATAGGGTGTAGGTTGCAGGCTTAGTAAATATTCATACAAGTTTAAGTATTCGCCTTGAAAATCTATGTCAAAGTCAAATGTATAATTGACCTCGTAGGTATTGCCATAAGCAATTTCGTGCTTAATTCGTTCAATAGCCGCACGGTAATGCTCAAATGTTATCTTAGGTTTAGGGTTTAAGTAAACTATATCTGTATGTTTTGGGATGTATTGCTCAAAGTTTTCAAAGACCTCAAAATATAAAAGTGGCAGTAAGGAGTTTACTTCCTGTCCTAAAAAAATATCTTTGGCTTCGTATCGCACATATCCAATTAAATAATGAGTTTTACAAAACATTTCAATAAGTCTAAATGCGGATATAAAAGAAGAATTGTCAAATGCCGTTATAATTTTAATCGGATTTTTTAAAATCATTTTATCGTAGATTTGCATAGAAAAATTATAGTTTTTTTAGACTAATACACCCATAATTTAATCATTAATAGTTGAATTTTACTTACATTTGACATTATGCTACTTAGAATTGTTAATTAATCCTATATCACCCTTTATTCATTTAAAAAACAAATAAAAAATTTGTTCAACTTTATGAAATAATTCGTGTACTTGCTTGATTGTCAATTAAATAAGTATTATGAACAACTTTATTCAAAACTACGAAATTATTTTGTGAAAAATATAAAATTTTGAAATTTCTTTTGATTTTATCCAAGATATAAAGCTCAAATTGAGTAATTTGAAACTTATTGCAATGAATTTAACTGAGTAATATATGGACTATTTATCAATAAATTACCAATTAAATTGATTTGAATCAGCAAATATAAAACTCAAGCCCCCAATGAAAAAAACCAAATGAATTATAAGAAACAAGCTTACATTTTTAGAAAAAGTAGAAAACATATTGATCACGAAGTAACATTGAGAGGTAAACACTATTTGCTACGCGCTATGCGACTATTCTAGGATTAAGAACTTTACAAAATCGTTTATTGGTTGATAAAATAAAAAGTAGATTTGATTTAAATGCACAACGAGTTATTGCAATATTATCAATACTGAATAATCGCAAAAATGATAACACAACACCTATTGAGTCGTTTATATCTAATATATTTATTACAAATTATGAAACATCAATCTGTTTTCTTTTGTTGACTTATTAGTTCTATTGCAAAATCCAAAGCTTTTTCGGAGTCAATATCGTAATCAGGAAGCGTGCCGTGAATATTTTCATCAGTTGCACCATAAAAGTAAAATTTTTTCCAAGAAATACTATAATATAGTCCAGAATTAGGTAGTGTCGGAGTAATTACATCACCATAACATACTGCTAATCCGCCTGTTTCTTTGCCAATTACAGTTCCCATATTAAAATGTTTAAATGCCCATGAAAAACTAGCGGCTGAAGAAAAAGTAAAATGGCTAATTAGCAAATATACATCACCTTTGTATCGCAAATTGTTTTCCTTAAGTTCTTCTAATTCAGAACTATAATCATATTCAATAATTCCATTTGGTTCTGAAATTTCTTGATTTTCATATACTTTGTAAAATTCTTTTAAAATATCTGAGTATTTGTGAACGCTTTTTCCGAATTGAGAAAATGGGACACTTGATATGTATTGGAATAACTCATCGCCTAATCTTGAATCGCCTCCGCTATTTTTCCGAATATCTATAATTAAATTCTCAATATTTTCATCTTTCAAAAGTTGAAAAGTAGAATCTAAAAATATTTTAAATCTATCTATATCATCAAATTGGTTGATTTCAATAATGCCAATATTTTTATCGGGCAATGTGTTAAATATGTACGGTTCAAAGGAAATTATATTTTCTTGTGAGTCTTCGTATCTGTCTTGATATGAAATTCCTTTTACTTTTACTGAATGTTTATTTTCACTGTATATGTAGTCAATATCAAAAATGCTATCTCCATATAAGGTATATAAAAGAGGAGTGAAAATATACTGTAAAAACTCAAATTTAAAAAAGTCTTTTTCTCCGCTTATATAATTTGTCATTTGTTGCACTATATCACTTGATTTTCTATTATTTATACTTGTTATTTTAGCATTGTTTGGAATGGTATTTTGTGTTATAGTATAATCACTTTGTACAAGAATTTGTCTATCGGAATAGTCTATTTTTATGGAAAAAGGGAAAAGTAAAATATCAGCTTTTTCTGCCAAATAATGAAATGGAAAATATATACCTGTGTGTCCGTCACCGAGCTTAGCAACTAATGGTGCAATTTGTTTGTAAAAATAAAAAATATCTCCATTTGCAGCAAGTTGGAGTTTTGTCTTTTCAATGTCTGTTTCGAGTTGCTGTTTGGAGTAAACGGAATATATATTGGGATGAACTTTTTCTATGCTGGAAAATAGAGTATCAATATCCAGAATCATTTGTTCTTTTGATAAATTGTTGTTTTGTCCAAAAATACTAACTGTGGATAAAAATAAAAGCATGTTAATCACTATGCTTTTTAAATTGCTATAATGTATCATAATTATTATTTTATAAGTTTAATATCTTTTGTTTGTTTTGGTGATATTGTATTAATTGGGTTATAATCAGTCATTTGTGCTTTAAGGAAAGTTCTCTTTTAAAGTTCAAATTTAGTAATTTATTTTGAGTTCTGATTAATGACAAAAACACATATTGATTATCAATTAGTTATATTCAGAAAAATGTTTGGTCCACAGTTGCTCAATTTTTGTCATTAGTTTTATTTATCAATGTCTTTAATATAAGGAGGATAGCATAACGGTTACATATTTTGTGTAGATTGATGATTAAAAGCACTAGATTAACACTATCAATTAAATATACCAGATAAGTTGTTGTATGACGGCTTTGTTTTAGTTCATTCTTTAGAAAAAAATCTTGTAGCTAATATACGGAAACATAATTGTTAGCTCATAGGGTTCAATAGAATTTGTCCTGAAATTATATGCGTGACCTAAAAACTCTTTTTGCAAAAGCAAATTTTTGATTTGAAGAATAATGGAATGAGACCATTTTGATTTATTAATAGTATAGTTCATTGAAATATCAACATAATAGTTTGTAGGTGCTTGTACTTCGAAAACCCTTGAATTGTCATAAACAACAAATTGGCTGCTAATTGATTTTTCAACATCAACAGGTGCATATCTTCTTCCGCCCAATATTGTAAATTTTCCATTTAAACTAAATGTATTATTCTTTTTAGTTTGCCATTCTTTACCACCCAGGATGTTAAGTACAATATTTTGATTGTATTTTGTGTTTCTTTCAACTCCGTCACCACCTGCATATTTTGAATCAAATAGCGATGTTGTCAACATATAGTAATAACCATTTTTCATAAAACGTTCCAAAGTAATATCAATACCGACATTTGTACCTGTTCCTTTGCTTATCAGTTGAGATGAAAAATACATTTCGTTATCATAATTTATCATTGAGAAAGAACTATCCTGAATTACAGGAATATCAAATAATTTCTGATAATATGGTTCGATTCTTAAATGTAAATCCTGTGATATTTTCCAATCATATCCCAATATAAAATGATGTGCTTTGGTAAGATTCAGATTCTTATTTAATATTTCAAAACCGGAATCAGTCTTTATTTCCATGAGATAAATTCTCAAAGGCTCTATTTTACTATGTTTGCCGTAAGCAAAACTGAACCTGTGTTTTTCTGTAAGCTGCCAATTTATGCCGATTCTGGGTTCTATATTAACTT
>CAZKDV010000046.1:0-18247 GCA_964551645.1 uncultured Bacteroidales bacterium | reverse complement strand
GATTTCATGTCGAACTTGCATTTCTTAAAGCTATGCAGTTTGCTAATTCAGAAATAAAACAAGTGAAAGTAGCTGATACAACACAAGAACCCGCAAAAAATCAGCATATTGCAAAACCAGCTCAGAACGATGAAATTACTAAACCTGTTCAAAATCAAGAAATTTCAAAAACACCTGAGAGTAGTAAATCTTATGAAAGCGTCAAATCGTATGAAGTAACTGATAATAAAGGCAAAAAAGCAATAACTGAAGTAGCCGAAGAGCTTGAGCAGTCAATTGCTACAACAACTTCAATTTCAAATCTTAGTGTAAAAGATTTGATGAAAAAAACATCAATTGATAATAGTAATCAAGTTGTTGACAATAAGGAGTTTACAAAAGAAATATTAATTGCAGAAATTCAAACTTTCTTGCAAAATCATAGTAATAATCCACACTTAAAAAATATAATTGATTTTTTGAAAATTGAACAAATTAATGATACTCAATATTCTATTGCAGTAAATAGCAATTTGAGTTATGAAGAAATTAAAAAAGCAGATATTCAAACATATTTGAGAAAGGCTCTCCAGAATAAAAATCTCATTTTTGAACCTATTGTAGAAAGAACAGAAGATAGTTCAAAAATTATAAGTCGCTCAGACCAAATTAAAGAAATAATAACTTCAGATCCCATTTTGTTGAAGTTTGTTAAAGATTTACAATTACGCCCCGAATAACAAGAATGATTAAAAACTAATAAAATGAAAAAAACACTTTTTACTTTATTGTTGATTGCAATAATTTATTTTCCTAATCAACTATTTTCTCAACAACTACGAGTAGATAAAGAGAAAGCACGAACAATTCAATATGGACATGCACAAGAGGCATTAATTCGTGCTAATAGGCAAAAATCAACAGATCCTCTTAATGCTGTCATACATACATTTCCGAATGGATTGAAACTTTATATGACTGTTTACAAAGATCAACCCAGAATTTCAACAGCTATTGCTGTGCGTGCAGGCAGTAAACACGATCCGGCTGAAACTACCGGACTTGCTCATTATTTTGAACACATGATGTTTAAAGGAACTCCCAATTTTGGAACTATGAATTATGCTGAAGAATCTGAGTATATTGCCAAAATTGATAGTTTATTTGAAGTTTACAGAACTTTAAAAGACGAGAAAGAAAGACGCCAATTGTATGCTATGATTGATAGTGTTTCATTTATTGCCTCAAAATATGCTATTCCAAATGAATATGATAAATTAATGCAACTAATAGGGAGTAGCGGAACAAATGCCTATACTTCATTAGAGCAAACTGTTTATATAGAAGATATTCCGCTAAACCAACTTGAGAGTTGGGCAATGATACAAGCAGATAGATTTACAAAACCTGTGTTGAGGCTTTTTCATACAGAACTAGAAACAATTTATGAAGAAAAAAATATGACTATGACCAATGACAACAGTAAAGTTTTTACTGCATTGCTTGAAGGTCTATTTCCTAATCATCCGTACGGAACCCAAACAACTATTGGGACACAAGAGCATTTGAAAAATCCATCAATGACAAATATAAATCGCTTTTTTAATGATTATTATGTACCTAATAATATGGCTATTTGTTTGTCAGGAGATTTTGATCCCGAAGAAGCAATTCAAGTACTTGAAAAATATTTTGGACATTTTGAAACCAAAGAAGTGCCTAAGTTTTCATTTGTTCCGACACAGCCGATCAATAAACCTATTATTAAAGAAGTATTAGGACCTGATGCCGAGTCTGTTTCTATTGCATTCAGATTTAACGGAGCATTGTCCTATGATGCTTTAATCTTGACTATTATCAGCAAAATATTAAATAATGGCACAGCCGGACTAATAGATTTAGATTTAATGCACAAGCAAAAAGTTCTTGAAGCATATTCATATAATATGACATTAGAAGATTATTCGGTATTGCTATTAGCAGGCAAGCCTAAAGCTGAACAAACACTTGATGATGTTAAAGATTTATTATTACAACAACTTGATAAAATTAAAAAAGGAGAGTTTGAAGAATGGCTTTTAGAGGCAATTATCAATGATTTAAGATTGCAAGAAATCAGAATGTACGAAGATAATAGTTCCAGAGTTAGCTCATTTGTTGATGCTTTTGTTACAGGTGTTCCATGGGAAGTATATACTTCAAGAATTGATAGAATGTCCAGAATTTCAAAAGAAGAAATCGTGAGTTTTGCTCAAAAATATTTTACAGATAATTATGTAATGGTGTATAAACGCACTGGAAAAGATAAAAGTATTCAAAAAATAGCAAAAAATAAAATAACTCCAATAAATATAAATAGAGACGAGGAGTCTGAATTTCTTGGAAAAATTAAAGCTATGCAAAATGATGAGATTGAACCAGTATTTTTAAATTTTGATGAAGATATTTCTCGTTTTTCTGTTAATGGTGTACCCGTATATTATGTGCAAAATACTAATAATGAAACATTTCAATTATATTATGTATTTGATATGGGAACTCAAAATAATAAACAACTCCAACTTGCTTTAGAATATTTAGAATATTTAGGAACTTCAAAGTATTCGCCTCAAGAATTGAAACAAGAGTTTTACAAAATTGGTTGCTCATTTAAAGTTCACGGATCTTTAGAACAAGTATATGTCAGTCTTTCAGGTTTAAGTTCAAATTTAGAGGCAGGAATAAAGCTATTTGAACATTTGCTAGCCGATGCTATACCAGAAGAAGAAGCATGGACTAATTATATTAATGATATTTTGAAAAAACGAATAGATGCAAAGAAAAATGCACAACATATTTTTTCAAATTTGGTAATTTATGGTATTTACGGCAAAAATAATCCTTCAACTTATAAACTTACTGAAAAGCAATTGAAAAAATTAACTTCAATTCAAATGGTTGATATTATTAAATCCTTAGCATCATATCAGCATAGAGTGATGTTTTATGGAAGTACTGAAAGTACGGAACTGAAAAACATATTAGAAACCTATCATAACATTCCGACACAATTTAAGGATTATCCACCTAAAATTGAATTTGTTGAACAATCAACTAGTAAAAATAAAGTATATTATGTTGATTTTGATACACCACAATCTATGATATTGCTTATTTCAAAAGGAGATGCAGTTTACCAAAAAAGCATGACTCCAGTTATTAGATTATATAATGAATATTTTGGAATGAATATGAATTCAATTGTTTTTCAAGAGATGAGAGAAGCAAGAGGATTAGCCTATGCTGCCGGCTCGATATATCAAGAACCTGCAAAAAAAGATAGAAGTTACTATAATATTTCATACATTGCAACGCAATATGATAAAGTTGATGAAGCAATCATTGGATTTAATGACTTGACAAATCATTTTCCTGAATCAACACAAGCATTTGAAATAGCAAAAGAAGCAGTTGTTCAGAATGTTAGAACAGAAAGAATAACAGGTAAAAATATTTTGTTTACTTATGAAAGCGCAAAAGATCTTGGATTGAAAGAAGATATTAGAAAAAGTATTTTTGAACAAGTACAAAATTATAAGTTTGAAGACCTTAAACGCTTTCAAGAAGAAAATATAAAAGGTAAAAACTCAATTATTTTGGTTTTGGGAAACAAGAAAGACCTAACTCCAAAACAATTAAAAAAGTACGGAAAAGTTAAGGTTTTAAAACTCAAAAATATATTTGGATATTAGTAATTATATATTTGAATACATAATTGGGAAAATATTTGATTATATGCTTAAATGTATTTAATTTTGCAGAAAATTAATAACTCAATAGAAGTTGCAATTTATGGGTAAAATTATAAAGATAAATAAAGGTTTAGATATTAAGTTGCATGGCAAGGCTGAACAAGTTATATCAACATACGAACCTAATCTATATGCAGTTCAACCTTCTGATTTTCGTGTTTTATTGCCACGATTACTTGTTCAAGAAGGTGATTATGTGAAAATTGGTAGTCCCGTAATTCAAGACAAAAATAATGAGAACTTATTGCTTACTTCACCAGTGAGTGGTTTTGTCAAAACTATTGTTAGGGGCGAAAAACGAAGACTTGAGCAAATTGTGATTGAGTCGGATAAAAAGCATGAATCTATAGATTTTGGAGCAATTGAGGATAAAAATCTTGATAGACAAATGATAGTTGACAAGTTACTATTATCAGGATTATGGCCGCTTATCAGACAACGCCCTTATGGTGTTATTGCTAATCCGCAAGATGTTCCAGATGCCATCTTTATTTCTGGTTTTGATACTGCACCACTTGCTCCTGACACTAATTTTGTGATGAAGCATCATTCGGCTGAAATGTTTCAAAAAGGTATTAATGTGTTGAAAAAATTAACTTCTGGACTTATACATCTAAATGTTAATCCTGATTTTTCAATTCCTGAATTATTTTTGCATATATCAGGTGTACAAATAAATCAGTTTACAGGTCCGCATCCTTCAGGAAATATAGGAGTTCAGATTCATCATATTTGTCCACTTACAAAAGATGATGTAGTTTGGTATCTGTATCCACAAGATGTTGTTAATATCGCTTATCTTTTTGTCGAAGGAAAATTAAATTTGAAGCGAATAATTGCCAATACAGGTTCGGAACTAATCAAACCTTCATATATTGAAACTATTGCAGGAGCATGCGTTGCTGACCTCATAAAAAATAACTTAAAACAAGAAAATGCCCGTATTATATCAGGAAATGTATTAACTGGTAAAAACATCGGGAAGTATGGCTTTTTGAGAATGTATGACACTATGCTAACTGCTATTCCCGAAGGAGATTATTATGAGTTTTTGGGTTGGGCTATGCCCGGATTTAAAAAGTTTAGCGTTTCAAGAACTTTTTTCTCATGGTTATGTCCTAAAAAACATTATAGCTTAGATACAAACAAACATGGAGAGGAAAGAGCTTTTGTTATGACAGGAGAATATGAAAAAGTTTTTCCAATGCATATAATGCCAGTTCAACTCTTGAAAGCAATTATAACAAGAGATATAGATAAAATGGAACGACTCGGTATTTATGAAGTAGTAGAAGAGGATTTTGCTCTATGCGAATTTATATGTACATCAAAAATAAACTCTCAACATATAGTAAAAGAGGGTATTGATTTTATGTTGAAAGAATTAAGCTAATATTTCTATTTATTAATATTTACAAATGAAGCCATTAAGAAAACTTTTAGATGTTTTAAAACCTAATTTTCAGAAAGGTGGTAAATTTCACTTTTTTAATAGCGTTTTTGACGGTTTTGAAACCTTTTTATTTGTACCTAACCATACAACTAAGCAAGGGGCTCATATTAGAGATAGCATTGATTTAAAACGAACAATGTCTATGGTTTTAGTTGCTTTGATGCCAGCTCTTTTGTTTGGGATATTTAATGTTGGAGTTCAACATTATTTGGCTCAAACTGAAAATTTAGGAATGACATGGAGTGAACTTATTCCGTCAATTGGTTTTTTTACAATATTTTGGTTTGGATTTTTGAAGGTTCTGCCAATTATTATTGTTTCTTATGTTTCTGGTCTTGCTATTGAATTTACATTTGCACAACTTAGAGGACACTCAATCAATGAAGGTTTTTTAGTTAGCGGTATGCTTATTCCTTTGGTTCTTCCTCCTGATATTCCACTTTGGATGGTTGCTGTTGCTACAATTTTTGCAGTAATATTTGGCAAAGAAGTTTTTGGAGGAACAGGGATGAACATTATGAATCCGGCTTTATTAACTCGTGCATTTTTGTTTTTTGCATATCCACAGCGCATGTCAGGAGATAGTGTATGGATAGTTGATAAGTCCGATGCTGTTTCGGGTGCCACACCTTTGGCTTTATCAGCAGCAAGTGAAACTTCAAATTTACCTTCAGTAATGGATATGTTTTTAGGATTTATTCCAGGTTCTATTGGAGAAACTTCAACTTTGGCTATACTGATAGGAGCCGTTATTTTGATTTTTACTGGTATTGGTAGCTTGCGAATAATGTTCTCTGTAGTGGCGGGCGGACTTTTTATGGGTTGGATTTTTAACATGGCTGGTTTAAATGATTTTATGAATCTTCCTGCTTATTATCATTTAATTATGGGAGGTTTTGCATTTGGAGCTGTATATATGGCTACTGATCCGGTTAGTGCTGCTCAAACTGCTAAAGGTAAATATATTTATGGCTTTTTAATTGGAGTTTTTGCTGTATTGATACGGGTTGTAAATCCGGCTTATCCCGAAGGAATGATGTTAGCTATATTATTTATGAATGTAATGTCTCCACTAATAGATCATTATGTTATTGAAGCTCATATATCTTCTCGAATAAAAAAAGCAAGCAAATTGAAATCACACAGTTTAGTTAATTAAAAAAAACAGTAAGTTATGTTTAGTAACAGATATATTTTCATTTTTGCATCGGTAATGGTATTTATTGTTGCTTTATTTTTGTCATTAGCTTCAACAATGCTTCAGCCACTTCAGCAAGCAAATTTAGATGTTGAAAATATGAAAGGAATACTTAGTTCGGCACAAATTTTTCCTAAAACAAAAGATGTTCCAAATGCTTATTCTCAGTATGTTGTAAAAGAACTTGCAATTAATGTTAAAGGCGAAGAAGTAGCATCGTATGAAAATGGAGAGTTTAATTTTGGAGAAGTAAGAGCTTTTGATATTAATCTTAAAGAACAATTAGAAAGCATTGAGAATACAGGAGATGGGCTATTACCACTATTTATTATTAAAAAAGATGAAAAACTAGTTTACGCAATTCCGATGTTGGGTCGTGGATTGTGGGGACCTATATGGGGAACAATTGCATTGAAAGAAGATTTGAATACCGTGGCTGGTATTTCTCTTGGACATAAAGGTGAAACGCCTGGTTTAGGTGCAGAAATATCAAATGAGGATTATCAAAAAAAGTTTATTGATAAACAGATTTTTAATTCAAAAAACGAATTTGTTTCAATTAAATTAGCAAAGGGTGGAATTGCCAATAATAAAGACATACCCGAAATTCACGGAGTAGATGCTATTTCTGGTGGTACAATTACTTCAGACGGTACATCTGAAATGCTTAAAAACATATTACATTATTATTTACCTTATTTCGAAAAATTAAGAAACAATGGAAAATAAAGAAAAAAAGAAGGAGCCATTATTTTCAGTACGAAATATTAGATTGCTTACTGAACCTTTAAATAAAAACAATCCTATAACAATTCAAATTTTAGGAATTTGTTCGGCTTTGGCTGTTACTGTTAAGTTGCAACCAGCTGTGGTTATGTCGCTATCTGTTTTATTTGTGCTTGCAGCATCAAATGTAATCATATCTTTAATGCGGAAAATAATCCCGCCAAGAATTAGAATCATTGCTCAATTAGTAATAATTGCCTTTATGGTAATTATTGTTGATCAAATTTTAAAAGCTTATCTGTTTGAAATAAGCAAGCAATTATCAATATTTGTTGGTTTGATTATCACCAATTGTATTTTGATGGGACGACTTGAGGCTTTTGCTATGAGCAATAAACCATGGCAGTCATTTCTTGATGGAATTGGCAACGGATTGGGTTATGGGATTATTTTGGTTATGGTAGCATTTGTGAGAGAACTATTAGGAGCAGGCACAATATGGGACTACCCTATTATTCCGTCTTTTGCATACAATAATGGATATGCCAATAATGGAATGATGTTGCTTCCGCCAATGGCACTATTTCTTGTAGGAACTATCATTTGGATACAAAGAAGTAGAAATAAGGATTTAATTGATAAAAATTAAATATAAGTACCGATATGATTGAATATTTTAACATTTTTATTAAGTCAATTTTCATTGACAATATGATATTTGCCTATTTCTTAGGCATGTGTTCTTATATTGCAGTTTCAAAAACAGTAAAAACTTCTAGCGGTTTAGGCATAGCTGTTGCTTTTGTGCTTGTTGTAACTGTTCCAGTAAATTATTTGCTCAACAAGTATTTCCTTCAAAAAGGTGCTTTAGTATGGATACATGATTCTTTTGCAAATATTGATTTAAGTTTTTTAAGTTTTATCATGTTTATTGCCGTAATTGCATCTATTGTGCAATTACTAGAAATGATTATAGAAAAATTTAGCCCTTCACTATATAATGCCTTAGGAATTTTCTTACCTCTAATTGCAGTTAATTGTGCTATTTTGGCAGGCTCTTTATTTATGCAAGAAAGAGAATATGCAAATGTTGGAGAAACTGTATCGTTTGCACTCGGTTCTGGCATTGGTTGGTGGCTTGCTATAGTCGGAATTGCAGCAATTCGTGAAAGAATAAAATATTCCAATATTCCTGCACCTTTGAAAGGAGTTGGAATTACATTTATTATTACAGGGCTGATGGGCATTGCCTTTATGAGTTTTATGGGAATTAAAATCTAAGTTTTTAATGCTATGACTACAATTAATAATTTATACATATTAGCTATTGATGCTCCAGTAATAATTGCAAGCATTGTAGTGTTTTTAATTGTTACATTGATTCTTGTTGCTATATTGCTGTATGCAAGAAAAAAATTAACTCCTCAAGGAAAAGTTAAAATCACAATCAATAAGGATAATGATATTGAAGTTGAACCTGGAAGTACAGTATTGTCAACTTTATCAGCAAATGATATATTTTTGCCTTCAGCTTGTGGTGGTGGTGGCACTTGTGCCATGTGTAAAGTTCAAGTTGAAGAGGGTGGTGGAGATATATTGCCAACAGAAACAATACATTTCACTCGCAAAGAACAACAACAGAATTGGCGTTTAGGTTGTCAAGTTAAGGTCAGAGGAGATATGAAGATTACAGTTCCTGATGAAGTTTTTCATATTAAAAAGTGGGAATGTGAAGTGTTGTCCAATAGAAATGTCGCTACATTTATTAAAGAGTTTGTAGTTAAGCTGCCTGATAATGAGTGGCTTGATTTTCGTTCGGGAGGATATATTCAAATTGATGTGCCTGAGTGCGAAATAAACTATGGTAAAGATATATTTGTAGAAGAAGAGTTTAGAGACGAGTGGGATAAATATAAAATGTGGAATTTGAAAATGAAAAACAATGAACCATTATACAGAGCATACTCAATGGCTAGTCATCCCGCTGAAGGAAATATAATTATGCTAAATATTAGAATTGCTACACCGCCATGGGATAATAAAACAAAGTCTTTTGAAAAAGTTAATCCCGGTGTGTGCTCATCTTATGTTTTTTCAAAAAAACCTGGCGATAAAATAATTATTTCAGGTCCTTATGGTGAATTTTTTATTAAGCCAACGGAAAAAGAAATGATGTTTATTGGTGGTGGTGCAGGTATGGCACCAATGCGTTCGCATATTTTCGACTTGTTTCATACTAAAAAAACAAATAGAAAAACCACATTTTGGTATGGTGGGCGTTCAAAAAGAGAATTGTTTTATGTAGATGACTTTACTCAAATTGAAAATCAATTTGATAATTTTAAATTTAACATAGCATTATCTGAACCAAAAGAAGAAGATAAATGGACAGGATATAAAGGTTTTATTCATCAAGTTATTTTAGAAAATTATTTAAAAAACCATCCCGAACCAGAAGAAATTGAATATTATTTGTGTGGTCCTGGTCCTATGATGGATGCATGTATGAAAATGCTTGATTCTATGGGCGTTCCGCCTGAAAATATTGCTTTTGATGATTTTGGCAACTAAAAAATCTTCAATTACATATTTGCTTAATATTAGCATATAACTACAATTAATAAAATACTTGTAAATTTGCTTAAAAAAATACATGTATTCAGTTTTAGTTATTGATGACGAAAGGAGCATAAGAAACTCATTGCGAGATATTTTAGAATATGAAAAATTTGAAGTTGATGATGCCGAAAACGGAAATGTAGCTTTAGAATTACTTCAAAACAAGTCTTACAATGTCATTCTGTGCGATATAAAAATGCCACAAATGGATGGTATTGAGTTATTGGAGAAAATATTGGAAAAATATGAAACACCTGTTATTATGATTTCGGGGCATGGAACTATTGATATTGCTGTGGAATCTATAAAAAAAGGTGCTTTTGATTATATTTCAAAACCTTTTGATTTAAATAGGTTATTAGTAACGGTCAGAAATGCTGTGGACAGAAACGAATTATATAATGAAACCAAAGTTTTAAAGCAAAAACTACAAAATTCGTATGAAATGATTGGAAGTTCTGAACCTATAGAGCATGTCAGAAAGTTGATAGATAAGGTTGCTCCGACAGATGCCCGAGTATTAATATGCGGAGAAAATGGTACTGGAAAAGAATTAGTTGCAAGAGCTATACACAATAATAGCTTGCGGGCAAAGAGTTTGTTTGTTGAAGTTAATTGTGCCGCAATTCCGTCAGAATTAATAGAAAGTCAGCTTTTTGGACACGAGAAAGGCTCATTTACTTCTGCAATTAAACAAAGAAAAGGAGATTTTGAGCAAGCAGCGGGAGGTACACTTTTTTTAGACGAAATAGGAGATATGAGTTTATCGGCACAAGCAAAAGTATTGAGAGCTTTGCAAGAGAATAAAATTACAAGAGTAGGAGGGGAAAAGGAGATTAATGTAGATGTTCGTGTACTAGCTGCTACAAATAAAAATCTTGCTGAAGAAATTGCAAAAGGTAATTTTAGAGAAGATTTGTACCATAGGCTTAGCGTTATCGTTATTGATGTGCCACCATTGAGAAAACGAATTGATGATATTCCTTTGTTGATTGATTTTTTTATTGAAGAAATAACTAGTAGTCAAGGAAAACCGATAGTTAGGTTTGAAGACGATGCTATTGAAGTTTTGAAACAGATGCCATGGACAGGAAATATTCGCGAATTGAGGAATGTAGTAGAAAGATTAATTATCTTGTCAGATAAGTCAATAGGCAAAGCAGAAGTTGATTTATTTGTGAAACCGATTTAAAGTCTAATCAGATACAATAATTTTTCTGACAATTTTATGATTATCAAAATGCAATTCAACAAAGTACATACCGGGGGCTAAATGTCTAAAATCAAAGTAGTTTGATTGTTCACATTCTTTTGTTTTATCATATAATACCTTGCCTCTCAAATCTTGCAATTTCAATCTGAAATTTGTTTGACAATTGGTAGTTATGGTAATTCTACCATCATTAGGATTAGGGAAAATAGTAATTGATTGTGCTTCGTTAGTGCTAATGCCATAATTAATAATCATTTCAATAGTTATTGTGTCGCTGGATATGCAGCCAAATTCGTTCATAACTGAAACATAAAACTCATATAATCCTGTTTTGTAGTCGTTTGCATTAATTGTGATAGTTTGCGTTGTGTCGTTTGTGTTCCAAATATATTTGATAAAGTCGTTTCCTGCATCTAAGATTATGCTTTGGTTGTCATACAAAATAGTGTCATTTCCTAAGTGTATAATAGGTGAGGGGTGAACAATTACTTCAAACTTGCATTGAGAAATACAAGCGGTAATACTGTCGGTGTATGTATAAGTTATAGGATAAGTTCCAACACCAATATTTGAAGGATAAATAATTGCATCAATAATTCCTGCTCCGCTATACATACCACCTTCAGGATATGCGTCGGTTAATAAGAAAGGCAAATCATTTTCACATAAATGAATTTCATCGGGACAAATTGCTTGTTCAATCGGACTAACATTAATAATAAATACGCAAGTATCAGCACAATTTGTTATAAAATCTGAAAATACATATTTGATTATATTGTCGCCAAAGTTTGCCAATTCTGGATAAAACCAATTGTTCTCAACTCCATTTCCGATATAAATACCATTTGCAGGATAGGCACCTTGTAATTCAAATGATAAATCATTGCTGCAAATATTAATATCATCAGGGCAGATATTATTTTCGACTGAATTTACAATAATGTCAAAGTAACATTCACTACTACAAGTAGTTACAGAATCAACATAATAATAGCTTATGGAATGTGTTCCGATAAGAGAATTGGAAGGATTAAAAATGTTATTTGTAATTCCGTTTCCTAAATAAGTACCTCCGATAGGTTCAGAGATATTTAATTCAATACTGCCACTATTAGCACACATCTGAAATATATTCGGACAAGTAATTTCAGGTAGCGGATTGACAACAATATAAAAAGTACATGAATTTGAGCATATATCTATATTTGTAGCCGTAATTTCATGTTTCCCAACTCCTGCATTATTAGGATAAAAAGTATTGTTTATAACTCCTTTTCCACTAAATTCAACATTTCCTGAAACTAAGTGTGTCAATATAAAAGGATGTGCATTTATGCAGACTTGAGTGTCAGACGTACAAGTGATTGGAAGTAAGTCAAGCACATCTATGGCAAACATACATTTGTCTTCACATCCATTTTCATTAGTAATTGAATGTTTCCCAGTTCCTGCAATTTGTGGATTGAGAAAATTATTTTCTACGCCGATGCCAGAATATATTCCACCTATGGGAAAACCTTGGTTGAGTTCAATTAGGGATTGATTGAAGCATAAAGTCATATCTTGAGGGCATATTATTTCTGTATTTGCATTAACCTGTATTTGAAAATTGCAAAAATTTGTGCAATTATTTTCATCTGTGTATGAATATGTTAAATTATGACTTCCGATTCCGACAATATTAGGGTTAAATTTATTCTCAATAATTCCGTTTCCGTCATAAATACCACCTTCGGGAGAAACTACATTTATCTCAAAAATATCAGAATTGAAGCAAATTTTTGGTGTTTCTTTTATTTTTAGTTCGGGTAGTGGATTAATTATAATATTAAATTGACACGAATTTGAACATATATTATCTTTGGTGCTTAGCTGAACTGTTACAGTATCTTGTTTAGTCAAAGAAGGATAAAATACATTGTTATATATAGCATTTCCACTATAAATACCATCAATTTTGGTTAATTCCACAAGTGTAATTGGAGGGTTGTCTTTGCATATAATTATATTTTCTGGACAATTAATTTCTGAAATATCATAGACATTGATATCAAAACTACAATCGCCATTTATTTTCTCATCATTATATGTATAAGTGATTGTGTGAGTTCCTATTCCGGCTGTTTGAGGTGAAAATATGTTATAGTTAATGCCATTTCCCGAATAAATACCTCCAAGAGGTGTTGCATGTTTTAATTCAAAATCTTTATCGTTTATGCAAATATCAATGTTTTCATAGCAATTGATTAGTTCGGGATTAAAAACAAGTATGGAAAATTGACATTCATTTGAGCAATATGCGTCATTGTGGGTATATGTAATTGTGTGTAATCCAAATCCGGCAATCTCTGGATTAAATTTATTATCTTGAATTCCATTCCCTGAATATGTTCCTCCAATTCCGTTAGGAAATTCGTAAATTCCATTGTTTATTGGTAAAACCAAGTTTTCGGGGCAGTTTATAATAGCTTGAGGATAAACGCTTATGTAAAAATCACAGTATAACAAATAGTTGTCAAAATCTGCATGAGTATAAGTGATTTTATGTGTTCCTTCACCAGCAATAGAGGCAATAAACTGATTGTCAGCAACTCCATTTCCTGAATAATTGCCTCCTTCGGGAGTAGCTAATGACAATTGAAAAATAGGAGCATTTATGCAAATATTAAGATTTTCGGGACATTTTAATTCTATCGGCTCATGTACTTGAATTGTGAACTCACATGTATTTGTACAATTATTTTGATTTGTATGGGTGTAAGTAATTATATGATTGCCGATACCTGCTTCTTGAGGATAGAAATCTGAGTTGATAACTCCATTACCTGAGTATATTCCCCCTATTGGGCTAGCACCCTGCAATTGGAGTGGGGGCGTATCAATATAAACATGTTTGGTTGTAGGACAAGAAGTTTGAGTTAAGTTGTGAACAATAATTGTAGTTGTGCAAGTATTACTGCAAGAATTGTTATCAGTATATTGGTATGTTATAGTATGTGCTCCTATACCGGCTTTTTGTGGAATGAATGTGTTGTCAACTACTCCTTTCCCGCTATAAACTCCACCTTTAGGGTTTGCACCTGATAGTTCAAATGGTTCATAATTTACACATACTTGCTTAAATGGGGGACAGTTTATATCTGGTTTTGGATTGACTGTAATATTGAATTGGCATAAAGATATACAGTTGTGTTCGTCAGTATATGTATAAGTTATTGGATGCGTTCCGACTCCTGCAGCAGACGGATTGAAAAAGTTATTTGTAATCCCTTGTCCCGAATATGAGCCACCACTTGGATTTGCAATTTCTAACTGAAATATTGGAGAATCAAAGCATACATATATATCGTCAGGACATTTTAATTCGGGTAAGTCATGTACATTTATTACAAATGAACAAGTGTTGGAACATCCGTTTTTATTAGTATATGAGTAATTAATAAGATGATTTCCAATTCCTGATTCAATTGGATTAAATATTGTTTTTGGAGTATCTGAAATATAATATATTCCTCCGCTTGGAGATGCACCACTAAGCTGGAAAGGATTTGAATTAATGCAGATATTTTTTGTGTTTGGACAATTAATTTGCGGTAAATTATGTACTGTGATTGTAAAAGTGCAACTTGAAACACAATTGTTATTATCTGAATATGTGTATGTAATTGTGTGAACCCCAACACCTGCAATTTGTGGGTTAAACACATTTGAACTAACTCCTTTACCTGAATATGTGCCTCCTTGGGGATTTGCTTCAATTAATGAAAATTGTTCGGAATTTATGCAAATTTCAATATCTAAAGGACATTGCACAGTAGGTAATGCGTTTACAGTAATTTCAAAAGTACAAGTGGAAGAACAATTGCTACCAACAGTATATATATATGTAATAGTGTGTGTACCTATTCCTGCTGCTTTTGGATCAAAAACTCCGTTCAAAATTCCTACACCACTATAAGTGCCACCTTTAGGACTTGCATCGGTTAGTACGAATGGAGTATCGTCTATACATATTTCTTTATCTAATGGACATTCTGTTATCGGATTATCTACAACGAATATTTCAAAAGAGCAATTGTTTGTGCAAGAGTTTTTGTCAGTATATTCGTAGTTTAAAGTATGTTTTCCAATATTTGCAATTTGTGGATTAAATGTTGAGCCAGAAACTCCCATGCCCGAATATGTTCCTCCGCTTGGGCTTGCTCCGCTAAGAGTAATTGGCTGGGAATCGATGCAAAGAGTGTAATCGTTAGGGCATTTAACATTTGGGAGAGGATTTACATTAAGTGTTAATATTACAACTGAATCAGTTCCTTCGGAAGTAGTATATGTTTGGGAGTATTCACCAGTTTTAGTCAGTATTAGCGAATCAAATTGATATGTTTCACCTTCGCAAATGTTAGCATTGATAAAATAATAATTTGTTGGTGTTCCTGAAAATTTAGCTACAAATGCGTCTGGATATTCGGGATTATTTCCATTTAGATTTGTTTGATGTGTACCGTATGTTGCTATTGCATTTAAAGATTTAGTTTCACCAGCAATAAAAACACTTCCATGCTTATCTGCACAAATAGCTTTTCCGAAATCATTTTCGCTTCCGCCATAATATGTCCCCCAAATATGCGTACCATCAACTGAAAATTTAGTTACAAACACATCCCAAATACCACCACCATGCTTGTTTTGATATGAGTCTTTGCTACTTATTTTTTCTTGAGATGCAGTTTGTCCGACTACATATAAGTATTCTCCAAGTTCAAGGGATAAAGAAATGCCGTAATCATTTTTTTTACCGCCATAATATGTTCCCCAAGATATTTTGCCATCTGCATCAAATTTGGCAATAAAAGCATCAATAGTATCCGAATAGTTTTTTTGGTATCCATTGGGAGTTGCTATCTTATTAGATGATTCTGTCCAACCCGTAATGTAAATATTTCCGTTATTGTCGGCTTTAGCATCTCTAATTTCATCTTCCAAAGTTCCTCCATAATATGTACTCCAAACAAGATTTCCTTCGATATCAAATTTTGTTAGAAAACCATCGCCTAATCCTCCTCCAAATTCGGTTTGATACACAAAGTCAGTGCTAATGTCATATATTGATTGCGTTATTCCAGCTATGATAATATTATTAGAGTTGTCTGTTGTAACAGCATAAGCTCTGTCAAGTCCGGTATCTCCAAAATAAGTTGACCATAGCAATATCCCCAAATTATTATATTTTGCTAAAAAAGCATCTCTATTTCCCGAATATTTTGTTTTGAATGAATTGTTTGTGGCAATATCAGAAGTTGACTGTGTTTCTCCTGCGATGTAAATGTTTCCATTTTTATCTATTGCTACACTGTTTCCAATATCTCTATTTGAACCACCAAAATAAGTTCCCCAAATTCTGGAGCCATTTTGATTAAACTTAACTAAAAAAGCATCATTGTCGCCATTGAAAGTAGTTTGTTGCCCGTTATTGCTTGCTATCCCAGATGTTGAGCGAGTAGTACCTACAACAAAAAGATTGTCCTGATTGTCTATACAAATACCAGATGCATAATCAATGTGAGTGCCACCAAAATATGTTCCCCATAATCTTTTACCGTATCCATTGAATTTAACTATAAATGCATCTTTCCAGCCTTCCCATTGCGAATTGCCTCCAATAATGTTTTGGTGAGCCCCACTTGTTGCAATTGATGTTGCAGAACTTGTTTCTCCGACAACATATACATTGCCTTTTGAATCTATGCTAACACCAAAAGCACCATCGTTTCCTTTGCCTCCAAAATATGTACTCCAGTTTAGCTCAGGAATTGGGTCAATAGTAAGTTCTTGACTTTTATCAAATTCTGATACAATAAATGCAAAAGTGTTTGTAGTTATTGACACATATTTTACATTTAATTCAGTATTGTCTTGCAAAAAAGAAAAAGGTATATGTTCCGTAATTATGCCGTTATTAGTATGAATATGAATTTCGTTATTAATTAATTCTGTTTTGTTTGCACCTTGATATTCAAAAACAATTTGAGAAATATCTCCTCCGGGCTTGATAATGAAATTATATTTAAATGGCTTGCTGTTGTTATTAAGTGCAATAAATTCAATATCAATGTTAGGATAAATGTCTTTATAGGTTATTTTGTTGAAAAGACAGACATTATTAATTCCGCGGTCTGAACTCGCATGAGTATAAAAATTTAAATATTCGTCAGTAATTTGAGTTTTTATAATTTTCGGTGATTGATTAGCTCCTTTAAGTTTCATGTCAATTCTATGAAAAGTATAAATTTCAGAGTCTAAATCTGTTTGCTTAGATTTTGCTGTTGCATTTATTTTAGAATATGTTTCGTAAGAAAAAGAATTATTACGCAAATGAATATTGAAACCATGAGAAACAGGCAGCAAGTATAGTACATCATTGTTTTGTTCGGCATATTGGTCTAATATCTGACCTTTATTTTCAATAAATAGAGTTTGGCTATTTGAGGTGTTTGTTAGAAATTGCTTTTGACTATAAGTAGTGCCATTAATAATTAATAATAATGCTGTTATGATATAGTTTGTTATATACTTCATATATTAACTTGTTTCAAGTTTTTATGCAAAAATAAACATATTTTTGTTTTAATATAACTCCTTGTTTAATTTGAAGTTATTACAATGAATTAATGTTTGAGTACATTGATAAAGTTGTAGATTTTATCTGGAAACTTTAATCAAAAGTATGAAATTCAAGTTAATGAAAAACTTTAAATAGAAGTTGATTTTTGCCGTTTTTTGTTAAATTATGTATTATGTGAATTATTTCAATCGTTCTATTTCTGCTTTTATTTGGTCAATTACTTGATTGTTTGCAATTTCTCCACTTAAACTAAAAACAATAAACACATTTCCACCAAAGTCATCTTTGAAACTTTCAAAACTTGCTTTCATTCTTTCAGAAACGGAATAGTTGCCAAAATTTGCTTGAGCTGTTACTGGTTTAATTTGAATTCCAAATGCTTTTTCATCTGTCACATATCCAAGATAGTCTATATCTCCTGCGTGGTCTAATTCGGGTGGACTTTCTTCAAATCTAACTTCGGGAAATGCTTTTGCTAAACCATCATTTACGACAGATTTTTCTCTCAAATATCCATCAAAAGTTCGGTTAATTGTCAAATTGTAAATGTAATCGTAACAATCTTCTTTTGTTAAGGCGTTAAAAGCGTCTTGCCATTCAGGAATAACAACTTCTGTGATTTTTTCGTACAATCTTTCACCAA
>CAZKDV010000045.1:0-18594 GCA_964551645.1 uncultured Bacteroidales bacterium | reverse complement strand
AAAAAGTCCGATTGCCAACAAATAAGCATTTGATTTAGAAAGACATAAAGTGCATTTGGCAATTTTTAAATTTGCTACTTTTGATGAAAACTTTTCAGAACGAAATAAGAAATAAGCAAAATAAAATGAAACGGCATAAATGCTTATGTATATCAAGTGTTTAGTTCCTGACTGCACCATAAGTCCGTATATAATTAGCAATAAAACTAAAGTATATAAATATAAAAGAGTATGTGTTTTGAAAGAAAATACTATACGGGCAAACATTTATTGTTTAAGATATTTTTGTTATCAAATTATTCCTCTTAAAAATTCTCAGATTAAAAATTAAGGTTAAAACCATGAGCAAATATAGTGTAAAAACGAAACAGTATAAAGATAACAATAAATTTAGATGAAACACAAAGAACAAAACAAGGTATATCACAAAAATTATTGCAAGATTAATTGAATTGACTGAAATGAAGTAATACGCATCATTAAGGCTACGGAGAGCGACATAAATCATATATGCGGGGAAAGCAATTGCGATAAGTCGAACAATTACGAGCATATTTTCTTTTATTTCTCCAAGATATAAATTTAACAAGGGTGTAGCAAATATTTGAAATATAACTAAGCCACCAATAGAAATTATAGTTGCCCATAAAAATATTTTATTCCAATAAACTTTAAGTTCGGAAATTCTATTATCTGAAAGCATTCGTGTTGCTTGAGGTAGCAATATCAATGAAACTGGATAAAAAGCCGTACCTGCCATATTTAAAATTGAAACTCCAAAAGCGACATAACCTCCTGTTGTTACTGAAAAATAATGTGCTGTTAGATATGACGGTAGCGCAAACAAACCTGCTAACAAAAAGTCACCGGGAACTCTTTGTAAACCATAAGTAAACAATGGTATGAAGTTTTGCTTGAACTTAAACTTTTTCAAGCTAAAACCCCACAGCACATACAGTAATGTTAACAAGCTAGTACTTATCCAGAATATTCCTGCAAAATATATCACTGACACTATATTATCAAAGAAAAAGAAACCTGCAAGATTGCCTATTCCTAAATTTAAAAATTGTAACATATTTGCTCCCGACATGCGAAACACACCTCTAAAATAACTGTAAGTAATAGTATGAAGAGCCGATCCTGCAAGAAAAACAACAATTGGAGCAATTAAAAAAGAATACTTAATATCACTAAAAAATAAAAATGCTGCATATCCCTTGAAAATCAATAATAAACTTGCAACAAGAATTAATGTTGTCAATAAAATTAACAAGCCAGTAACAAAAACATTTTGTACTTCACTTCTACTTTTACCTACACAAGCTTTTGACAAATAACGAGTTAAAGCAACTTGCAAGCCTAAAAATATTATAGGAGAAATAAAGCTAATGGTTCGTCTCAAAAGAGCGTACTCAGCAAAACCTTCTTCTCCAAAAATAATTGAAGCATAACGATAACAAAGCAAACCGGACAAAACCACAAAAAACTCAACGATATAAGTTTGAAGATAGTTATTTTTCCGAATTTTCTTGAATATCGTCATCAAAATAGAATATTTGACAAAAGTATTAAAATCTTTGAATTGAATTTGAAAAGGATTTATACAAGCATGAAAAGCAGAGACAATATGTTGATAAAAAACAACCCTATTTTCACATTTTTTTGTAGTTTTGAAAAAAATATTGACAATTAAATATGGTAAAGGAAAAACTGTCTCAGAAAGAAAACAAAAGCACAAATAAAAATAATAATAAGTTTTTGATTCTTCACAATGACGATTTTAATCATTTTGAGTTTGTTGTCCAAGCTTTAATTGAGATTTGCGGACATTCAGCAGAACAAGCTGAACAATGCACCTTGATTGCTCATTTCAAAGGCAGATGCGAAATTGAGAGAGGAGCTTATGATAGTTTAATCGTTTATCATAAATTATTAACATCACGGAATTTAACAACAACTATTGAATAAATTAAATTAGAATGAATAGATTTTTTATCGCCACTTTTATTGTCCTGTTTTTTGTTTCATCATGTTCAAAAGTCCCTATTACTAACAGAAAGCAGTTTAGAATGCTTCCTGATTCAATGTTGCTATCACTTAGCATTAATGAATATAACAGTTTCATCAAAGCAAATCCGCCTGTTGCAGCAACAAATGCAGATGCTAATAAAGTTAAAAATGTTGGAGGAAAAATGAGCGAGGCTGTAAATTCTTATTTAAGTCAAAATGGGCATCAAAAACTTCTTTCGCAATTCAAGTGGCAGTTTGAACTTGTTCAAAATTCAGCCGTAAATGCTTGGTGTATGCCCGGAGGCAAAATAGTTTTTTACTCTGGAATCATGCCATTAACACAAAACGAAGCAGGAATTGCTACTGTTATGGGACACGAGATGGCACATGCTGTGGCTCGCCACGGAAATGAAAGAATGAGTCAGCAATTAGCAGTTTATCTTGGCGGAGTTTCGCTTGATATAGCTATGAACAACAAACCTCAAGAAACAAAAAACTTATTTTTATCTGTTTATGGAATTGGAGGGACATTGGGATCACTTGCTTATTCAAGAAAACACGAATACGAAGCAGATAAGATAGGAATGGTTTTTATGGCAATGGCAGGCTATGACCCACAAGAAGCAATTAAGTTTTGGGAAAGAATGTCAACCCAAAATAGTGGAACACAAATGCCTGAATTTTTAAGCACACACCCACATCACCAAAATAGAGTTGCCGAAATGAAAAAATTCTTGCCCATAGCACAAAAATATTACAAAAAATAAAAATTTAACTTATGACTTGGACTATAATTATTGGTTTAATAGTATTAGGACTATTACTTGTATTATTGGAAATCTTTCTTTTGCCCGGATTAATTGCTGGTATAATTGGCGGATTGATTGTTATATTTGCTATCATTAAAGCATATATTGACCACGGAGCAACAGCAGGCACTATAACACTTATTGCTACCATTGCTGCTTTTGTACTATTAATGATAATGCTATTTCAATCAAAAACATGGAGAAAACTTACTTTACATGACGCTATTGACAGTAAAGTTAATATTATTAAAGAAGATAGCATTAAAGTTGGAGATATTGGCAAATCTATTTCCAGAATTTCTCCAATGGGAAAAGCATTATTTAATAATGAATACTTTGAAGTTGCCTCAAATGTTAATTTCATTGATGAAAACAAAGCAATTATTATTGTAAAAATTGAAGGCAACAAAATCTTCGTTAAAGAATATATATTTGAACAAGAACAAAAAAATATGTAATTTCGCATTATTAGTAATTAAAACTTAAATTATACAATATGAACACATTAATCTTTCAACAATTATTTATACTATCAAGCGAAATGGGAAGTGCGGTTTACTTCATTTTTGCATTAGTTGCATTATTTGGTCTGTGGTTGATTTTTTATTTCATACCCGTTGGACTTTGGTTTACTGCTTTGCTATCAGGAGTACAGATTTCTTTAATACAATTAGTATTTATGAGATGGCGTAAAGTTCCACCAAAAGTTATTGTTACTGCTATGATTACATCTTCAAAAGCGGGATTGAAACTTTCTCGTAATGAACTTGAAGCACACTTTCTTGCAGGAGGTCATGTACAAAGAGTTGTAAATGCCTTAATATCAGCAGATAAAGCAAACATTTCTCTTGATTTTAAAGCAGCTACAGCTATTGACTTAGCAGGTCGTGATGTTTTAGAAGCTGTCCAAATGAGTGTCAACCCAAAAGTTATTGACACTCCACCTGTTACAGCAGTTGCCAAAGACGGTATTCAATTAATTTGTAAAGCTCGCGTTACTGTTCGTGCCAATATCAAACAACTTGTTGGAGGAGCCGGAGAAGAAACAGTGCTTGCTCGTGTTGGAGAAGGAATAGTTACAGCAATTGGTTCTGCTATGCTACACAAAGAAGTACTCGAAAATCCTGATAAAATATCTAAACTCGTATTATCTCGTGGATTAGACTCAGGTACTGCTTTTGAAATTCTCTCAATTGACATTGCAGACATTGACATAGGTAAGAATATTGGAGCTGAATTACAAATGGATCAAGCAGAAGCCGACAAAAGAATTGCACAAGCAAAAGCAGAAGAAAGACGAGCAATGGCTGTTGCTTTAGAACAAGAAATGAAAGCCAAAGCACAAGAAGCAAGAGCAAAAGTGATTGATGCCGAAGCTGAAGTACCAAAAGCAATTTCAGAAGCATTTAGAAATGGAAACTTAGGAATTATGGATTACTATAAAATTCAAAATATTCAAGCAGATACAGATATGAGAAGTTCTATTTCTAAGCCAAAACAAAAAGGTAAGGACACAGAAAAGGAAAATTAAAATTATAAATAATTTTGAGCGGTTGTAAGCAGCCGCTTTTTTTTTACACAAAAACATATTATGATGCAAATAAAACAAAAACTATTTTTGATACTTGTTATCATCTGTACTGCATTTTTTTCAAATGCACAAAACAATCAATTATCACTATCAGACATTTGGCTATCGTACAAATTTGTTGCTCAGGGCATTAGCGAAATTGAAAGCATGAACGATGGCGAACACTATATCATACTTAAAAACAATGCAATAGTGCAGTATAAGTATAAAAATGGAAAAGAAGTTAAAACTTTGCTTAGCGGAAAAGACTTAATCTATAACGACCAAAGACTATCTATTCAAGAATACATATTCTCATCTGATGAAACTAAGGTTTTGCTTACTACTAATACTGAAAGCATTTATCGTCATTCGTATAAAGCCGATTATTTTGTGTATGATTTCAAAACTAAAAAATTACAGCCCCTATCTTTGAATGGGAAGCAACAATTAGCCAGCTTTTCGCCTGACGGAAAATATGTTGCTTTTGTAAGAAACAATGATTTATTTGTGGTTGAAATAGAAAACACATCACAAGAACAACAAATTACATTTGACGGAGAAATCAACAAAATCATAAATGGAGCACCCGACTGGGTATATGAAGAAGAATTTAGCTTCTCTAAAGGTTTTTTTTGGAGTAAAGATTCGAAAAAAATTGCCTATTATAAATTTGACGAATCTAATGTGAACGAATATACTATACCTCTATACAATAAAAATAATTATCCCGAATCGTTTACATACAAATATCCTAAAGCAGGAGAAGACAATTCTATTGTTGAAATATATGTTTATCACTTTGATAATAATGCAAACATTAAAATTGACATTGGAGAAGAAACAAATCAATACATTCCAAGAATTAAATGGACAGAAAATCCAAATATTCTCTCTGTGCAAAGACTCAACCGCTTACAAAACGATTTAGAAATTCTACTTTCTGATGCCGAAACAGGAAAATCTCATATTATTTATCATGAAGAAAATCCTTATTACATAGACATAACTAATAATTTGTACTTTCTGAAAAATGGACATTTTATTTTAACAAGCGAAAAAGATGGCTACAACCATATTTACATTTTTGATGAAACAGGCAAAGAAATCAAACAAATCACTCATGGACAATGGGATGTAATGAGCATTGTTTCAGTTGACAAAGAAAATGAGCTTGTCTATTACACCTCAAGTCAAGATGGCTCTATGAATAATATGTTATATTCAATAACATTTGATGGTCAAAATATACAAAAGATGTTTGAACAAGAAGGAACATATAATGCTAATTTCAGCAAAACGCATAAGTATTTCATTTTAACCTATTCAAATGCAAACTTGCCAAATCAATATTCAATTTATGAAACAAAAAGAATAAAAAAACTTGTTGATATTGAAAACAATGACGCATTAATAAAACAAATGGAAGAATATGATTTTGTAAAAAAAGAATTTTTAACATTTCCCGGCAAAGAAGGAGACGAACTTAGTGCATGGATAATGAAACCTAATAATATGAAAAAAGACAAAAAATATCCTATTTTAATTTATATTTATGGTGGTCCTGGTTCTCAAACAGTCAAAAACTCATGGGGTGGTTTTGATTTTGTATGGTATCAATTATTAGTGCAAAAGGGAATTATAGTTGTTTCTGTGGACAATAGAGGTACAGGTGGCAAAGGTGAAACCTTCAAAAAGCAAACTTATCTCCAATTAGGAAAATTAGAAAGCGATGATATAATTGAAGTAGCAAGGTATTTAAGCAATCTTGATTATGTGGACAGTAAATACATCGGTATTTTCGGTTGGAGTTATGGTGGATATCTTTCTGCTTTGTGCCTAACAAAAGGCTCTGATGTTTTTACGGCAGGAATTTCAGTTGCTCCGGTAACCAATTGGCGTTATTATGATAATATATATACCGAAAGATTTATGCGTACACCTCAAGAAAATCCAGATGGATACGATAAAAACTCGCCCACACATTACGCAAAAAAACTAAAATCTCCTTTACTATTAGTTCATGGAGATGCTGACGACAATGTTCATGTGCAAAATGCCATGGAGTTTGCTAATGCCTTAGTTGATGCTAACAAACAATTTGACTTTTTCATATACCCAAATAAAAATCATGGAATTTATGGTGGATACACTAGATATCACTTGTACAATAAAATGACAAAATTCTTGTTTAACAATTTTAATCTTGATTAATCATAGCAAGTATTCGCCAAAAACCTTTTATTATTAAATTTTTATATAATTTTGTAACCAAAATCAAAAAAAATACTATGGCAAATACGGCTGATATTAAAAATGGATTATGCATAGAATTTAATAACGATTTATATGTTATTATTGAATTTCAGCATGTGAAACCTGGCAAAGGAGCTGCTTTTGTGCGTACAAGAATGAAAAGTTTAACTACTGGAAAAGTTTTAAATAATACTTTTCCGGCAGGAGCTAAAATCAACATTCAAAGAATTGAACGCCGACCTTATCAATATTTATATAAAGATGAGACTGGTTATACTTTTATGCATATAACTACTTTTGAACAAGTTACCATTGAGGAAGCTCTGATTAATGCACCTCAATTTATAAAAGAAGGACAAGAAGTAGAAATACTATTTCATGCTGATACAGAAAGTCCAATGTCATGCGAACTACCTCCTTTTGTTGACTTATTAATTACATATACCGAACCCGGAATTAAAGGAGACACAGCAACCAATGCTATGAAGCCAGCAACTGTTGAAACTGGAGCAACGGTTAATATCCCTCTTTTTGTTACAGAAGGCGAAAGAATTAGAGTAGATACTAGAACAGGCGAATATTCTGAAAGAGTTAAAGAATAATAAACATGCAATTTGACAAAAATTACACACTTAGAGAAATAGTTGATATTATCGGAAATGTTGACTTTGTTGGAGATGAAAATCATGTAATTTCGGGTATAAATGAAATTCACAGAGTTGTTCAAGGAGATATTTCTTTTGTTGACCATCCAAAATATTACAAAACATCGCTCGAATCAGCAGCTACTACAATTATCACTAATCAACAAAATGTTGAATGTCCAGAAGGAAAAGCTTTAATTCTTTCTGACGACCCTTTTAGGGATTATGTCAAATTAGTAAAATATTTTCGTCCGTTTATTCCTGCTTCTGCTGATATTGCCCCTACTGCTACTATCGGAGAAGATACTGTAATTCAACCATTTGTTTTTATTGGAAATCATGTAAGCATTGGCAAAAATTGCATCATACACTCTCATGTTAGCATAAATGACTATTCTGTTATCGGAAACAATGTAATTATCAGTCCAAATTCAGTTATTGGAGGTGAGGCTTTTTATTTTAAACGCCGTCCCGACTATTACGATAAACTCGAAGGATGCGGAAGAGTGATAATTGAAGATGATGTAGAAATTGGTTCTTGTTGCACAATTGACAGAGGAGTTAGCAGCGACACCATAGTTGGCAAAGGTAGCAAATTGGACAACCACATACAAGTTGGACACGACACGGTGATTGGCAAAAACTGCCTAATTTCTAGCCAAGTTGGAATTGCAGGTGTCGTCAATTTAGAAGACGATGTCATCTTGTGGGGACAAGTTGGTGTTCAAAAAGACCTAACAATAGGTAAAGGAGCCGTGGTGCTAGGCCAAAGCGGAGTTGCTAAATCTATCGAAGGAGGCAAAACTTATTTTGGTAGCCCAGTTAGAGAAGCTATTGACAAAATGAAAGAACTTGCAATTATGAAGCGACTTCCCGAATTAATTGAAAAACTTGAGCAAAAACATAAAACTTAGTCAAAATCTTTAAGTTCTTAAAGATTTATAGCAAATCTACATTAATTTCAAAAGGTTGAATATCATCAGGGCTACAATGCAATATACATTGTTCGCAATGCGAAAGTTCACCTCTAAGTCGTTTATCAATCATATTTTCAATACGATGTTTTAGTTTTTCCACTTTAATATCCTTAGCAATTTCATCAGCAAAAGCATACATTAGTAATAATCTTGCATTTTTCTCACATATTCCGCGCGATTGCAAATAAAACAAAGCCTCTGTATCTAACTGTCCAGTTGTTGAACCATGACTACAACTAACATCATCATTATAAATTTCCAAAAATGGCTTATTTATAATACTTGCTTTGTCTGTAAGTAAAATATTGCGATTAGATTGGTAGGCTTCAGTTTTTGATGCATCTATGGCAACATAAATATGCCCATTAAATATAGCTTCAGCTTCGTCATCTAAAATACCTTTAAATGTTTGACTACTCAAGCAATTAGGCACATTATGATTAACCAAAACCTGATTGTCAACCTTTTGTGTTTTATCAATCAAATATAAACCAGACAATGATGCTTGTGATTTTTCACCATTCAAATTAACAATGATTTCGTTTCGGATATTTCCTGCATTAAAAGTAATTAAACTGCTATTAAGTGTAGCATTTTGAGCAACATTAAAAAAAGTAGTATTAATCAGTGTAGATGAAATGTCCTTATTTTGTAACTTATAATGTTCAAAATGGGCATTATCACTAATAACAACTTCGGTTACAGAACTTTTAAATGAGTTTTTATCAATCAAAGAATCATCGCATTGAAGAAATGTAAGTTTACTATTTTCACCTAAAATAATCAAGTTTCTAGTTTGTGTAAATAGTCCTTGGTCGCTATCTATTATGTTCACTAGCTGCATAGGCATTTCTGCTACAACATTGTCGGGAATGTACACAAATAAGCCATCTTGTGCTAAAGCTGAATTAAGGCTCACCAAGCCGTTAGTAATCGTTATTGTTGACCCAAAATGTTGTTTCATCAGCTCTGGGTATTCGATAATTGCATAATAAAGACTTCCAACTATAATTCCATTATCAAACTTAGTAAGCGGCTGATTTTCATATAAATATCTTCCATTGTATGATGAAAAAAATAAAGACTCAAAGTTGTTTATATCACAATGAAATATTTTACTTACATCAAGTTTTGGATTTATTTGAATATCATTACTAAACACATAGTTATTATGTAAAATTTTTTCTAATTGCGTGCTTTTCCAATTTTCAATATTTTTCAGAGGAAAACCGAGTTCTTTGAACGATTTGATTGCTTTTTTTCTATACTCCACAAACCATGCAGGCAAATCATTTCTCTTGCTTGCTTCTCGCTCAAAAATTTTTTGCAATTGTTGGCTAAGTTGTTCCAAATGCTTTAACTCTTCCATAGCTTTATGCGTTTTTAATCCAATTATAACCCTTTTCTTCAAGCTCAATAGCTAAATCTTTTCTTCCTGATTTTACAATAGTGCCATCAAACAAAACATGGACAAAATCGGGTACAATATAATCAAGTAATCGCTGATAATGTGTTATTACTATAGTAGCATTTGTGGGTTTTTTCAATTTATTAACACCATTTGCTACAATTTTTAAAGCATCAATATCCAAGCCTGAATCGGTTTCATCAAGAACAGCTAAATCAGGCTCAATCATTGCCATCTGAAATATTTCATTTCTTTTCTTTTCGCCTCCTGAAAATCCTTCATTAACTGAACGATTAGTCAAAGAAGTACTTAACTCAACTAATTCTTGTTTTTCTCTCATCATTTTCAAAAAATCAGCAGACGAAAGAGGTTCTTGATTTCTATATTTGCGTATTTCATTAATAGCTGTTTTCATAAATGCAACCATAGGCACTCCCGGTATTTCCACCGGATATTGAAAACCAAGAAAAATTCCCTCTCTGGCTCTATCTTCTATAGATAAATCAAATAAGTTTTTTCCTTTATATATAATCTCACCATCATCTACCTGAAACATATCTCTACCTGCTAAAACTTGTGCCAAGGTGCTTTTACCTGTTCCGTTTGGTCCCATGATTGCATGAATTTCTCCCGGATTAACCTCTAAATTAATACCTTTCAAAATTTGCTTTCCATTTATTGATGCTTTTAAGTTTTTTATGCGTAACATGTTGATTCTGTTTTAAGTATTTAACAATTTATAATATTTTAGCCAACGCTTCCTTCTAAACTTATGCTTAATAATTTCTGTGCCTCAACTGCAAATTCCATAGGAAGCTTTCTAAATACTTCTCTTGCATACCCGTTTACAATTAGCCCAACAGATTCTTCTATGCCGATACCTCTTTGTAAGCAATAAAACAATTGTTCGTCAGAAATTTTTGAAGTTGTTGCCTCATGTTCAACTATAGACGATTTATTATCAACTTGTATATACGGAAAAGTATGAGCTCCGCATTTATCTCCCATCAAAAGCGAGTCGCACTGTGTGAAGTTCCTACTGTTTTCTGCCTTTTTAGCAATTTTAACTAATCCTCTATAAGAGTTTTGACTTTGCCCCGCTGAAATTCCTTTTGAAATAATAGTACTTCTCGAATTTTCTCCAATATGTATCATTTTTGTTCCAGTATCTGCTTGCTGATGATTGTTAGTAACTGCAACCGAATAAAACTCGCCTATAGAATTATCACCTTGTAAAATGCAACTTGGATACTTCCATGTTATTGCACTACCTGTTTCTACCTGTGTCCATGAAATTTTTGAATTATTGCCTTTGCAAATACCTCTTTTGGTAACAAAATTATAAATGCCTCCTTTGCCTTGTTTATCGCCGGGATACCAATTTTGCACTGTTGAATATTTTACTTCAGCATCGTCAAGAGCTATAATTTCTACAACTGCTGCATGAAGTTGATTTTCATCTCGCATAGGAGCTGTACAACCCTCCATATAGCTAACATAACTGCCTTTGTCAGCAATAATTAGCGTTCTTTCAAATTGTCCCGTATTCATGGCATTTATGCGGAAATAAGTGCTTAATTCAACCGGACATCGAACTCCTTGCGGAATGTAGCAAAATGAACCATCGCTAAATACTGCTGAGTTCAAAGCAGAAAAATAATTATCTCCGATAGGAACAACTGAAGCTAAATACTTTTTAACTAAATCGGGGTGATGCTCAACAGCCTCGCTCATTGAACAAAAAATTATTCCATGCTCGGCAAGCGTTTCTTGCATAGTTGTTTTGACTGACACACTATCAAACACAGCATCAACTGCAACACCACTAAGCATCTTTTGCTCCTCAAGTGGAATCCCTAACTTGTTAAAAGTTTCCAACAATTCGGGATCAACTTCGTCAAGACTGGCCAATTCTTTCTTTTTCTTAGGAGCTGCATAATAAATTATATCTTGAAAATCTATTTCCGGAATATCCAAATGAGCCCAATTGGGAAACTTCATTTGTTGCCATTTGCGAAATGCTTTCAACCTAAATTCTAACATAAATTCAGGTTCATTTTTAACTTCCGAAATTTTCCTAACAATATCTTCAGTCAATCCCTTAGGAAAATAATCCATTTCAATCTCTGTATGAAAACCGAACTTATAATCACTTTCAATATATTCAGGTATAATTGCATCCTTGTTTTCTGACATCTTAATATCAATTATTTTGGTTTATGAATTTAAATGCAAAATTACTAAAATATGTGAATATAATTTATAAGCCTTTGTGCATTTATCTCAAACTTGATTTGATAAAACAAACCATGATTTATAGCACATAAAATTTTGTCTCTTTTTTGCAGAAATAATACAATGATTGTAAATATAAATGCTGTACATTTGCTTTGTAAATTAACCGTTGTAGGTAATGCACGAATAAATTAACAATATGTATAATCAATAAAAAAACAATCAGATGAACGGAAAATTAAAATTAGGATTAACTTTGTTTGTTCTCGGATTTCTAGGAGTTTTGACTATGTTGACAGTAAGATTACCGCTTGGCGATTTACCAGAGGAAATTGCGCAACTGCCACCATTTACCATTAAATTGTTAACATTAGTCCAACCAATCATTTTTTTGTCGATTGCCGTTGTTGTTGGGACAGCACTTTACGATAAAGTAAGTTTGACAGTTCCTACAATTTCCTCTCTTTTGAAAATTGAACATCCTAAAATATCATTTGTGCAACAAATCAAATATGGTGTTTTGTTCGGATTATTGGCAGGAATTTTAATCGTATTTGTTGCATTCATATTTGAAATGTTGCTACCCGAAGAGTTTAAAGTCCTTGCAAGCAAAGTTGAACTCACATTACTTGCTCGTTTAGGATATGGTGGCATCGTTGAAGAATTGCTTCTACGCTTTGGATTTATGACCTTTGTTGTTTGGGTAGCATCAAAACTAACAAAAAATCTCAATGGCACAACTTACTGGATTGGAATTATTTTATCAACAATATTATTTGCAATTGGGCATTTTCCTGTTGTATATGCCTCTGTTTCTCAACCAAGTTTTTTGTTGTTGACTTACATACTGATTGGAAACTCTGTTGGAGGACTGATTTTGGGTTGGCTCTATTGGCAAAAGGGACTTGAAACGGCGATAATCGCTCACGCATTTGCTCATGTTGCAATGGTTAGCATAGGATTGTTTTTATAAAACGGAAACAAAAATGCACTGCCTTAACAAAAATTTGGCGTAATTGGCAAGAAAACAGCTTCGATTGAAACTTTTGTGCTAAAAGCTGCCAGTCTTTAGCCCGAACCCTTAAGCTGGAGCAATAAGCTCAACTTATTAAAATCTGGTGAATATCCGAATTTCTTCGGGAAATTGAACAAATTCTGATTTATTTTTAAAATTGCTCAAATAAGGGTCATTTACAATAAGTTTCTTCGCTAACTATTGCAATATCTTCAACTTTGCGTTTATTTGAAGCACATCAGTTTTAAGATTATTCCACTCCTTAATTTTTGCCACACTTACACCATACTGTTTTGCAATGCCTGATAAAGTATTTCCTTTTTTTACAATATGAATAATAAATTTTGGTTCAGCAATAGTATCATGCTTATTATCGTTTACACTTTCTGTTTGAACAATTAATTGTTGTCCTGCATAAATAACCGTACTTTTTAAATTATTCCACTCCTTGATGTTTTGAACACTTACTTTATATTTTGAGGCAATCAAACTCAATGATTCCCCTTTTTGAACAATATGCTGCGTTTGAAACTTTTTATCGTTTTCATGTGTTTTTCTGAATAATAATATATCGCTAAATAAATATTTCAAACATGTATCAGAACTACAAATCATCTCATTATTATTAATTTCTTTGGCAATAAATTGTTGCAATAGAGCATTTACAAATAGTTGCCCTTTCAGCTCATACCCTTGTTTGGTTAAATGCACTCTATCTTTCTTTGCTAAACTGTTTTTCTCCCAAAGCAACATAGAATGCTGTCCGCCAGAAATATTAAAAAAGTCATAAAATAAGCATCCATTTTCTTCAGCAATTGCTCTAAAAAAGTTTGAAAATTTTTGAGGCGAACTTATGTGCTTTTTTTTGCGATACATATCTTGAGGTGTCAGTAGCATAATTGGAGTGTTAGGAGCAGTAGCTTTAATTCTTGAAATCATATCGTTTACAACCTGCTTTAATGCAAGCTCATCAAAACTGCCAGCTGCTATATCATTAGTGCCTAAATCAATAATTATCAAATCGGCTTGTATAGCCTTCAAATGCTCCTCAATAAGTTCTTGATTTTGGAAATCTTTCAAAGCAGCACCATTAATTCCTGCATTATGATAAACTATGCCTGAGCTATTAGTGCTTTCTATTAAAATTCCATATATTTCAAAAAAATTTTGCAAAGTGTCGGATTGAAAAAAAGACAATTGAATGGTATCTGTTTCACATTTTAGCTTTCCTGACAATACACTTGCTTTTTTATTTTTATTATCTTTTATCCACACTTCTGTCCCTGAAGAAATTTTTAAGTTGAATGAAAACTCCGATGGTTTGTATAAAACAATAATATTCAATGTATCATTGGCTATAGAAGTTAAATTAGGATTAAAAATAATTGTTGCTGTTGCATTAATATCGTCAGTATGTGCACTAATTCCTGAAATTCCTATCGGATAAGTTGGGTTTTTATCTGTTACTTTAGCTGAAGTCCAATTGCCTGTTACATTGGTTTTATAGTCTATGCTTGCATGAGTTGCTGCTGCTTTATATGGAAAAATAAGTCCTCTGCCTCCGTTTCCAAAGGCTACTTGAAGGCTTCTTCTAACATAGCCTGTAAAAAAATCAGCTTGTACATGAGAATCGCCTATATGTAAAATTCTTATTTTTTCGTTTTTGCTATTTGCTAATGATTGTAAAAACCTCTTAAACAACTCATTATCTGCATATTCAATGCAATTTGAGTTATAATTAACAAATTGAAAATAATCATTATACAATGTGTGTCCTAACTGTCTAATATTTTTTTGAATAACACAAGCTTCAATAATTGTATCGTCTGTATTTATTTGTGGATAAGCATGAGGCACAAAAAAAACATTCACCAATAAGATACTGATGAATGTTTTAGGGAGGATTAATAAATCTAAAATTCTTCTGTACAATGTATGTATTATATAACGAAATAACTCACTGTTTTTAATGTGTCAATTATTGCTTAGTTTTTAGTCAACATTATCATGCAAGAATGAATTATTTGGACTAATTTTAATTGAGTTATCGTCTTCTTTTTGTAATGTTGAATCAGAAATATTTGTTTCATTTGAAGGTGTAGGAGAATCTAGTTGTATTCCTTTTCTTTCATAAGCGGGAATTTTTTCAAATTCATGTAAACTTTCTGGTGTTTTGAAAAAACTACTTAACTCTCTTAATTTTTCTGCTCTTTCAAATCCAACTTTTTTATTTTTTTCTTCAATTATTTGATTATTGTCAAATCCATTTCCATGAGGTTCTTCAATATTTTTAATAATTATTTCTGTTTCTTTTGTTTCAGTTTCTGCTTTTAGTTCAGATGTTTGCTCTATAACATCATTAGAAAATAAATCAATAACAACTTTTTCTGAACTAAGATCTTGAACATCATTTTTAGTGTTTGTTACAGTTTCTTGATTAATTTTATTTTCAATAGAAGCATCTTTTACTTCCTCCTGCTCAATCTCTTCACCTAATGGAATAACTTTTTTACTTGGTTTTTGTTGAACATTTATTCTATTATTTGAATTAAAACCGGCAGCTACGAGTACAATATTAATATTGCTATCTAAGGTTTCATCTACACCTACGCCCCAAATAATATTAGCTTGCTCACCAGCCTCTTTTTGAACATAATCAGTAACTTCATTAAATTCATCCATTTTTATCTTATCTTTGCCTGTAATGATGTTTAGAAGCACATTGCTCGCCCCTGTAATATCTTCTTCATTAAGCAATTCTGAATTTAAAGCTTGTTGTACTGCTTTAACTGCTCGTTTATCACCTTCGGCAGAACCAAATCCCATTATAGCTTTTCCACTATCTTTTAATACAGTTTTTACATCTTCAAAATCAACATTAACTTTTCCGGGAACAGTAATTAATTCTGCAATACCCTTAGCAGCTGTAGCCAACACATCATCTGCTTTAGAAAACGCTTCCATAAAATCGAGGTCTCCATATAATTCTCTCAATTTATCATTGCAAATAACTATAATAGAATCCACATTTTTTCTCATTTCTTCAATTCCTGCTTCTGCTTGTTTCACTCTTGTTCTTCCTTCAAATGAAAATGGTTCGGTTACGATGCCAACAGTTAACACTCCCATTTCTTTTGCAATAGAAGCTATAACTGGCGCAGCACCTGTTCCAGTTCCTCCACCCATTCCTGCTGTAATAAAAACCATTTTTGTATTTTCAGACAATAGGTTTCTAATTTCTTCTACAGATTCCATAGCAGCCTCTTTTCCTTTTTCAGGATTATTTCCGGCTCCTAATCCATCTGTTAATTTAGTTCCTAATTGAATTTTATGCAATACTTGACTTTTTTCAAGTGCTTGCGTATCAGTATTACAAATCACAAAATCTACTCCTTCAATACCTTGACTATGCATGTGACTTACTGCATTAGAGCCTCCACCTCCGACTCCAATAACTTTGATAATAGACGGTCTAACAGTGTTTAATAATTCCATATTAATGCTCCTTTAAAATTTTTTAAAATTAATAATAATTGACAAGCTGTTTTTTTGTTTTCCATTTTTTTATCAACATCTTATTGTTAATAACTTTATTCAACTTCTTTATCAAAAAGTGAAGTCTTATTGAAAAAATCTTTGAATAAATCAAATCCAACAATTTTTATATTATTTCGTTTTTTTGGATTTTTTCTAAAATAATTGATTTCTTCAAATCCCCTTAATACAAGTCCTATTGTTGTTGAATATATGGGAGAGTTCACTTCTGTAGGAATATTGTTTGACAAGTGTTCTGAAGGCCAGCCAACTCTTGTGTCAATTCCTGTAATAAATTCGGTAAGCTGTGCTACATGAGCAAGCAATGATCCGCCACCTGTTAGGACAATACCTCCGATTAACTGCCTACTTTCAAAACCCGATTTTTTAATTTCTTGATTAATAAGTCCTACTATTTCTTCCATTCTTGCTTGTATAATGCTAGCTAAATTTTTAGTTGATATTTCTTTGGGTGGTCTTCCTTTTAGACCTGGTATTGAGATTATTTTATTATCTGAATTTTCTTCTGCCAAAGCTGAACCAAATTTCACTTTAAGTAGTTCTGCTTGATTTCTCATTATCGAACACCCTTCTTTAACATCTTCTGTAACAATATTGCCTCCTGATGGAATCACGGCAGTATGCCTCAAAATGCCGTCTTTAAAAATTGCAACATCAGTTGTACCTCCACCTATATCAACCAAGGCTACGCCTGCTTCTATCTCTTCTTTACTTAATACTGAATAAGATGAAGCTAAAGGTTCTAAAATTATATTTTCACATTGTAAATTAGCTTTTTGAATACATTTTTCAATATTTAGTATAGCTGCTGTCTGGCCTATTATAATATTAAAATCTGCTTCGAGTTTTGCTCCAGCCATTCCAATCGGGTCATCTATTCCATACTCATCATCTACAATATACTCTTGAGGTATAATATCAATAATAACATCACCGGGGTCCAAAGACATTTTCTTAACATTTTCATTGAGTTTATCAATATCTTTTTTGCTAATCTCATTATTTGTATTATCTCTCATTATACTAAACCTTTGTCTCACAGTTTTAATATGCTGTCCTGCGATACCAACAAATACATTTGTAATTTTGATATCCGAACTTTCTTCTGCGACTTGAATAGCATTTATTATAGACTCTGTGGTTCTATCTATATTGCTTATAACACCCCTTTTTACTCCATGAGATGGGCAGTTACCATAGCCAAGAATATCAAGTTTTCCATTTTCATTTTTCTGACCAACAATTACTGCAATTTTTGTCGTACCAATATCTAATCCTACGACTATTTCTGATGATTTTTCATTTCTTTTTTTCATTTTGCTAATTTTAAAATTTTGTACATACTATTTGATTTTCAATAGCAACATTAATTGCTGAATACTTTTTTGTGTCGTAATAAGGTATAATGTGAGAATAAACAATACTTAGCCTTTCTAATTTTTTCTCAAGATTATCTGCACTACCTATCTGTATAACAAAATCGCCAAATACAGGTGTAAGTTCATAATTGCTTTGTCCTTCATAATATATCTGAGCTACTAACTCAGAATATACTTCATCTTTTTGAATTTCTTTAGCAATATTATACATACCCAATAATATGTGAGAATTTTGATTTGAGACTTTAGAAATATCATAAATATTTTTCATTGTATCTATAGAAAAATCTCCGTTAGCAATAAGAATACGCATAGGAATCACATTATTCATTTTTATGATTGTACCTTCGTCATCAACGACATAAATATTTTCATCATTAGTGTACAACTTAAATAAAGGTTTAATTATATCTACCTCTGCTATAACTCTATTGCCTGCTTCCTTATATACAGTAGCATGTTTTACATAAGGATTTTTTTGAATAATATTTTTGATTTGTTCTAATTCAATATCTTTCATGATTTCCCCTTTAAGTTCGCCATATTCTTTAAGAATATCAGCATTGATAGCACTTTCAGGATATAAAGGATATTCTTGATACAAAGTTTTAATAATTAATGATTCACACCTATTATTCGAAGAATTATTTGACAAATAGACAAAAAACACTATTAAACCTATTAGCAAAACTCCTATCAAAATACGCAAAAATATTTTCATAAATTTTAATTC
>CAZKDV010000044.1:0-19115 GCA_964551645.1 uncultured Bacteroidales bacterium | reverse complement strand
AATATGTCCTATTATACATTTAAGTTTATTCAAAGTATTAATCTTCGTCTTTTTCTTCTTCTTCGTATGCTTTTAATAAAGCAGTTTGTACATCTGCAGGAACTTGTTGATATTCATTAAAACGCATGGTATATGTAGCTTTACCACTTGTTATTGAGCTTAAAGAAGTAGAGTATCTGTTCATTTCGGCAAGCGGAACGCGAGCTTTGATAACTTGATAAGTTCCTTCGCTATCCATTCCTAAAACTACGGCTCTTCTTCCTTGTAAGTCGGTCATTACATCACCCATTCTGTCAGCAGGAACAGTAACTTCGACATCGTAAATAGGTTCTAGAATTTTTGGACCAGCATTTTTAAAGGCTTCTCTAAATGCGTTACGACCGGCGAGTTTAAATGAAATTTCATTTGAATCAACTGGGTGCATTTTTCCGTCATAAATATAAACAGAAATATCGCGAGCATAAGAGCCAGTTAATGGACCTTCTTCTATTTTTTCCATTATTCCTTTCAAAATTGCAGGCATAAATCGAGCATCAATAGTTCCTCCAACAATACAATTATTGAAAATTAATTTTCCTCCCCAAGGCATAATATGTTCTTCAGTTCCTCTAACTGGAAAATCAGTGGGCTTAAGCATGTTTTCACTATATGGCTGTATCATCATGTGAACTTCTCCAAATTGTCCAGCACCACCAGATTGTTTTTTGTGTCTATACATTGCTCTTGCTTCCTTAGTAATTGTTTCTCTGTAAGGAATTTTTGGGGCATAATACTCAATTGGAATTTTATCCAATGTTTCAATAAGCCATTTTGCAATTGTTAAATGCAATTCGCCTTGACCTTCAAGTATCATTTGCTTCAATTCTTTTGAGTAGTAAAAAATAGTTGTTGGGTCAATTTTATGCAATTCATTCAAGGCAGCACCAAGTTTTTCATCGTCAGCTGTACTCGCAGCTTTAACTGCTGTGCGATATTTTGGGTCTGGATATTTAATAGGTTCAACTATAACATCTGGGTTTTTAGTAGAATTGATTGTATGATTGGTTGCTACGCTCTTTAATTTTATTGTAGAGCCTATGTCGCCAGCAACTATTTTCTCAACTTTATCTCTGTTTTTTCCTGCAATGATAAATAATTGACTTGCTCTTTCTTTACTACTCTTATTAGCATTAATAATATCCATACCTTCAGTGATTGCACCAGCACAAACTTTGAAAAATGATACTTCACCGAGGTGAGATTCAATAGCCGTTTTGAAAACAAAAGCTGTAAATGGAGCATTTTCAGTCATTTCAATTGCTTGACCATCTTGAGTTTTAAATGGTTCAACTTCATCAGGGGCGGGTATTGATTGGATAATAAAATTCATCAATCTGTCAATGCCGAAATTTAATTTAGCACTTGAGCAGAAAACAGGAAATACATTCCTTTGCTTAATACTTTCAACTAATCCCTTAGCAATTTCTTCTTCTGAAAGTGTTCCGTTTTCAAAATATTTTTCCATTAATGTTTCATCACTTTCAGCGGCAGCTTCAATAATTTGATTCCTTAAATCGTTTGCTTTATCAAGTTCATTTGCAGGAATATCCATAACTTTAGCTTGTCCGCTATCTCCTTCATATTTATACATCTTCATTGAAATTACATCAATGATAGAATTGAAATTAGCTCCTACTTCTAATGGATATTGAGCAGAAACAACTTTATTTCCGAATTGAGCAATCATTGACTGAATAGTTTCATCGTAGTTTGCTTTGTCGTGTTCGAGTTGATTTACAATAAATACAACAGGTTTTTCTAACTTTGTTGTATGTCTCCAAGTTATTTCAGTCCCAACTTCAACACCATTTTGGGCATTAACGAGCATAAAAGCGGTTTCAGCAACTTTAAGAGAGGCTAATACTTCGCCAACAAAGTCATCAAACCCGGGAGCATCAATTATATTAATTTTTTTTCCTTGAAATTCAGTATTTAAAACGGTTGAAAATACAGAATTTTCTCTTTCTATTTCAATTTCTCTGTAGTCAGACACAGTATTTTTATCTTCAATACTACCGCGTCTTTTTATTGTTCCACCAAGGAATAACATTGCTTCAGCTATTGTTGTTTTTCCCGATTTTGCACCTCCAACCAGCGCAATGTTTCTAATGTCTTTAGTTTGATAAATCTTCATAATGTTTGATGTTCAATTTTTTAAAGGTTTACTTTTTGCGGTGCAAAATTATATAAATCTTTGCAATTTTGGCAATAAAACCAAATAATCGGACTAAATATTTTTACTTCTACATTGAAAAACAAGCATATACGGATATAAAACAATGTTTAATTGTTTTTTTGCTAACTTAAAAAAACTTCATTTGTTTTTCAAGGCATTTATAATAATACTTGCTTTGGTTTTTCCGATAACTTGAGCAATTTGATCAAAATTGGCGTTTTCTATTGTTTTAACAGAGCCAAAATGTTCTAATAAAGTGTGTGCAGTTTTATTCCCGATTCCTTTTATATCAGTAAGTTGCGTTTTTAAAAGTCCTGAATTTCTTTTTGTTCTGTGATGCTTTATGCCAAATCTATGAGCTTCATTTCTAATGTGTTGTAATAGCCTTAGCACCGGAGATGTTTTATCAAAATAAAGAGGAACAGCATCGCCATAAACAAAGATAGTTTCAAGTTTTTTTGCAATAGAAATTAGTTTGACTTCATTGAGTAAATTTAATTTTGCAAGACTATTGGCAGCTGATTGTAATTGACCTTTGCCACCATCTATAACAATAAGTTGAGGAATGTCGGCACCTTCATCTAATAATCGTTTGTATCTTCTGTACACAACTTCTTCCATGCTGGCAAAATCATTAGGTCCGTCAACTGTTTTTATTGAAAAATGCCTATACAATGAAGTTGCAGGTTTTCCATTTTTGAATACTACCATTGCAGCAACAGGAAATTCTCCTTGAATATTTGAATTGTCAAAAGCTTCTATATGGATTGGAGATTTTTGCATATTCAATGCTTTTCGTGCTTTTTCAATTACAGTATTTAGCTTTCTTGCTTCCGAAAGACTCATAGATTTACTTTTTCTTTCGTGCATATATAATCTTGCATTTTTTTCTGATAAAACAAGTAATTCTTTTTTATGACCTGCTTTGGGAATAACAAATTCGGTATTTGGAAAGCGAGTTGATGGCAAAAAAGGAACAACTAATTGATTAGAAAATTCATTTAAAAAATCTTTTGTTTGAAGTAAAGCGTGATCAAATACTTCTTGTATAGATTCTGACATCTTTGATAATAGTTCAAAACTGTGCGAACGAACAACAGCTCCCGATATTACACGCATATAGTTTGCATAATAATTTTGATTATTATCGCTAATTATTGAAACAACATCGCAATTTTTTAACGAAGGATGTACAAGTGGCGAACGCGATTGATATTGCTCAAGTAAGATGATTTTTTCTTTATATTTTTGAGCTTTTTCAAAATTTAAGAATTTGCTGTTTTTATTCATTTCTCCCTTGAATAATTTGATTATACCCTTGAGGTTGCCTTTTACAATATCTTTGGAATGTTCAACACTTTTTAAATAGTCTTTTTGCGATTGCAAACCCTCGCATGGACCTTTGCAATTTCCGATTTGAAATTCGAGACAAATTTTGAATTTATTTTTTTCAATATTTGAGGCATTAAGGTTTAATTTGCAAGTTCTGAGCGGAAAGGTTTTTTTAACCAATTCAATGACAGTGTGCATCATTTTATGCGATGGATAGGGACCAAAACAACTTGCTTTTTGAAAATCGGGGTTTCGAGAAACAAACATTCGGGGGTATGGCTCATTTGAAAAGCAAATCCACGGAAATGTTTTATCATCTTTCAGCCTAATATTATATCGAGGTTGATGTTTTTTTATCAAAGTATTTTCGAGCAAAAGGGCATCAAATTCAGTATCAACATGAATAGTTTCAACACTATAAATGCGTTTCACTAATAATCTGATTCTTGCATTATCGTGTTGTTTATGAAAATATGAAGCAATTCTTTTTTTTAAGTTTTTGGCTTTCCCGACATAAATAATTGTCAGATTTTCGTCAAAATACTTATAAATACCCGGAGTTTCAGGTAGGGCTGTTATTAATTTTGCAATTTCTTCTGTCTGCGTATAAAGAGCTTGCTTACTCATTTGCTTTTTCTGTTTTGCTGACAATTATTCCGGCATTTAATATTCCGTTAATTTCGTCAAATGGCATTTCGTAACGCAATATTATTTGATAAGTCCCTTTTTGATTAAAAGCTGTTTTTTTTAAAATAGTGTTTTTGATGGTATATGCACCTTCGCTTTCTTTACCAATAAATGCCCCATGTTCATTTTTTATATGATATTTACCACTGCTAACGCGATTGCTACTATCAGGTGCAATAATGGTCATGCTTAAATAGATATTAGTAAATTGGTATTGTAATGAATGTGTGAAGACTATGTCTATTTTGTATTCGTCTAAATTATTTTTGATAGGCAAATCAAATACTAGTTGATTATCTTTTTCCCAAATAGCATCTTTAAAAGATTGATGTTGTTCAAAAATAATAGAACTTTTATTGCATGAAAATAAAAATAATGTGTTTAGAGTAAAAATATAAAACAGAATTTTCATTTTGATATGTTTTTTAGTAATCATTATCATCTAGTTCAAAATTAAAAAATGGGCTAAACACTAATCTGAACATTGGAGCAATGTGAATACCCAAGCGTTTATTATATCCTTCAAGATTTATGGTTTTCAAATACTGATTTGATACTAGTTCCAAAGTAAATTGCTTGTTCATTTTATATCTTACTCCAATTGAAGCATACATTCCAAATCCAATTCCTCCTTGTCGGATATTATATTCATTTTGTTGAGTGTTAGGAATATATGAGTTATTAAGATAAATATTAACCATATTAAATTCTCTTTCATATAAACGCATTGTATGGCTTTTAACGAGTGTGTTATTTATGTTAATTCCAAATTCTGTAATTAATGAAAGCGGTTTATCTGCTTGCAAATCGTACATAATGCCTATGTCAATATTTGTTCTTTGTTCAGTTCCATATAGTCCGCAGTATTCAAAACTTTCAATTTGCCCAGAAAGAGGAGGAAATAATTTAAGCGTAAGCATATCTTTTGTTTGCAGTTTAGTATAATTAAAATGAATATTAAACGCCAATGCTTTAGTGTGATTATATCGTGCCGAAAAGCCGACATACATTGAAGGCTCATATTTCATATCGGCAGGAAGTTGATATATTTGAAAAGAGTCTCTATGCACATTAGCATCTAAAAGATGAATGATTTCTTGTTTCCAATACTTATTATTGAAGATATAATCAATGTTATTTTTATTTTCTTTTCTTCCGTCATAAAATTTAGCTTGATACTTGTTTGCAAAATAAGCTCCGAAATTGCCACTAATTTCCCAACCTATTCTTTCATCTTGAACGATATGAAATGTACTATCAGTTTCATTCCATAATACTTTGCATTGAGTAAAATTTGTTTGTGCAATAGAGTGTAAAAAAAATATTTTTAGTAAAAGTAAAGTTATAGAATGTTTCATAAAAATATTTGCAATTTATTGTTGTCAAATAAGATTAAATATTACAATAATTTTTACAAAATTATGAATTTAAAAATATTTAAACTTTGATTAATTATTATCTAAACACAGTTCCATACAAAATACAAGTTAATACTTGTTATTTCCTTGATATGCAGTAAGTTTCAAATAATCTAAAATAGATAATTGATGAAATAATTTCGTGTACTATTTGTATGTTTTTCATTAAAGCATTGAAATACAATAATATATAAAAATTTAAAATTATTAGTCTTATAAATAATCATTTTATTGGGAAACAATCGTATTTTTGTAGATTAATAAAAAATAAACAACGATATATGTAGATAATTTAGATATTAAAATTAAAAAATAAAAATATGAAAAAGCAAGTATCTGAAATAGCTAAGAAAAAATTTTTTCTTTATTTTTTTCTTGTATTATTTAGTGTTTTATTGTCTATTGATGCTCAGGCTCAAAACACATACATTTGGAAGGGAGTGCCGGGAGCTTCGTGGACTACGGCTTCAAACTGGACACCAGCACGAATTGCACCTGCAAATAATGACATAATTGTATTTCACAATTCAGGAACAACTATTGTTGCAGATATTCCAACTCAAACAATAGGGCAATTATTTGTTACAGGAAACACAGATGTTACATTGATGGCAACCGCAACCAACACTATTAACATTGTTGGAACAGCAGGTGTTGTAAACTTTTTTATTGAAGAGGGAGCAACTCTTCAAATTCCTGATGTAAACGCTTTGACAATCACAATGCCTACAACCCATCTTCAGAAAGCAGATATTTCTGGTACATTGGAGGTTAGAGGGGGAACTTTTAAAACATATTCTACTACTAGCGTTTATGGTCTTTTTACTGTTAGCTCAACGGGGGTTATTAATCACTATGGTGGAACAATAACTGCTAATGCTAATTCCTTTAAGTTTAGCGAGGGATCAAGCTATAATTATTTAAGCGATGGTGGCGTAACAATTCCTACGGCAACTTGGGAAGCGGGTTCGAATGTTAATATTTTAGGAATTGTAAATTCTACATCTATAGCTGGTGGTTTTAATCAATCTTTTGGAAATTTCAATTATAATTGTAAAGATCAAGACGCTATTGATTTTGGCTTGGGCGTAAGTATTATTGCTAAGGGAAACTTTGAAGTTAATAACACAGGCTTAGGCTCTTTGCATTTTAAAAACTCAACATCAGCATTGATACTAAATGTAAATGGGGTGTTTATGATGAAAGAAGGAAGTTTTATTGTCAACTCGGGGACAAGTGGTACAACTACATTGAACTTTGGCGCACTTGAAATTTCAGATGGAGTTTTTGATTTATCAACTGGTGGTGGAACCGTAACCTTAACAATTAATGGTGATTACAAACAAACAGGGGGTGTTTTTACGCAAACATCAGCAATAGCATCAAATTGTAAGTTTGGTGGAGTTGAAAGTAGTTTTTTAATAACAGGAGGGACATACAACAATGCAACACTTAGTTATGAAGTAGTATCGCCTGCCGTTTTAACATTAAACACCAATATAATAACAGCAGCTAACAAAACTTTTTTAATTAATCCAGGAGCTATTTTAATTTTGGGCGATGGCACTTTGGCAAGTGCTGCAACAAGCGGTGGGCTTATCACAAATAGCGGAAGTTTATACTTTAATGGAAATATTATTACTGGTTCAGGAGGTTTTACAAACACAAGCGCTGCTGCAACATTTTTGTTTATAGACCATTCGGGAGGTATCGCTGCAAGCACAACAGCAAATGGCAACATACAAGTAACAGGAACACGCACATTTGGCGTTGCAGCTAATTATATTTACAATGGAACAACGCCACAGGTAACAGGTAGCGGTTTGCCAACAGCAAATATTACAGGCACACTCACCATAGACAACCCAACAAGTGTTTCTTTGTCAAGTTCTCATACTTTAAGTAATTCAAGCATTCCTTTATATCTTAACCAAGGTTTGTTGATTTTAGGAAACAATAACTTGACTTTGAGCAATGCAAATGCAAGCATAGGAGGCAACACTACTTCGGCAAGCAATATGATAGTTACAAACGGAACAGGACAACTAGTGAAAGCTTTTTCGGCAGGTACGCCAAGTTTTACCTTCCCCATAGGGGATAATACAGGTGATATAGAATATACTCCATTTGCCATTAGTTTTACCACAAATTCAGTAGCAAGAAGTATTGGGGCAAGGGTTGTTAATTCAGCTCACACTAAAAAGACAAGCTCAAGCAATTATTTAAACCGTTATTGGGCTTTAACAAATTCAAACACAAGCGGAACTTATTCTTATGATATGGAATTTGACTATTCTAATTCCGACATAGTGGGCAGTGTGTCATCAATGGTTCCAAAGCGTTGGAATGGCTCAGCATGGACTAATTATTCGGGTTCATTAGCAAACAATAAAATTAACTTTAGCAATTTAACTCATAATGTATTACCCCTTTCTGGCACAATAGAAATAACTGCTGATGAAGGTAGTGTGTATTACTATCGTAGCAAAGCAAATGGCAATTGGACTTCTTTATCTACTTGGGAAGTAGATACCGACCCAAATTTTTCAAATCCACAAAATGCAAGTGCAGCACCAACGGCAAGCAATTCGGCAAAAGTAATTATAGATAGCGGAACAAAGGTTACTGTGAGCGCAAATGTTACTGCCATAAATATTGAGGTTGATGGAACTCTTGAAAGTACTATAACAAATCCATTTGCAGGAGTTACAAGCCAAATGAACTTCAACTCAGGTTCAGTTTATGAACATAATGTTAATGGGGGATACTTGCCATTACTTACAGCTCCTGCAGTGCTAAGCTGGGATGCCAATTCAACTGTGAAAATTGTGGGAATAACTACAGCTACTTTAATTTATAATATTGCACAAACTTTTGGCAATTTGGAATATAACTCTCCTAGTCAAACATCTAATTTCCCTTTAAATATTTCAGGTAGCGGCACTAGTTTCAAAGGAAATTTTATTGTAAAAAGTACAGGTAGTGGAATTGTTAGACTTAAACATGCAACTACAGCTACAAATATTTATATAGATGGAAATTTAGAAATAGAAAATGGTTCTCTTATAGTAAATGCAGGTGCTACTGCTGGAACAAATTTATATATTGGCGGTGATTATATTCAAACAGGAGGTACTTTTAATCTTTCAAGTGTAAATATAGCATGTGCAGTCTATTTAGATGGCAATTATACTCAAACAGGAGGTACTTTTGATAGAACAGTAGGAGCAACAGTTACAACTTTTTACTTTAGAGGAGTAAATAAAGAATATAAACAAACAAGCGGAACAGTAAACAATAAATTTATCAATTATGTAGTTTTAGCCAACGCAATCATAACACTGCAAAGTGATTTGGAATTGTCTTCTAGTAGGTCGTTTACAGTAAATGCGTCAGCAAGATTAAATTTTGGAACAAAAATTATTAGCGGAGCAGGTTCCACTTTTACCTTAGCATCAAACGGAACAATAGACATTGGGCATCAAGAGGGAATTGTTGCAAGTGGCAATAGTGGTAATATCCAAACAGCAACTCGTACACTTAATGCAGGTGGACATTATATTTATTCAGGAACAAGTGAGCAAGTAACAGGTAGCGGTTTGCCAGCAACAGTTTCAGGCACACTCACCATAGATAACCCGACAAGTGTTAGTTTGTCTAATAATTACACTTTAAGTAATGCAAGTATTCCCTTATATTTGAATCAGGGATTATTAATTTTGGGAGATTATGACTTAACTTTTAATCAAGGAACTGCAAGTATTGGCGGTAATGATTTTTCTGCTAATAATATGATAGTTGCAGATGGTAATGGGCGACTCTTGAAAGCTTTTGCGACAGGGGCATCATCTTTCACTTTCCCCATAGGAGATGCATCTAGCAACTATTCGCCTATTAGTATGCAGTTTGCTGCTAATAGCAAAGCAAGAAATATAGGCTTTAGGCTTACGAATAGCAAACATCCTAATGATATTGTAACTAGTGATTTTGTGTCTCGTTATTGGACTATGACCTCAACGGCTGCAGATGGAACTTATAATTTGAATATTGATTTTACATATAGCGCTGGAGACAAAAACGGAACAGAATCAAGCTACAAAATAAATCGCTATGATAATGTGAATGATGTATGGATTGAGTATAATTCAGAAGTCAACCCTCCAGTGGTTTCAGCACAAGGCATACTCCATGGCACTTCGTTTATTCAAACATCGGCAGAATATACCCTTCGTAGCAATCCTACTCACTTATGCTATCGCAGCAAGCAAAGTGGCAATTGGAACGATATTTCAATATGGGAGGTTAGCTCTGACCCTGATTTTATATCGCCAGCACCAATACAAGCACTAAGCATCCCAACAACAACCAATTCAGACAGAATTCTTATTGATAATGGACACACTGTAACCATAACTAGTAATGTTGTTGCTGACGATATTGTTGTTGATGGAACTTTGCAAATTAATGGAGGAACTACTTTTAGCGTTGCAAACGGAGAAGCCGAAGATGACATGATTGTTAATGGGAGCATAATTAATGAAGGAAGTTTATCCGTAAGTGCCAACGCAATAGCTACTATTAATGGTGATATTGATAATAAAAGCGGCATAACCTTAGCCTCTAGCTCAAAAATGATTGTTAATGGCACTCTTAGCAATAACACAAGCATAAATAGTGCTGCCGCAAGCTTGTTTTTTGAAAAAGATTCATATTATATACACAATAGAGACGGTGGAGCAATACCCACGGCTAGTTGGGATAAAGAGTCAAATATGAAAGTTGTTGGTATAGTTGCCTCTGCTATTACAGGGCAAAAACAAGTTTTTGGAAACATTATATGGGATAATTCATATCAAACAATGGACTATACTTTTGCATATACTGGTTCTGCAACTATTTGTAGTGGTAATTTTATCCTAAACAATACTGGCTCAGGAGCTGTGATTTTCAAAAATGGTACATCAGCTACCACATTGACAATAGGTGGCGATTTGCAAATAAATGAGGGACATTTAATAGTAAATGCAGGAGGAACATCTACTACCACAGGCACAAATTTATATATTGGAGGTGATTATTTGCAAACAGGTGGAACACTCGACTTGTCAAGTTCTAATGCCACATGCACATTCAATTTAGATGGTAATTATTACCAAACAGGAGGTACTTTTACAAGAACAATAGGAACCTATATTACAACTTTTAATTTTAGAGGCGCAAATAAAGAATATAAGCAAACAAGTGGAACAGTAAACAACACATATATCAATTATGTTGTATTAGCAAATGCGATTACAACACTGCAAAGCGATTTGACATTGTCTTCGGGTAGGGCGTTTACTGTAAATGCGACAGCAAGATTAAATTTAGGAACAAAAACTATTAGCGGAGCAGGTTCTACTTTTGCTTTATTAGCAAACGGAACAATAGATATTGGTCATCAAGATGGAATTGTTGCAATCGCAGGTGGCAATAATGGTAATATTCAAACTGCAACTCGCACCCTTAATTTAGCTGGGCATTATATTTATTCGGGTACAGATGGGCAAGTGACGGGTTCGGCTTTAGCAACTGGCATCACTGGTTCTATTACTGTTAACCTTAGCGATGGAGGTAATCTTACACTAACAAATGCAGGAACTAATACCATTGGCAAAAATGGTCGCCTGACAATTATGAAAGGAACCCTTGCCAATGCAGCTAGTTTTATTAGTGATGTTACCACTCTAGAGTATGCAGGCTCACAAGCTCAAACCACTAATTCATTTGAGTTTCCAGTTACAAATGGTCCAAGGCACCTTGTGATAAACAACTCGCACTCAGATGGAGTTACTCTTCACGAGGCAAGAACTATGCACACTTCAGGGATTCTAACCCTAACAAATGGTACATTAAACACAACAGAAACCAATTTGCTAACAGTCGCTTATGCTGCAACTGGAGCAGTTGTAGGAGGCTCGGAAACTTCTTATGTAAAGGGACCTCTAGAAAGAAGAATTCCTAGTGCATCTTCGGGGACATATAGCTTCCCTGTTGGTAAAAATGCTTATGCAGGCTTTGATGTTACACTGGGAGCCGCAACAGGAGCTATTTTTACAGCTCAAGCAGAATATTTTGAAGAGGCGTCTGGAGGTTCTGCAGGTGATGGCTTGTCATCAATAGAAGATCGCTATTGGCATATTCAAAAAACATCGGGAACAGGCAAGTTTAATGATATTTTGCTTACAATAACAGCTGATGGTATTAATGAAGATTCAAAAATAGGATATTCTGACACTAAAACAGCTTTTTATGCCAATATTGGCGGAGATTTTGTTGACAATAGTGTAACTTCAATACTGCCAACTTCAATGACATCGGAGGCTTTTTATACTATCGGAAGCGTTGGTGAAGGTTTGAAAGGAACCATTACAAAATATAATAACTTAACAGAAATAGCAAATGCTTTAAGAACAAATTTGATTACTGGAGATGTGATTTTTGAATTGCCAAGCACTTATGCTGGCGAACCAGCATTACCAGTTGTGTTTAACGAGTTTGCAACCAATGATACTGCTTGGGAAGTAACTATTAGACCTGCTTTAGGTTCGACCAATTTTTTAACAGCAGGTGACCCCGGAAGTGGCTTGCCTTTGATTGATCTTGATGGAATTGATAGGTTGACTATTGATGGCAGACCTGGAGGGGAGGGTGCTTCGATAGAATGGATTTTTAGAAATACTCGAACTACTTCAACACTAAGTCCTACTTTCCGTTTCATTAATGATGCAACATATAACACTTTGACATATTTGAATGTGCAAGGACAAAACACTGCAACAAGCGGAACCATAAATTTTAGCACTTCTGCAGGATTAGTGTTTGGAAATAGTAATAACACCATAAGTTATTGTCATATAAGAGATAGGAGTGATGCAAATGGCAAGCCAACAAATGCAATTTACTCTAATGGCACTACTTCAATAAGGAATGCAAATAATATTATTACAAATAATCACATCTATAATATTTCGCCCAGTCATGCAAGTAGTGGAATACATTTAGCTGGGCACAATGCAGCATGGACCATAACAAATAATCATATTTACCAGACATCTTCGCAAACAGGCAGTGGGCATGTCCGTTGTGGAATAAAAATAGCAAATACTCAAGCTTTGAGCGACAATTTTATAATCAAAAATAATTATATTGGAGGAAGCCAACCTTTTGCTCAAGGCGACCCGTGGACATTAATAGGAAATGTAAACCAAAGTTTTTACGGAATCTATCTTCAAACTCTTGCTGCGGCAACAAACAATGTCATTGAAGATAATGTTATAGGAAATTTAGAGTTGGGACATGGAACAAGTAAAAATGATTTCTTGTTTGTAGGCATTTATGATGTAAATGGAAATAACCTTATCAAGGGCAACACTATTGGCTCAACCGATGGAAGTCGCCCTATAAAAATCAACTCAGCACTTGCAACAGCAAGTGTAACTTATGGTATTTATTTAACATTAGGGAATGATACTGTATTAAATAATACAATTGGAGACATATCTTTAACTAATGCTACAGGCATAGTTGGTTTTACAGGTATTTATACTGCCGCAAATAGTGCATCACCGACAATTACAATTGATGGAAACACAATTGCTAATATTTCAGCTTCATATACAGGAACTACTGCAGGTGGATTTGTTAGAGGTATCCATGCTTTAGGAACAACAGCTGCCGGCATTAGAAATATCACAAATAACAAGATTTATAATTTAAGTAGTGCAACAGGATATATAGGAGTTGGTGCAAATTCACCAGCAATAGGTATTCTACAGTTAAGTACAGTAGCAGGCCACACTATTACAGGCAATACAGTTCATAGCATAACTAATACTCACTCTACGGCAGCAACCCATGTGTCTGGTATTTTCTACAATGGTACTACCACCGGAACTAATCGTATTGAAAGAAACTTTGTTCATAGCTTGGCATTGTCAACCAACAATGCTTCATCAACAATAACAGGTGTGCATGTGAATAGTGGGGTGGTATCAGTTGCAAACAATATGATTAGATTAGGGATTACTCCCGAGGGCGAAAGCAATTCAGGTAATTACACTATCAGAGGCTTTTACCATATTCCCAAAGATGCAAATAGTAATTACTACTTTAATACAGTTTATATTGGTGGTTCAGTTAGTTCAAGCTCAAATAACACCTATTGCATCAATCGTACTGCAGCAAGTGGTGCAATATATTTATTCAATAATATTTTCTATAATACGCGTTCAAATGTTAGTGGCACAGGCAAGCACTTTGCAATTGGGTTTACTAATATGACTGGACTCATAAGTGATTATAACTTTTTTAACACTGATGGAGTAGGTGGTAATATAGGCGAAGAGGGGACAACGGTATATTCAATTTTGCCTGAATGGATAAATGCTACAAACAATCCAGATATTAACTCTTCCCATGGTACACTTAATTTTGTTAATGCCACAGACGAAGCAAGCAAGGCAGATTTGCACATTGATCCAAGTGGAGGTTCTCAAATAGAAAGCGTGGGAATTGCAGTAGCAGGATACAACACCGACTATGATGGTGATTTGAGATTTAGTGCCCCCGATTATCAAGGCTCTGGAACATCAGTTGATATAGGTGCTGATGAAATTGAGTCTATTAGTCTTGACTTAACCCCTCCACTAATTTCATATTTCCCTATCGAAATGCAAAATACATTAATAGCTCCTTCTTTAAGCGTAGCTGTTGTTGATGCTGGTAGCGATGTTAGCACAGCTCAGGGTAAAGTTCCAAGACTTTATTATAAACGCAGCACCGATGCCAACATATATATTGACAACACTAGTGCCACAGACGGTTGGAAGTGGGTTGAGGCAGTAGTAGGTAGCATTTCATTTGATTTTGAAATTGACTATACTAAATTAAAAAATGGCTTTGTTATTGGCTTTGAAACTATTGAATATTTTGTTGTAGCACAAGATGAAGGTCCTTCAGTTCCTTCGCTTCCTAATGTGGGTATCAATTCAGGTATATTTAAAACGGCTCCGCTAAATGGTGTTGACCTTGACTCAACAGTTTTTCCAATAAGTGGAATAATAAACAGCTATTATATAAATGTGATACACGGCGAGGTTACGGTTGGAACAAGCGGAGCAACCTACAACTCATTAACCAATGATGGAGGTTTGTTTGAAAACATTAACACAGGAAGACTAAGCGGTGATTTGATAGCAACTATAATATCAGATTTAACAGATGAGATGGGTACACATGCTCTCAATGAATGGTTAGAATTGGGAGTGGGTGGTTATAGTATTACAATTAAGCCTGATAATCAAAGTAGGACAGTGTCGGGCAGTGTTTCAAATGCCCTAATTAGACTTGACGGAGCCGATAGAGTTACTATTGATGGAGGGACAAGTAAAAACTTAACTATTTCTAATTCAGTAAATGGGGCATATCCGGCGATAAGCTTGATTAATGGAGCAACATATAACAAGATAACCAACTTAAATCTAAAAAGTAGGGCTAGTAATGGCACATTGCTTTTTAGCACTTCAAGTGAAAGTGTGGGCAACAGTTATAACGAAGTAAGCAATTGCGAATTTAGTCCAAGCACTACTACTGCTCCATCATACGGCATCTATTCATTAGGCACTAATGCAAACCCGAATAGCAATAATGTCATTAAGGGTAATGAAATTAAGAACTTTAGAACAGCAGGTATTTATGCTAATGGCACTGGTTGTGGAAATACTTGGCTTATTGGTGGAGACAGCTTGGGAGATGGCAATAAAATTTACAATGAGGTTGCTAGTGGTGCTACTAGAGGTATATACATAGGCAAGAGTGGAGAGCACACAATCAAACACAATAGTATTTATCAAATATCAGGTGCGCTAACAGGTTCTTTGTTTTACGGAATTGAAATAGCAGGTAGCGGCAATGCCAATATTGTTACTAATAACTTTATTGGTGGTAGCGAACCTTATTGTTTGGGCGATTCTCCTCTTGAATATAAATATATGACAGCAAATAATGTTTTTAGAGGAATTACTCTTGCAGCTGGTAGTGTTACTGCTTCGGAGGTACACTCCAATATGATATCTAATATCAGTATTACTAACACCCATGCTTCTTATACAACAACTTTTATGGGAATTGCAGTTACGGGAGGTCTTGCAAATATAGGAAGCGATGGAGCTAACATCATAGGACATAGCGAAAAAGCTAATAGTATTGTTAATATATCTTCCGTAGCTTCAACAAGTTATGGAATATCTGTTGCTGCAGGCTCAAATCCTGCTGTAATCGAGAATAATATAATTGCCAATATTAAATACACAGGGGCAGGTTCGAGTTTCCAAGGAATTTCTTGTACAGCAGGAACAACTATTGCAAGCCAAATAAACAATAATAAGATTAAATCAATTAAACTTGAAGGCACGGGTAGTGCGGCATTTACTGGTATCAACATAGGAGGAGGTATGTTTGAAGTTGGCACAAGTGTAGGTAATATCATAGGAGACTTTGATAGCACCAATAATATTGTTGTTGCAGGAACAAGCATTTCTTATGGGATTAATAGTACAGCTTCGGTAGCAAGTGACATCAGTAATAATATAATTGCAAATATTTGTGCCACTAGTACAGGTACAGGAGTATATATGAGAGGTATATACCACTCTAATAATAGTACTCAGATGACTATAAATAATAATATTATTAAAAACCTATCATCTGCATCACAAGCAGCTGGAGTACAAGAAAATTCTTCTGTTTTGGGAATTTATATGGGATCCACCACTGCAACTGGTCATAGCATATCAGGGAACAAGGTGTTTGGTTTGGCAAATACTAATAGTGTTACTATAGCAGCAGTGAATGTAACAGGTGTTGTTTACGCAGGAGCAACTACAGGAGTTCATAATATTAGCAGGAATTTTGTCCACAGTCTTTCATCTCTAGCTCAAGGCAGTGCGGTAATAACAGGTATCCTTGTAAAATCGGGCATAGTAAATGTGCATAATAATATGATAAGACTAGGTATTGACTCAGAAGGTTCTAGCGTGGCAGGCAATTACTCTATTATTGGCTTGTCTCATATTCCAATTACTGTTAATAGTGCATATTATTACAACTCGGTTTACATTGGAGGAACTGTAAGTTCAAGTTCAACAAATACTTTTGCCTATTATAGAAGTGCTGCAAGTGGGGTAATTACTTTAAGAAATAATATTTTTGATAATTCTCGTTCAAATGGAAGCGGAACGGGTAAGCACTTTGCTATTGGTATTGCCAATGCTAGTGGTTTTAATAGTGATTATCAGCTATTTAATACTTCGGGTGGTGGAGGCAATGTCGGATTATTAGCTTCTACTTCGTATGAAACTTTAGCAGATTGGCAGGTAGCAACTGGCAGTCCTGATGCTAATTCTATATATGGTTTAGCTGGGTTTGTAAATGCTACAGGAGGAGCAGATATAGTTGATTTGCATATAGATTTAAGCATACCTTCAATTGTTGAGAGTAAGGGTGTTAGCTTGGCTATTGATTTAGGCGACTATGATGGAGATATAAGATATGGTGAATTTGGTTATTCTGATAGTGGTACAGCTCCCGATATTGGTGCTGATGAGGGTGAGTTTTATTCAAAAATGGCATATACTTATGTTTGGAAAGGTACAGAAAGTAGTAATTGGGATAACCCAAACAACTGGGATTCAAACGGAGGTACTTATCCTAATTATAAAGATGACATTGTAATTATTGATGAAAGTTTTTCTCCATTATATTGCCCCGTAATTGCTGATGCAGCAACTTATTCGGTAAAAAATATTACGATAGACACTAATGCAACATTAACTATTGGTGAAGGAGTAAGCGGACAATTAAATATTTTTGATACAATTACTGTTGCAGGAAATGTGGTTTGTGGATACGGAAGCTATGTTAATTACATTTCCAACGAAGCTCAAGTTATTGCTACCTTAAATTATCATAATTTATTGATTAGTGGAGCTAGAACGACAAATGATATTACATTGTCTAATACAGACACAATAGGAATTGCAGGAAATTTTGTAAACACAGCTGTATTTACAACAGGTGGTTTTGTTACTACAGGTTCTACCATTAATTTCAATGGCACAGGCAATCAAGATATTCCTGCTCAAGTATCTGATGATTTTTATCAAAATTTAGTGTTATCTAAAGGGGGAATAAAAACTTTAAAAACTGCAAGCACTATTAATGGAAATTTATTTATTGCAGAAAATGTTACATTGATTGATGGTGGATATTTATTAACCGGTCCTGGACTTGCTTCAGGCACCTTTACTATCGAAGACAATGCAGTATTTACTATGACCAACAATAATACAACATCAGGCACTGGTAATAATGCAAGCTCTTTTCCTTTGTTTAAAAACTATGATTTTGCAGCAACAAGCACAGTTAGCTATGCAGGAAATGCGGCTCAAGATGTTTTTGCAGTACCGGCTGACGGATATGGAAACTTGGAGATTACTAATAACACAAAAACTGCAGACGGTTCTTTTGCTGTACAAGGCGATTTAACTGTTGGAGCGTCAACAACTCTATACTATGGAACAAACACTATTACAGTTAAAGGAAGCATTAGCAATAGTAATATTATAAACGGAAGTGCTGGTGACCCAAGTACGGGCAAGATTTTAATTGCAAGCGGTTTAACAGATAGAACCATACTTGCCACTATCAATAATACAACTTTTGGAAATATTGAAATTGATACAGACAGTTCAACCACAACATTATACAACTCAGCTACAACAGGCAATACTTTGATTAGTGGTTACTTAAAAATAAACAATGGCACTTTAGAGATTGGAGAATTTAAAGGCACGAATGCTGCTTTAATTATAAATGATTCAATAGTAATTGCAGGAACATTAACTCACAAGAGTGCTACGGGTATTAAGAATTATAATGGCAATTTTGTTGTTAAAAACGGAGGAACATTCAGTTCAGACGCTTTGGCTGGAAATGTTAACTTTAGTAAAAATATAGTTAATGACGGCAATTTTGATGTGTCTAGTGCAATAGGCACATATACACTTATGGGAAGTGTGAAAACTGTTGGAGGTAGTAAAGCAACTAGTTTTGGAATATTATCTGTTACTGTTGGTACCGAAATTTTATCGGGAGTAACGCTTAATGTAAACAGCACATTTAGCGTAACCGCACCTTTAACAAATAGTGGAATCTTAAATTCATTAGCAACATCAGCTATTGCTGGGGCGGGTTCTATAACAAACAATGGGGTGTTTTCTTTGTCAAATGCAAGTATAGCAGGAACTTTAATCCCATCAGTTGATGAAAACACTGTGATATATACAGGGGCAGTCGCACAAACTATAAAGATGCCAACAACAAATCCATATTACAATTTGACAATTGATAAGAGTGCAGGCATA
>CAZKDV010000043.1:12910-19668 GCA_964551645.1 uncultured Bacteroidales bacterium | reverse complement strand
GGAATTAAAGCCATATTAGTTGATTTATATTGACTTGTTTATATCTGCTATTACAAACACAATATTATTGATATAAAAAATATAAATTTGCAAAATAAACAAATGCACTTTAATGATTGTTCGTAAAACGCTCACACTCTTTTTGTTGTTTTATATAATAATAGCAAATGCACAAGACACCATTCGCATTATGCAATATAATCTATTGTATTATGGTGCTAATACTTCATTTTGCACTCAAACCAACAACAATATTAATGACAAAGATAATGCCTTAAGACAAATAATAAACTTTGTAAAACCTGACATTTTCTCAGTTAATGAGATTAGCACCAAACAAGAATATCACCAAAGAATATTAGATTCGATTTTGAATATAAATCAAAAAACTCTTTTTAAAAAAGCAAATATAACTAACTATTCGTCTTCCATAATTGGGAATGGCTTTTTTTATAATTCAGATAAGTTTTATTTGTACAAAGAATACGCTTTATTAGGCGGAACAAGAGACTTCAATATTTACACTTTGTATTATAAAACGCCAGAGCTATCGTGGTCAAATGATACAGTGTTTATCAACTGTATAGTTGTGCATCTTAAAGCAGGCAGCACAGAAACAGATATTGCATCAAGAGATGATGAAGCAAAGGTTATTATGGAGCATTTGAATGCTGTTAATAGAAAAGGAAATTATTTTTTAATGGGAGATTTTAATGTGTATAAATCAAATGAAGCACCATTCCAAAGATTTGTCAACCACTCCAATACAAATATTAGATTTTATGACCCATTGCAACAATTAGGAAAATGGAGTCAAAACCAAACATACTCTTCTATACATACACAATCTACTCATACTTCGAGTACTTGCCATGTTGGTGGAGGTATGGATGATAGATTTGACTTCATATTGACGACTATGCCTGTATTAACTGGGGAATACCATATTAAGTATATTCCTAAAAGTTATGTAACATTAGGACAAGACGGTAAAAGATACAAAAAATCGCTAATTGACTCACCTACAAACACATCTGCACCTCAAAATATTATTACGGCTTTGTACAATATGTCTGACCATCTTCCTGTTTATATAGATGTTGAAGTTAATCAAAAACCAGCGAATATAATCAAAACTGATGAAAATCCTTTTGCAGTTGAAATAGCACAAAATGATCTTAATGAAATAACACTTCACATACATAATAAATTAAATGATAATTTAGTAATTAACATATACAATATGCAAGGAATACTGGTTTATTCTAATACAACTACATTTACTGCACCTTACACTCAATACACTATCAACAAACTAAAAAACTTGAATTCTGGCATCTATATAATTAATATTTCAGGCTGCAAAAACTTTTCTGTAAGTAAAAAAATACTTATTTCAATCTAATAAAAAATGAATATTATAATTCGGAACATACCAAATGCTCTAACTATTTTAAACTTATTGTGTGGAATTATCGGAATAATATTCTGGCAACATAATATTTTTCTGTCTGCTACTTGTGTATTTATTGCAATGTTTTTTGATTTTTTTGATGGTTTAAGTGCCAAACTTTTAAATGCCACATCTGCTTTTGGAAAAGAACTTGATTCATTAGCTGATATTGTTTCATTTGGCGTACTGCCATCATTAATTCTTTTTGGCATTATGTATCCAGACTTTACTTGGTTAAATATTGATGAAATTCGCACAGTAAGTTATTTGGTTTTTATGATTCCAATATTTTCTGCACTTCGTTTAGCAAAATTTAACATAGACACAAAGCAAACCAGTGTTTTTTTGGGTTTTCCAACGCCTGCAAATGCTTTTTTGATAGCCTCAATTCCTTTTGTTATTAAAAATGCACAAATTGACAGTATCATTCATTTCTTATTTACTAACAGCACTTTTATTGTAATTCTGGCAATCATTTGCTCAATTTTATTAGTGCTTCCGATACCCTTATTATCATTTAAAATAAAAAGTCTTTCATTGCGAGAAAATATTTTTATTTATGTGTTTTTAGTGTATATAATTACAGTCTTTGCAATTTTCGGTTGGTTAGGAAGTGTATTAACGATTCTTGGATATTTTTTCATATCTATCGTATATAGAATTCATAAAGCATCAAAATAAAAACTTAGTTTTATGCGTTAATATTGCATAAATTATCAGTTGTTTTTATAGAAATATTTGCACAAACACTATGAGTTTATGTAAAAAAGATATAAATTTGCAAATTAATTATTTGTTTTAACTCAAGACAATGAACATATTGAAAACCAAAAAGTTACATTATTTAGTTTTATTTCTTTTTCTTTTTACAACCTTAACCATACAACCCTCTTGTAGAACTACAAATATCAGCAAATCAGAAAAGCGACTTCAAAAAGAGAAGAAAAAAAGAGCAAAAGAAGATGTAGTATTGTATGAAAAAGCTGTTAAAAGGCACATGAAAGGGCAAACAAAAGAAACTCAGCAACAAATGAAAGAAAACAATAAAACAGCCGAACAATATAACGATAGGAAAAAAGATAATTTTATTAAACGGTTTTTCAAAGAAAGAGCTAATAAAAATCTTCGAAAGCAAAAAGGATAAGCCCATCTTAATCATATATGAAAGTCAAGTTGCTATTATCGCAAATTCAAAAAATATTTCCATTTGAGTATAGTGAATCGTATGATAATGTTGGTTTAGTTATCGGCAATCATGATGATGCTATAAAAGGAATAATCTTATGTCTGAATGTAACTGAAGAAGTTGTTAATGAGGCAATTAAAAAGTCATGCAACTTAATTATTTCTCATCATCCGCTTATTTTTCATGGATTAAAACAAATTACAAATCAATCACAAAAAGAAAAAATAATTCGTTTGTGTATCACAAAAAATATTAATGTGATTGCTTTGCATACCAATATTGACAAATCGTATATTGGATTAAATAAATATATTGCTGAACAATTAGGCTTGAAAAATATTACAACTTTATCCCCTGAAAAAGACTTATTGAGAAAATTAGTAGTATTTTGTCCAACTGAACATGCTAATAAAGTTAGAACTGCATTGTTTGAAGCAGGTGCAGGAGTTATAGGAAATTATGATTCATGCAGTTACAATATCTCTGGTTTTGGCACTTTCAAAGGAAATGAAAAAACTAAACCTTTTGTGGGTAAGCAAAACGAAATACATCAAGAAGAAGAAATTAGAATTGAAACTATATTTCCGCAACATTTACAATATAATGTGCTAAAAGCCTTGTCAGATACTCATCCTTATGAAGAAATTGCTTTTGACATCTATCCACTTGAAAATGAATACAATAAAGTTGGATTAGGCATTGTTGGTGAACTTGATAAAGCAATGACAAAAACGCAATTTTTAGAACACATAAAACGAATATTAAAAACACCTTGTTTAAGATATAGCAATTGTGAAAATGATAAAATTTCAACAGTTGCATTTTGTGGAGGCAGTGGCTCTCAGCTAATTCAAAATGCAATTAAACAAAAAGCAGATGCATTTGTTACCGCAGATTTATCATATCACCAATTTGAAATAGATAACAAACTATTGTTAATTGATGCAGGACATTTTGAAACAGAAGTTTTATTTAAAGATTTTTTTGAAAATATACTTTCAGAAATAAATATTAACTTTGTAGTTTTTAAATCTGAAACCGAATTGAATCATATAAATTATTTTTAATTCATTGTAAATTACAATAATATGGCAAATCCAAAACCAAATAAAGCAAATAACACAAAAATCACTAAGGAAACTAAGGCTAAAAAAGAAACTAAAGCATCTAAAACCAAAAGTGCAAAAAAAGCAGTTGAAGAACCAAAAGATAACATTATTGACAACACTATTAGTGAAGTAATTATTGACAGTAATAAAAAACCTTTAATTGATTCCGATAAGCAATTTGATTTGTCTATAAGACAAAAATTGATTTCTTTGTACAACTTGCAAACTATTGATTCTAAAATAGATAGAATTAATATCATTAGAGGTGAATTGCCATACGAAGTTCAAGATAACGAAGATGATGTTGCGAGGCTTCAAACAAGATTAGACAATTCATTGCAAGAAATCAATGAATTAGTAACATCTATTAAAGATTTTCACAACTATATTAAATCGTGTGAAATGCTAATCGAAAAATACAAAGAACAATTAAATAGTGTTAGAAATAATCGTGAGTTTGATTCAATTAACAAAGAAATTAATTATCAAGTATTAGAAATTAAACTCACTAACAAACAAATTGATAATACTACAGAAGCAAAAGAACAAAAAGAATCTCAACTTGAAGAATTGAAACATACTTTAGAAGAAAGAAAAAAAGATTTAGAACAAAAGAAACTTGAGCTAAGCATAATTGTTGCTGAAACAGAATTAGATGAAAAAAAACTAAAAAAAGAACGCGAAGAAGTTATTAAAGTCATTGATGAACGATTATTGTACTCGTATTCAAGATTGAGAAAAAATGCAAAAAACGGATTAGCAATTGTTTCTATCGAACGAGATGCTTGTGGAGGTTGTTTTAATCAAATTCCACCTCAACGCCAAATGGAAATTAAACAACATAAAAAAATTATTGTTTGCGAATATTGCGGTCGTGTAATTATTGATAATTTTATCCAAAAACAGATAGAACAAGAATAGTGCGAATTATCCCATTTTTTTTTTAATTTTTAGCTTTCAAACAGTTAGCTGTCAGGACTTTTTTGTTAACGATGATTTTCTGAAAATTCATCAGCAAATTATATTGTTTCAACACAATGATGCGTTAAAACATATTCAGACTGCCAAAGCAAGAGATAAAAACAATCTTCTATACTCTTATCTTGAAAGTAATATATATTTCATAAAAGCATTTTTGAACGAAACAAGTGCTGATAAAAATAATTATATTCAAAAATTTACCCAATGGGAGAAATCTTTAAAAAACAGCAATAAAAAATCTCCTTTTCATAGATACTGCTTAGGCAATTTATATCTTCAAAGAGCTTTAATTCAATTCAAACATGGAAGTTATGTAAAAGCAGGCATAGACTTCAGACGAGCAAATGGCTTGCTTGAAGAAAACAAAAAGCTATTTCCGAACTTTATTGCACAAAACAAGGAATTAGGACTTATACATGCTTTTGTAGGCACAATACCGCAACAATACTCGTGGTTAGTTAATTTCATAGGCTTTTCTGGGAGCATTTCTCAAGGAGAAGCTGAATTAATGAAAGTATTTAATGAAAGTATCAAAAACACAGAACTCAACTATTTACAAGTAGAAAGCTTCATGGGCTTGTCAATTTTAACAAGTATGCTAAACTATGAACAAGACTCATATTCAAAACTCTTGTCTTTAGCTGAAAAAGTATCACCGATCTATCAAACAAGTCCTATATATATATATTACAAAGTTGTTTTACTCAAAAATTCTGGACATAATAATTTAGCTATCAATGAATTAAAAAAGTATAACAATACAAATTTACAAATGCGATTTGACTATCTCGACTATCTTCATGGCTTATTATTATTGCAAAAAAATGATAATAATGCTGTAAATTTTTTATTCAGATATGTTAGCAATTTCAAAGGAATACACAATATTAAAACTGCTTATCAAAAAATTGCATGGTATTATTTAATTAATGGAGATACTGCAAAATATGAATATTATATAAATATCATCAAGCAAGTTGGAAATTCAATTAGCGATGCAGATAAACTAGCGCAAAAAGAAGCAGAAAGCAATATAATACCACATCCGCAATTATTACAAGCACAATTATTAAGTGACGGTGGATACTATGAAGAAGCATTGAATATTCTTAACAATATTGATAGCACTAAGATATGCAAAAAAACGCTTCTTTGCGTTGAGTACAAATATAGAAAAGCAAGAGTATTGCACCTGCAAAACAAGGAATATCAAGCAATTCAATACTATAATGAAACCATAATACAAGGAAAATATTTGAAAGAGTATTTTGCCGCCAATTCGGCATTAATGCTTGGAAATATTTATGAATCAAAACAACAAAAAGCAGAAGCAAAAAAATATTATAATATGTGCTTATCATTACCATTTGAAGAATACAGAGCATCAATTCAACAAAAAGCAAAAGCCAGACTACAAAGAATACAATAAACTAAGATATAGCCACAAATAATGAAACAATTTTCAAATTTGAATTTCAAATTTCTTTGTATTTTTACAAAGTAATCATAGCTATGTTTAGAAAAACTCATATCGTTGCAATACTTATGTTGTTGGCTTGTTTTGGGCTTGCTCAATCCGCTCCAAAATACTCAAACGAATTTTTATCAATCGGCATAGGAGCCAGAGCGCAAGGAATGTCCAATTCAATAATTGCATCTTGCGATGATGTAACTGCTGGCTTTTGGAATCCATCTCGCTTGCCACAAATGCAAGGCGAAAGGCAGTTAGGCTTGATGCATGCTGAGTATTTTGCAGGTATTGCAAAATTTGATTATGTGGGTCTGGGGTTCAAAATTGACGACAAATCTGCTTTAGCTTTTTCAATTGTTAGGTCGGGAATTGACAACATTCCTAACACAACCGAACTTATTGATAATCAGGGTAATATCAATTTTGATAAAATAACAACTTTTTCCGTAACTGATTTAGCCTTTTTTGCTTCATACGGTCGTTTTCTTAAACAAAATGAACTATCTACTGGCGGAAGCATTAAAGTTATAAGAAGGCGTATGGGAGATTTTGCAAATT
>CAZKDV010000043.1:0-12900 GCA_964551645.1 uncultured Bacteroidales bacterium | reverse complement strand
AGTCCACCAGGACCGGTACCTCGGACTTGAGCACCTCCTGCTCGAAGTTCTGTTCTGTGACGTTTAAGACATGTTTATCAGCCATAATTTAGCTCCTTTCAAACAACCGTTGTGGTTTTGTCTGTATCTTACGCTAAAAACACTTGGCTATTTGCAGCTGTGCTTAGAGATGCTAGCTCAACTTTTAATGCTTGGTCATTTTCATTGAGTGATAAAATGAAAGAAGTATTCACGCTTACCGGAAATGTTATTCCTGAAAATTCTTTAGAAATCAGTATGCCAAGATTGTTGTTAGCTACTGGAAAAAATTTTTATTTCTCCCCTTCTTTTACACTATTAGTAGAAGGAAATATTGATATGACTTTTGACAAACAAAGAAATACTCCTATCAAAACTGATGTTTTCAGCATTGACCCTCATATAGGAATTGAATTAAATTTCAAAAAAATAGCTTTTTTCAGAGCAGGACTTGGAAATATTCAAAAAGAGACTAACTCAAAAGGAATACAAACAACTACATTTCAACCAAATATGGGCATAGGTATTAGAATTAAAGACTTTATTGCTATTGATTATGCTTTAACTGATATAGGTGATAACTCAATTGCTTTATATTCAAATATTTTCTCTATTCGTCTGTCTTTCAATAAAGTTGCAGAAGCAAAATGAAACAAGATTTCTCAAAAATTATTTTTTTAGTTTTACTAATTATAGCTTTGTTTATTCCACAAGTCTCATTTTCTCAAAAATATGGAAATGAGTGGATAGATTACAATAAACCGTATTACAGAATTCCTGTTTCAGCTGATGGAATATACCGAATTTCATATTCTACACTCAAACAATCAGGATTTCCAATCGCTTCAATAGATGCTCGACAAATTCAAATTTTTCATGAAGGAGAAGAACAATATATCTACTTCTACGGAGAAGAAGACGGCATTTTCAATGACAATGACTTTATTGAATTTTATGGCAAAAAAAACACTGCTTCCTTTGATTATCAATTATTTAAAGATTCCAGCGATTTAACAAATCCATATTATAGTTTTTTCAATGATACTTCAAGTTACTTTATAACATACGGAAACTCAATAAATAATCGAAGAATTGAAGCTATTTCAGACAATAATTTTTCATCATACTCTCCTATCCAATATGTTTTACAAAAAGTTAGACAAAACTACACCAGCACATATTTTCCCGGAGAAACCAATTCCGCAGGAGTATCAGACTTTGAATACACTTCTGGCGAAGGGTGGTTTGACGAAGCATTATCAATAAATACTGAAACGCCGGGTGTTGCGACAATTAGAACTAAAACATTGGCAACTCCACAAGCATTTTTGAGTGGACCAGCAGCTAAAATAGATTTAAAAATAGTAGGTGCAAGCAACTACTTGAGTGGAGGAGCAAATCATCAAATGCGGATTAATTTCTTAAATAACGCTATTGATACTACATATACTGGATATAAAACAATACACATTACAAGGACATTGCCTGCTAACTTGCTACATGCTTCTACAGTTGATTTCACATTTACACTCCCGAATATACTCAAACTTGGCGCAGATAGAAACACCATATCATACATTGAAATTGAATATCCTCGTAGATTAAATTTTAATAACGGAACTGAATTAACATTTACAATTCCAAAACCTTCACAAACAAAAGCACTACTTAATATTTCTAATATTCAAAACCCTGATAATCAAAAACTTATTATTTATGATTTAACAAATAACAAAAGAATTGTCGCTGTGCAAGAAAGCAATATTTATAAAGCTCTCATTCCTCATAACAATTCAAATATTTTATGCCATTCTCTTTTGGAAAATACTATAAAAGAAGTCAATTCAATTGAAGCCGTCAACAAAAATTCCACAAACTCCGGATATTTTATTCAATATAAATCTACAAATTACAACAATGTAGATTACATAATTCTTACTCACACTTCGCTCATGTCAATTTGCGAAGATTATGCAAAATACAGACTTTCAACAGGATTTACACCTTTATTGGTAGATGCAGAAACTCTGTATGACCAATTTGCTTACGGTATTCGCAAGCATCCTTTAGCTATCAAACAATTTGTTCGATTTGCATTAGATAATTTTGCTGATACTATACATGGTTTGTTTATTATCGGAAAAGGCTATAGTGCAGGCGAAGGCAGTTATTCATACAGAAAAAATAGTGCTATTTACTCCAAGACTTTAGTGCCACCCATGGGCAATCCTTCATCTGACATTATGCTTACGGCAGGAATTATTGACAATAAATATACACCTGCAATTCCAACCGGACGATTAAGTGCCAAAACTGTTCAACATGTTAGATTATATCTAAACAAAGTTAAAGATTATGAACAAGCACAAAAAGCACCATACGATCCGTCAAATCCAAATGAGAAAGAATGGATGAAAAAGATTTTGCACTTTGCAGGTGGTAACAGCAAATATCAAGGACAATTACTTGAATCGTATTTGAATGAGTATAGAGATTCTTTAGAGCAAGTGCATTTCGGTGGAACTGTACAAACTTTCAGAAAAAACTCGACAGATCCAATACAACAAATTATTTCTGATTCTTTAAAAAACATTATAAACAAAGGTGTTTCAATACTAAACTTTTTTGGACATGCTGCAGGCATCGGGTTTGATATCAGCATTGATAATCCTGACGAATACCAGAATTATAAAAAATATTTCTTTGTATTAGCTAATTCTTGCTGGGCAGGAGATTTATATCAAAATGAACCAACTTCGTCAGAGGAATTTGTTTTAATTGAAAACAAAGGTGCTATAGCATTTGTTGGTTCAATTACAAATACGGTTATGTCGGCTTTACATTATTATTCTAAGTCATTTATAGGCAAAATAGCAAAATCAAACTATGGAAATTCAATAGGAAGTTCGATTCAAAAAACAATTAAAGAAATTCAAAACTCTACAATTCCATCTATTAAAGAGGTTTGTTACACTATGACTTTGCACGGAGATCCTGTTATTGTGATTAATTCTCACTTAAAGCCTGACTATGTCATATCTCCTCCTCAAATTACTTTTGAACCTACCATAGTAAGTACAGAAATTGATTCTTTTCAAGTGCATATTATTGCAAAAAACATTGGAAAAGCCATAAATGAAAGTATGGTGGTAGAATTGCAAAGAGAACTTCCTGATAATACAACTGAAACATATTTATCGCTAATAAATACTCCTTTGTACGCAGATACAATTTCATTCACTATCCCTGTAAATATGATTAAGGGTGTTGGTTTAAACAAAGTATCTGTTACACTTGACGCATATAATGAAATAGATGAATTAGTTGAAATTAACAATAAAGCGACTAAGCAATTATATATTAGTTCACCTGATATTATTCCTGTATATCCAGTTGAATTTGCAGTTGTTCCTGATACTTTTGTTACTTTCATTGCCTCAACAAGTAATCCATTTATGCCTTCTCACAACTATGTTTTTGAACTTGACACTACTGATTTATTTAACAGTCCGTATAAAATAACAGGAACTGTTGAAAATGCTTCTGGTGGTATAGTTGAATGGACATCACCACAATCTATGCTTTCCATGCCCGACAGCACTGTTTATTTTTGGAGAGTAGCCAATGAGGGTAACGAAAATTGGAGAGAAAGTTCATTTCAATATATTAAAGGTAAAAAAGGCTGGGGACAGTCGCATTTTTTTCAATTGAAAAAAAACAATTTTCAGCATATAGTATATAATAAAGAAAAACGCACTCTATTGTTTGATACAACAAATGTGTGGATTTCAGCACAAACAGGCTATTATCCAAACATTCAATGGGACGGCTCTTGGGTTAAAGTTAATGGGGTTGACCAATTAGGCTGTATGTGGTCATGTGCTGGAGAAACTGGACATAGTATGAAGTTTGTAATATTTAATCCAAATACATCTGAAAGGTGGATGACTTACCTTCAAGATAATGGTTTAGGTTCTTTCGGAAACATTCATTGTCAGCCTTATCCACACGCCGGATTAGACTTTCATACTGTATTATCAAATCAAACATCTCAGCAAGAATGGCATGACAAAATGGTTCACTTAATTGATTCAGTTCCTGATGATTATTACATTTTGGCATTTAGCCATAGAAATCACAATGCACAAAAATATTCAGAAAACTTATACCAAGCATTTGAATCTTTCGGAAGCAACTATATACGAAACATTAGCAATAATATACCATACATGATTTTTGGCAGAAAAGGTTATCCTAACTCTGCTTTAGAAAGTATTGGATCTTCAATTTCTTCGGTAATAAAAAATGATTATTATTTTCCTATCAACATATCAAAAGGCAGTATAGAATCAACGCTTATAGGACCGGCTTCTTCGTGGGGTTCATTACATTGGAATATTTCTTCGTTTGATACTGGCACATGGACTGATACCACCCGATTATATGTTCTCGGAATGAACACATTAGGAAACTTTGATACACTTATTGGACCTTTGCCTCCAATTGCTGACTCTTTGAATATTTACGACCTTGAACATCGCATTCAAGCAAGTGTGTATCCATATCTTAAATTACACCTCAAAACTACAGACAACATTAATAGAACTCCATCGCAACTAACAAATTGGCATGTTTTATATGAGGGTATTCCAGAAACAGCCATTAGTCCAAACATATATTATTCATTCTACAACGACACTCTATCTGAAGGCGAAGAAGTAAAATTACACATTTCGACAAAAAATATTAGCAAATATGATTTTACCGACAGTTTGCTTGTATCCTATTGGTTAATTAACAACAGCAATCAGCTTATCCCTTTGCAAACTAAAAGAACTATGCTACACCCGTCAGGACATATCTTGCAAGACTCTATCTATTTTTCAACAATTGGGCTTGCAGGACTCAACACGCTTTGGGTCGAATTTAATCCGAGCAATCCAAATACCAATAAATATGACCAAATTGAACAATATCATTTTAACAATATTGCAAATATCCCATTTCATGTCAATAAAGACATTACAAATCCTATACTTGATGTTACTTTTGATGGTGTTAGAATTATGAATAATGATATTGTAAGCGCAAAACCTCTAATTCAGATAATATTGAAAGATGAAAATAAACATTTACTATTGAACGACACTACAAATTTTAAAATATTTATTCAAAAACCTAATTATCAAGAACTTGAAAGAATTTATTTTATCTCAAATGGCATAGAGCAAATACAGTTTTATCCTGCAACTAGTTCATCGAACAACCTTGCACGACTTGAATATCAAGGAAATTTCACCGAAGATGGAACATACAAACTTATTGTGCAAGCCAAAGATGTATCAAATAATGAATCTGGGGATAATGACTATACCATTAGCTTTAAAGTTATTAACAAATCTACTATTACTGAAATTATGAATTGGCCCAATCCATTTTCAACTAAAACTCATTTTGTTTTTACACTTACAGGTTATGAAGTCCCTGATTATTTCTTAATACAAATTATTACTATCACAGGAAAAGTAGTCAGAGAAATTGATATTAGTGAACTTGGACCTATTCATATTGGAAAAAACATAAGTCAATACGCTTGGGACGGCAGAGATGATTTTGGTGATTTATTGGCTAATGGTGTTTACTTATATAGAGTTATTACTAAAATTAACAACCAAAATATAGAAAGAAACGAAACATCTGCTTCACAGTATTTCACTAAGGATTTTGGCAAAATGGTGTTAATCAGATAGAAATCATAATGAAAAAGACTATTTTTATTATTCTATCAATACAAATCATTGTATATTGGTTTGCTTTTGATTTTTTGAGATGGATAGAATTTGACACACCAAGCTATATTAGTGGTGCAAGATATTTATTTAACATAGAAGGTGGAGCAGACATACAATCAAGAATTAGTAAACCATTAGTATTATTTCTGCCGGGACTTATTGAAAAAACCTTAAACATACACCCCAACTATATATTTATACTTCAAAATATTATTGCTTTCTATGCCTGCGGCTTTTTGATTTACAGCATTATGAAACATATATATAAAGAAGAAACCATCGCACTTTCTGCAATGATTATGTTTACAACTTGTCAAGTATTTGCCGTATTCTCTTTGTTTATTATTTCTGATGTAATTGCATGGTTTTTTATACTTCTGCTTATCTATATGACTTTAACAAACTCAAATACAAATAGCTTGAGGCAAGCATTTCTCATTGCAATCATTGCATGTATAGGAGTTTTCTCAAAAGAAAATGCAATTGCAGGATTAGTATTTTTTATGTTTTTCATTTTATTTTCAAACAAAAAACTTATTAACAAAATCACACTTATCACAACAGCTTTATTAAGTTTTTTGATATTATTTATTTGTGGTTTATTAATAATGGAAAATACTTTAGGCACCTCAATCATTAGTCGCATAGCTGACACCAGAGAATATTATGATAGGGTCTATTACAGACTTTCCGACATTAGTCAATTTTATAGGGTTTTTGATGTATTTTGGCTTATTTTCATTATTTCCTTACCACAAATATTCAAGCAAATTTATTATCACAAAAATCAAATTATACTTGCTTCACTATCAACTCTAATTGTTACAATACTTCTTTTGCCCATACATCCATTTGTTTCAGATAGAATATTTTTCACTATTGTTCCATTTCTTGTTATTCTATCAGGTGATGGACTTATCAAAGTCTTCACAAAAACTCACTTAATTATTGGAATTGGTGGTGTTTTGAATATAATAGTTGCTTGGATAATTTATTCCTACAACATGAAAAACCTTTTGTATGTATCCTTAATAATCTATTTTGTTATTATAACAATACACCTATTATTTTTGCGTAAAAAATCGCGACAAAAAACTACTATTTTATAGCTTAGCTTTTTGTTCTATTATTTCATATCCTTCAATAATATCATTTACTTTGATATCATTAAAGTTTTCAACGCTAAGTCCACATTCATAACCAGCTGCCACTTCTCGCACATCATCTTTAAATCGTTTCATTGAGCTAAGATGTCCGTTGTATATCACAATACCATCACGAATAATGCGTACTTTTGTGTTTCTGGTAATTTTGCCGTCTAATACCATACAACCTGCCACAGTTCCAACTTTAGATACTTTAAACACATCTCTAACCTCAACATTTGAAACAATTTTTTCAACAACTGTTGGAGACAACATACCTTCCATAGCTGTTTTAATTTCTTCAATTGCATCATAAATTACAGAGTAAGTTCTGATATCTATTTGTTCTGTTTCGGCTAATTTGCGAGCATTTATTGATGGTCTAACTTGGAAACCAACGATGATAGCATCAGATGCAGACGCAAGAAGTACATCGGATTCAGTGATTTGACCAACTGATTTATGAATAATATTAACTTGAATTTTCTTAGTAGATAAGCGTAGTAATGAGTCTGACAATGCTTCTATCGAACCGTCAACATCACCCTTAACAATAATATTAAGTTCTTTAAAATCTCCAATTGCAATTCTTCTGCCGAGTTCATCTAATGTAATATGTTTTTGCGTACGCAATCCTTGTTCACGAATAAGTTGTTGTCTCTTTGCACACATTTGTTTAGCATCTTTTTCTGACTCAACAATCACAAACTTATCACCTGCTTGAGGCGCACCATCTAATCCTAACAACAATACAGGCGTTGAAGGAGTAGCTAAGGCTAAAGGTTTATTTCTTTCGTTAAACATTGCTTTTACTTTACCATGAAAACAGCCAGCAACAACGATATCTCCCACTTCGAGAGTTCCACTTTGCACTAATACTTTAGTAACATATCCCCTGCCCTTTTCCAATGAAGACTCTATTACTGTACCCACCGAACTCCTATCATAGTTTGCTTTCAAATCTAATAATTCCGCTTCTAACAACACTTTTTCAAGAAGCAAATCAACATTTAATCCGGTTTTTGCACTAATTTCTTGACTTTGAAACTTACCACCCCAATCCTCAACAAGAATGTTCATTTGTGATAATTCTTCTTTAATTTTTTCAGGATTAGCACTCGGTTTATCCATTTTATTGATTGCAAAAACCATTGGAACATTTGCTGCTCTGGCATGATTAATAGCTTCAATAGTTTGTGGCATCACTTTGTCATCAGAAGCAATCACAATAATTGCAATATCTGTTAATTTTGCCCCACGTGCACGCATAGCTGTAAAAGCTTCATGTCCGGGAGTATCTAAAAAAGTTATTTTTTTATTACTTTCTAATCTTACCTCATAAGCACCTATATGTTGCGTAATGCCACCAGCCTCGCCAGCAATAACATTAGCACTACGAATATAGTCAAGAAGTGAAGTTTTCCCGTGATCCACATGCCCCATCACAGTAACTACAGGATGTCTTGATTTCAAGTTTGCTGTATCTTCTTCAAACTCTTCGTCCATATCGTCATCGCCATCCATACTCATAAATTCGACATCAAAACCAAATTCATCAGCAACCAAAGTAATTGCTTCCGCATCTAATCGTTGATTAATAGACACAAACAAGCCTAAATTCAAACAAGTTGAAATAACTTGATTGACATGAATATTCATCATTAAAGCAAGGTCATTTGCTGTTAAAAATTCAGTAACTTTAAGAATATGCTTTTGTTTTGCTTGTTCTTCAATATCTGCCTGCATTTGTTGTTGAACAGTGTCTCTCTTTTGCCTTCTATATTTTGAAGCTTTAGATTTAGTTCCTGCAGCAGTAAGTCTTGCTAATGTTTCTTTTACTTGTCTTTGTATTTCTTCGTCTGAAACTTCAGTAACAGTTCTATCTTTATCTTTTTGTGGTTTTTTAGTATCTAAAACTGGTTTACGCTTAGGATCATCTTGTTGAATGCGTCTTCTCTTTTTCTTTTGATTTTTATTGTCATGAGATGAAGCAACTGGAGTTTTCTTTTCAGCCGGTTTAGTTTCTGTTTTCTCAGGTTTTTTAAAAGCATCTAAATCTATTTTCCCTACTACTGTTGTGCCTTTAAGTACTTCGTATTGTGTTTCAATTTTTTCAGGACCTTTATCCTCTTCTTTAATTTTTTGTTCGGTTTCAATAATCGGTTCTTGCTCAATAACTTCTTCTGAAAGAATATCTTGATCTTCAATTTTAGGTTCAACAACAATTATCGGCTCTGATATAGTTTCTTTTTCTTCAATAACAATTTCAGTTTGCTCTGTTAGCTCTTGAGTAATTGGAACAACAATATCTTCAATCTCTTCAGTTTTTTCAATTTCAGTAGTTATTTTAATATCTTCTTTCTTTTCTTCTTTTTTAGGCGATTTTGCTTTTTTCGCATCTTCCTTTTTTTTCTTAGGTTTTTCAGTTATATCTATTTTCGAAACAACTTTAACATCTTTTACAGGTTTAACATTCGGTTTAATTACCTCAATTTCTTTCGTGGCATTTTTATCAGCTTGAACGGCTTCTTTTTTTTCTTCTTCTTTAACTTCTTCTATTTCCGTTGTTTCTGTTGTTTCTTCTGTTGCAACAACTGCTTCTTCGGGAATAATTTCTTTTTCTTTTGTCTCAACAGTTTTTGATTTCTCTTCAGTTTTTGCAGGAGTAACAGTAGCTACCGGAATGTCTTCTTTTACGATGCTAATTTTTTCTTTTTTTCCAGCGCCTATTTCAATCTTTTGACTTTCTTGTTTGATATTTTTCTCAGCTTTAAACTCTTCAAGCAATATCGTATAAACATCATATTCTATTCTGCTATTTGGACCAAGGTCTTCTGTAATGACATTCTTTTTTCTCAAAAACTCATTAATCATAGCCAAAGAAACATTTAGTTCTGTTGTAACTCTATTGATACGCCTGGCAGTATTTTCTTGGGTCATATATTACTTTCCTTATTTTACTTTTTCTCAATTCTTGTGGTTAAAATTACAAATATTATTCAAATTCAGCTTTTAGTATTCTTAGTACATCAATTATTGTTTCTTCTTCTAAGTCAATTCTTTTTAATAATTCATCAAAACTTACTTCAAGTACACTTTTTGCGGTATCAAAACCTACTTTTCTAAATTCACTAATAATCCATTCTTCAATTTCATCTGAAAACTCTTCCAATGCAACATCTTCAGAATCGGGTACACTATCTCTATAAACATCAATTTGATAGCCAGTAAGTTTAGCTGCCAATTTTATATTATGTCCACCTTTTCCAATTGCAAGTGAAACTTGATTAGGTTTCAGAAACACTTCAGCTTTTTTATTTTTATCATCTTCAATGATTTTAATTGAAGTAATAGTAGCGGGACTAAGCGCACGCGAAATATACAGCTGAGTATTGGTGGTGTAATTGATAACATCAATACTTTCAAGTCGAAGTTCTTTAACAATGCCATGAATACGCGAACCTTTCATTCCGACACAAGCACCTACGGGGTCGATTCGTTCATCATAAGACTCAACGGCAACTTTTGCACGCTCACCCGGAATTCTAACAATTTTTCTAATTGTGATTAAGCCGTCAAATATTTCCGGTACTTCTTGTTCAAGCAATCGCTCAAGAAACACTTCAGATGTTCGTGATAAGAGTATAAATGGAGATCCTTTTACTATCTCAACTGTATGAACAACTGCTCTTAAAGTATCACCTTTTTTGTAAAAGTCTGAAGGTATCTGCTCTGTGCGAGGCAAAACTAATTCAATGCCTTCCTCGTCAAATACTAATATTTCTTTACGCCAAATTTGATATACTTCACCAGAAACTATTTCTCCAATTTTATCTATATATTTTTTGTAAACATTGTCTTTTTCAAGTTCAATTAACTTTGTATTTAATTGATTTCTTATTGTATTAATTTCTCTTCTTTGAAAGTCAGAAAGTCTAACTGGTTCAAATACTTCTTCTCCCACTTCAAAGTCGGGTTCAATTTTAATTGCATCTGAATATGCTATTTGAGTATTTTCATCAACAAAGTCTTCATCTTCAACGATTTCTCTATGATGCCAAATTTCCAAAGCACCTTTATCAATATTAACGATTACATCAAAATTATCTGCATTTCCGTGTTTTTTTGATAGCAATTGCAAAAATACTTCTTCAAGTATTTTCATCATTGTTGGACGGTCAATATTTTTAAATTCCTTAAATTCGGAAAATGTTTCAACTAGATTCAAATTTTCCATTTTTATTTTAGTTTTAATTGTGAAAGATTAATAATTATTTTTTTTGTTTCCATATATTCTATTTTATGAATAATATTCGGTTTTTCGCTTTTTTTATTATTTTGTATGCTTTCTATGGTAAAATACTGTTCATTAAACTCAAGCAATGTTCCAATAATTTTTTCTCCATTCTTAAGTGTAATATCAAAAGTTTTACCAATATGTTTTTTAAATTGTCGTGGCAACACTATACTTTCAGTCAATCCGTGAGAAGAAATCTCTAAATCAAAATCTTCTTTATCTCTATCTAATGCTTTCTCAAGTTTTTTGTTAATATCAGCACAGTCATTAATTCCGACAACTGTATCGCTATCAATTGAAATCTTAATTCGGTTTCCTGGCATAACTTTTATTGAAGTGATGTATTTATCACTATCTTTAAGAATTTCTTCAACTATTTGCAAAACTCTTTCTTTTGTAATCATGATTAACACCTTAGTTTAAAAAATAAGGGGCTATTGAAGCCCCTTAACTATAATCAATCTTCCTTTGTCATGTTGTCCGACTAGGATTCGAACCTAGACTAACAGAACCAAAATCTGCGGTGCTGCCATTACACAATCGGACAATACTCAAAAGTGTTTGCAAAATTACTAACTTTTTTTAATCTAACAAAAAATATATATGCTTTTTTTTGAAAATTATTAAATTTATACTGATTATCAGCAAACTATACAATATGGATGCAAATATATTAAGCCATTGTGCATTTATATAAAACTTGATTTAAAGCACTTTTAAATTTCAATCATATTTGTACACAAATGAAATTTACAACATAAAAATGTTGTAAATTTGCTTCATAAATTAAACATTATCAGTCATTTGAAAAGAATAACAGTGTAATTGAATAAAATTTGACAAGACCTGCAAAATCTTGATAGCAGGATAAAATAAAAAAATAACTATGGGACGACCAATAACAAAACAGCAACTCATTGAGCAAAGTGAAGAAAATTTCAACAAATTATTCACTCTTATCAACTCAATGAGCATAAAAGAACAAGAGAAATCGTTCTCATTCGAAGATAGAGATAAAAATATTCGCGATGTTTTAGTGCATTTGTACGAATGGCACCAACTATTGTTGAACTGGATAAAGTTAAATCTGTCTGGACAAAAGTCAAACTTTTTACCAGAACCTTACAATTGGAAAACATATCCACAAATAAACATCGAATTTTGGAAAAAGCACCAAGCTACGCCTTATCAGAACGCTATAACTATTGTGCAGACAAGCCATGCAGAAGTTATGCAATTAATCGATACATTTACTAACGAACAACTTTTTACAAACAAATACTTTTCGTGGACAGGAACAACAAGTTTAGGAAGTTATTGTGTTTCGGCAACTTCAAGTCATTACGATTGGGCAATGAAAAAACTTAAAAAACACAAGAAAGAATTAACAGTAAAATAATCAAATAAATAACTTTCAGCATTTTATGCACATTTGTAATTTAAATGTACAAGGAATTATGGCAAAAAATAAAAAAATTGAGGTTGAAGAAAAGGAAATCCTAGATTCAAGTTGTAAATGCAACTTTTTTATTTACAAATTTAGAAAAAAGATTTTTAGGATTATCATAATTTAATTTTTTTCTTGGTCTTTCATTAACCCAGATTACGCATTTGAGTTTTAAATTCATGTATAATTTATTGATAACAA
>CAZKDV010000042.1:0-19857 GCA_964551645.1 uncultured Bacteroidales bacterium | reverse complement strand
TGTTTATTTTCATAATGTTTGTTTTTAGTGTAACGCTATGTTAGGACGAGACATATTCCCAAAATAAAAGCAAGTATTAATAATTTCAAAGGCTCTTTTTCGTATTTATCTTTTACATAAATAAAAACCATTATTATCAATATGGGAGTTAGCGCAAGAGATAAGTTCAGCATGAAAAATTAATTTTAATATCGTAACTTTGAGCAAAAATAGTAAATAAATTATATTATGAGTGAAATTAAAATTTGCAAACTAAGCGAGGAAGAATTTAATAATAAAAAGATTTCAACTTGGAAAATATGGGAAAAAGAAGTATCCAAATTTCCATGGAAATACGAAGAAACCGAAGAATGTTACATAATTGAAGGTGATATTGAAGTGCAAACCAACACTCAAACCTTTAATATTAAGGCAGGTGATTTTGTCGTCTTTCCGAAAAATTTAAGTTGCTATTGGATTATTAAAACACCAGTCAGAAAATATTTTAACTTTATCATCTAATTTATGACATCAAAACACAAACAATTTAAAAAAGGCGATACCGTAAAATTTCTTAACGAAAAGGGTGGGGGCATTATTAGTAAACTTACGAAAGAATATGTTTTTGTTGAAGTAGAAGATAATTTTGAAATACCGGTTTTATATTCAGAAGTAATCCTTGTTTCATCAAATAAAGAACATTCCTCAAATCAACAAAATAATAATGATGAAGTAGAACAGACCGCAGAGTTTGTAAAAAAGCCCATTTCTTATCAAACTACTAGCTTATCAAAAGGAATATATTTGCTTTTTGTTCCAATAAATCAAGATATATTAATAGCTGGCGATTTTATGTTGTATTTGCTTAATTACACTAATTATTCAGGATATTTTTCATTTTTTTTCCAACAACTTGATTCCAAAAATGCAACATACAAAGGAGAATTTGATAATTCGGCTGCCTTATTGCTTGACACAATTTCTGCAAATGATATTGCTTCAATTTCAAAAGGAGTTTTTCAATGTATATATACATCTGAATTGCGTAAGGGTTTGCTAAATCCAACAACTGCAATTTTTGATGTAAAACCGAATAAGTTTATTAAAGAAGAATCTTTTGTGTTTAATCCAGCTTTGCAATTAAAAGCATTGACTGTTAAGCTGATAGATGCAAGTTCTATTTCTATGGCTCATTCTTTTGCTGCCAAAGATGATGTAAATATTTTAACTCCGACAAAAGCTGAAGTTGAAGAACATTTATCTCTTATTTCTAAGTATAAAACTGCACATCTTGAAGCAGAAGTTGATTTGCATTTTGATAAAATTGTAGCAAATAAGAAAAAAATGGCTAATACGGATAAGATGAGAGTGCAATTAGAGCTTTGCAAGAACTGCATTGAAAGTGCAATTGAAGAGGGATACAAAAGAGTAGTGTTTATACATGGAGTTGGTGTTGGTATTTTGAAAATAGAGATACATAACTTGTTGAATAACTACGAACAACTTGAATACAGAGATGCACCTATTTCGCAGTATGGCATTGGAGCTACTGAGGTTTTAATTTACAAAAAAAGTAAGTGATGTTTTTTTAATCTCGAAAAAATTCATTCAATCTCTATTTATCATCAACTTCTTCATAGTCAATGTCTATGGTGCTTTGTTTGCTTGAGGGATTTGATTTCATTTTTTTAACTTTCACATTAGAATCTTTAAGTCCGAAAACAAATTGGATAATAGAAAGAATTAAGGTGAAAATTAGTGCGTCCCAAAAACTTTGAATCACAAAACCTTTAATTATGCTTGAAGATATATAAATTATTATGGCATTAATTACAAACAGAAAAACCCCCATACTCATTATTGTTAATGGAATTGTGAATAATACAAGAATAGGTTTTAAGAAAATATTTAACAATGAAATTACTAAAGCAATTAATATTGCTGTGAGAAAACCGGGGATTGTAACTCCCGGGACTAAATATGCTGCAAGAAGTAAAGATAAAGAAGTTGCTAAAATTTTGATGATGTAATTCATGTGTATTTTTTTACAAAAATAATGCTTTTTCTACAATGTGGTGTTTTAAAGTTTTAAATATACATATTTGATAGCATATTTTGCTGAGAGTTTTTCAGACTGTCTATTAGTTTTTTTGATAAATTTAGAAAAAAAGATTGTTTTGTTCGGAAAATGTTTTTACATACGGAACTTTATTTAGTGTCTTTGTTGTGTATCAATCTATATGAGCAATAAAATATTACAAACAACTATGTTCGTTTCCATAAAACTGCATAAAAAACTATATCTTTGTATTTTAAGAAATAATACTTAAAAATGTTGACAAAAGAATATATTAGAGAACTAAAACAAAATGGGAGTTATTCTGATATAGCTATTTTTGTAAATGCTCAGCGAGATGTAAGTAGTATTAATTTTATTTTAGAAAATTTGGGACAATTGCCCAAAGATTTTGATGGTGATTTCCTATATGATTTTCTAATACATCCACATGCACAAGTTAGACTTAATGCTGTTAAAAATATTGCAAAATTAAAGTGCAAATTTAGTGTTAAGCAGCTATCAGAACTTTATAAAACAGAAACTGATACAATTGTCAGAAGAGAGATTGTATCTGCTATTGGAAGACAGCGACAAGCTGAAAATAAATTGCTATTATTTAGTTTTTTAGAAGATGAAGATCCAAAAATTGTTTGCCAAGCTATTCGAGGATTGCTTGTTTTTGATAAAGATAAAGATGTTGAGAATCATTTACGCCCACTCGTAAATCATGAAAATGAAATGGTGCGGACTATTATTTACAAAGAATATTTTGCTCACGAAAAATCTACTAAAAATACTTTGCCACATACTGAAACATACGATTTTTTAAAAAATGTTATAGTAAATTCAGATGTTTTAGAAGCCTTAAAGTTTGTGCCTGACGAAAGTGTACATTTAACATTCACTTCTCCACCATATTACAATGCACGCGACTATTCAATTTATCCGAGTTATCAAGCATATTTGGAGTTTTTAGAAAAAGTTTTCATTGAAACTCATCGAATCACCAAAGATGGTCGGTTTTTAATTGTAAACACTTCGCCTATAATTATTCCTCGCATAAGTCGTTCACATTCAAGTAAACGATATGGAATCCCTTTTGATTTACACCCATATTTGGTGAAAAATGGTTGGGAATTTATTGATGATATTGTTTGGTTAAAACCCGAAGCAAGTGTAAAAAATCGTATTGGTGGTTTTATGCAACACCGCAAACCATTAGGCTACAAACCCAATTCGGTTACAGAGTATTTAATGGTTTATCGAAAATCAACCGAAAAGTTATTAGATTGGAATATTAGAAATTATGACCACAAAACCGTAGAAGAAAGTAAAGTTGCAGACGGATATGAAACAACAAATGTTTGGAAAATAGACCCTTGTTTCGATAAAATACACTCTGCAATTTTTCCTGTTGAACTTTGCAAACGCGTAATTCAATACTATTCGTACAAAGGAGATTTAATTTTTGACCCATTTGGAGGAAGCGGAACAGTCGGAAGAACTGCCAAAGCATTAGAAAGATTATTTTTTCTAACAGAACAAGAGATTAAGTATTTTGAATACATGCAATCAAAAACAAAAGATTCTACATTATTTAACGAACGCAAAACAAGATTCTTGACATTAGAACAATTTAAAGAAACTGCAATATGACACTAACAGATCAAATTGTAAAAAATATCATTACTCGTCTTATGCAATCACAAGATTATCGTATTGAGATAGTCAATCTTATAAATGCTGAATTTTTGCAATTTGCTGTAGATTTTTTCAAAAAGATTGCATATTCTAAATTAGATTCGGAAGAAATAACGATTGATTGGTACAAAAAAGCATTTATGGATGATAGTCTTTCTTCAGACGAGATTGCTATAAATTCGGGGTTGAACAAAAAGACAATTAGTAATATGTACGGAACTGCTACAAAAACAGTAGTCATTGAAGCTGCAAATGAACATTTTAAATCACTCTATAATAGCATCCAATCTCTCGTAGAAATGGAAAAAGAAATTGATTTGACTTTGACTATCAAAATGAAAGGAGTGAGTGTTGATTTGAATGTTTCTGAAAGTTTGATAGTTATTAATACATTGGCTGTTAAGCGTGCTGCTTTGCGTGGTGGATTGTGGAGTACGGCTGGGAAAAGTGTAGAAAAATATCTAATGCTGACTTTATGTAAATTGTATCAAGTTAATGAAAAATATTACGATGCTTCATATTTTGTGAAAGATAGAGGCAAAAAAGTGGATAGAGAAGTTGATTTTTATTTATTGAATGATGGAAAAGAATATTTATGTGAAGTCAAACTAATGGGGAAAGGAAATCCCGAAAGTGCCGATGCAATTATTGCTCGAAATACAAATGTATTGGTTGCTGACACTCTTTCACAACAAAATAAAAATCAATGTGATCAATTAGGAATAAGTTGGATTGCTTTACGAGATAAAGATGGATATAAGCGATTTGGATTAGTTCTTGAAAGATTTGGTATTCCTCATACGGATTATAAGGGAAACTTAGGTGTGGACTTACCGATAATTTTGAATAAATTATTTTAAAATTGTGTAAAAATCAATAGAATTAAGATATAGATTTTGTTATATACAAAAAACATAGTTTCCTACTTTAGATTGTAATATTTTTATTGAGTAGAATAATTGTGATAAATACAATTTTTTACAACTTCTAATTGTTTAAACTTTCGTCTTCTTTTAAAATATATTTACACTTTTTTGTATGGTTTTAGGGTGAGGCTGTTTGCATTTTGTATTAATGCTTTTATACTTCAATCAATAATTTGTAGTTTTGTAAATAAAAATGCTATGAAAGAAACACAGTTACTTATTGAAAAAGCGTTTGACAATACTAACTTGATTGAAAATAAAGAGTATGAATCTGCCATCAATAAGGTAATAGATTTGCTTGATATTGGGAAGCTGAGAGCTGCCGAGCCTATTGGTGATTCGTGGGTTGTTAATGAGTGGGTGAAAAAAGCAGTATTATTGTATTTTAGAGTTCGCAAAATGGAAACTTTAAATGCGGGTTGTTTAGAGTTTTATGATAAAATACCTTTGAAATCAAATTTTGCCGATAAAAAAGTTCGTGTTGTGCCTCACGGAATTGCTCGTTATGGTGCTTATGTTGCCCCCGATGTTGTTATGATGCCTTCTTATGTAAATATCGGTGCTTTTGTTGATGTCGGAACTATGGTAGATACATGGGCTACGGTTGGTTCGTGTGCTCAAATTGGCAAATATGTGCATTTGAGTGGAGGAGTTGGGATTGGCGGTGTTCTTGAGCCGCTTCAAGCTGCTCCGGTAATTATTGAAGATGGTGTTTTTATTGGGTCTCGATGTATAGTAGTTGAAGGTGTCAGAGTGGGCAAAGAGGCTGTTCTTGGAGCAAATGTAGTAGTAACTGCCTCAACGAAAATACTTGATGTTACAAGCGAAAAAGCAGTGGAGTATAAGGGATTTATTCCTCCAAACTCAGTTGTGGTACCGGGTTCTTATACCAAAGAATTTCCTGCTGGAAAATATAATGTTTCTTGTGCTTTAATAATTGGCAAAAGAAAAGAATCCACCAATTTGAAAACTTCTTTAAACAATGCTTTGCGAGAATATTCAGTTGATGTGTAATGTCCTAATTGTCAATTATGTCAACTTATATTAATTCATACAAAATATATTTACAATTAGAAAAGGGTTTGTCTGCAAACTCAATCGAAGCATATATTAGAGATGTATCATTGTTGCAAAAATACCTTGACGAATTGTGCGACAAAACAAGCGTGATTAATGCAAATGCCAAGCAGATTGAAGATTTTATTTATTGGCTTCATTCAATTGATATGTCGGTACGCTCCCAAGCTCGTATAATTTCGGGTATTAAATCTTTCTACAATTTTTTGATAATTGAAAAAGTACTTGAAGTAAGTCCTGCCGAACTTATTGAAACTCCAAAATTAAATCCTTCTATTCCTGAAGTATTATCTTTTGAAGAAATAGAACGAATGATTGCTTCAATTGATAGGAGTACAAAAGAAGGAGAGCGAAATGTTGCAATTCTTGAACTTATGTATGGTTCGGGCTTAAGAGTGTCAGAATTGACGGACTTAAAGTTGTCAAATTTATATTTTGACGATGAAATGCTAAGAGTTATTGGTAAGGGAAATAAGGAAAGATTTGTGCCTATGAGCAAGTCATCGGCTTATTTAGTGTCCAACTATATCAATAATGTCAGAGTGCATGTGCCGATTGCTTATGGACATGAAAATTATGTATTTTTAAATCAAAGAGGGAAAAAGTTAACACGAGTAATGATATTCCTTATTGTTAAACAAGCAGTGCAGCAAGCTAATATCCAAAAAAATGTTTCACCTCATACGCTTAGACACTCATTTGCAACACATTTAATTGAGGGCGGTGCTGATTTACGAGCTGTTCAGGAAATGTTGGGACATGCGTCAATTGTTACAACAGAATTATATATCCACATGACATCAGAATTTATCAGGCATAATCTTGAAGCATACCACCCAAGATATAAATATTAGTGTTTATTGCTTTTCGAAAATCATTTCTACACATGCTCCTTTTTTTAAAAAAGAAACAAATAAGTCTAATAACACAAAAAGAGGCAGAAGTAGCATCCAAAATAGCTTCATCACGAAAATGCTCCCTTTGGGGAGCATTTTTGTTGGCACTGTGTTTCCTTTCAAGTTTTCATATAAAACATCTCTTTTGCTCAAAATTGTATTAAAAATACTTTGAGTTAGTCCGAACGGGTTTTGTTCTATGTCAAAAGTGTTTACACTTAAAAGTTTAAAACCTCTTGATTGCAATTCGGATATTAACAGAGTAGGAGGGTAAAAGTGAATATGTCTCGGAGGATCAAGGTGAAACCATTTGCTTTTGAATATTTTGTATTGAAAACTATGAATATTTGGAATAACAATCAAGAGTATTCCTTTGGGCTTTATTAGTTCGGCAAATTCGTGCAGGATATTGACAGGTTCTGTAATATGTTCAAAAACATGAATACATGAAATTGCATCAAAGGAATTTGCGTTGAACAAAGTGTATAAATCTGAATCAGTATGTATCCATGCCTTGTTATTTAATCGGCTTTTTGCTCTGAGTGCTGCTTTTGTATTAATTTCAATTCCGTGCAATTCGAAGTTTTTTCCCATTTTTGAAAGATTTTCTAAAAATCTACCGTTTCCACAGCCAAAATCCATTATTTTTGCTCTGTTTGGCAGAAGTTTACTTAGTTTTTTTGCTCTTTTTTTGCTGAAAAATGAAATTGTTTTGACTACAACTGAATTAGAAAATTTTTCGTCTTTCAAATTGCCATAATACTCGTTTGAATACGATTCGTTGATTTGTTCCTCGTTTGGTATCGAACTGATAAACAGCGTGTTACATTCATTGCATTTGTGATATTTGTATTCGATGTTCTTGCTATCTTTAACATTAAAAACAAATTGAATATTTTCAGATTTGCAATGAATACATTTACTCATATTTAATATTTTAGATTAATCTCTCAATCCTTGGTATATTTTGAATTTTGCTAATTTATATTTTTGCAATGTATGTTTTATGCTTGTTGCAATTACTCCAATTCCATATTTTACACTTCTTTTGAAATTTATTGATGATGAATCTTCAAAGTATTTTGTAGGGCATGTTATTTCGGCAATTTCATAATTTGCAAAAAGAATTTGAGAAAGTATTTGATTGTCAAATATAAAATCATCAGAATTGTCGTGATAGTTTATCTTTCTCAATACTTCAGCAGAAAATGCACGGTAGCCGGTATGGTATTCCGACAGTTTTGCACCAATCATTAAATTTTGTATGATTGTAAGGATTCTATTGAAAACATACTTATATATAGGCATACCACCTTTAATTGCTCCTTTGCCAAGAATACGCGATCCCAAAACGACAGGATATAGTCCTTTTGCTATCAAATAAGCCATTGAGGGGATTAAAAGAGGAGTATATTGATAATCAGGATGTAACATTACAATTATATCTGCATTAAGTGATAGTGCTTTGTCGTAGCATGATTTTTGATTTGCTCCATAACCCTTGTTTTTTTCATGCTTTATGATGTGTTTTATTCCCAAGTTTTTAGCTATTTCAACGGTATTATCATAACTGCAATCATCAACAAGTATTACTTCATCAACTATGTCAAATGGGATATCCTTATATGTGTCAGCTATGGTTTTTTCTGCATTATATGCCGGAAATACAACTACTATTTTTCTTCCAAAGAGCATAAAATAAAATATATTTGACAAACTTACATAAAAAATCATGTATATTTGTTTAAAATTTATGTAATATGTGGAAGTCAATAATGATGCTTTTGTTGTTAATGCTAATTCCAATAATATTTGGATATTTCTTTTTTAAGTTTAATAAAAATAAAGGCGTAGATACAAATTTTACAAAAACAGAGTTGCGACTGATATTAAAAGACGATATTGATAAACCAATGCGAGTTTTAAATTATTTCAATCATAAAGATTCATTGATATTAAGGACGCAATCATCTGATATTGATAATTTTACAGATAAAAATTTAACTATCTTTATTGATAGATTAATGACAACTGCAATTAATTCTCCTAATGATTTAGGAATTGCAGCACCACAAGTTGGAGTAAATAAAAAGCTGATTATTATGCAACGCCTTGACAAAGCAAAAAAACCTTTTGAAATTTATCTAAATCCGCAAATTTTAGCGTATTCAGAAGATTTTATTCTTGTTTTAGAAAGTTGTCAATCTATTCCTAACATAAAAGGAAATACTTATAGGGCAGAGTGGATTGAAATTAGCTACTACACTATTGAAGGCATTGAAGTAATTGAAAAAATTACAGATGCTGTCATATCTCAATTTTTCCAACAAAAAACAGATTATTTAGATGGAATAGTGTTTTTAGATAGAATGAGTAAAGATTAAAAAAACAACTTTTAATGTAAAGATTATTTATTGAGTTTTCTATATATTTTCTTCAACGAGTTCTTTTAAACTGGTTGATTTTTTTGTGAAATATATTTTACATTTTTGAAAACTGTCAGTTGGCCAACCTTGCCACAATAAATAATTGCCATATTTATCTTTAGTATTGTAAATGGCTTTTGTGCTGTTATCAAATTCCCATATCATACTTCTATAGTCATCTCTAAAATTAACTTTTATATCCATAAATTTATGATAAATAACAGTGTCAAAATAGTCGTTGCCAATTCCGATAATATCAAGCAATGTAGTTAATGCACTTTGTCCGGGCAAGCCTTCAAGTTTCATTTCAAGAGTAAAGCGTTCTTCAACACCACCACCAACAAAAAATTCTCCACCATTAAAACTTAAAGTTGTGTAATTAAAAACTTGGTCAATTTTAGAAGATATTTCAGTATATTTATTGTTGCCATAAACGAGAAACATCGTGAGCGGACCGGCTGTGGAAATTACAGTATTGTCGCTGCTTAAATGAAAAGCAACTATCGGAAAAGACACTCTTTTAGTTATATCTTGTCCTTCGCTATCTGTAATCATTTCGACAAGCCAAACTCCTTCCATTGCAGACTTGGTGGGCTGTTCTGTTTCAAATAATTCATCGCATGAGCCAATGAAAATTGTTGTAAGCATGATAAATAATAAAGATAGTTTGGACTTAAAAAAAGTTTCTATTTTAAATTTTCTTCTACTAGTTTCCAAACTTCTGGTGCTTAATTGTGAATTTCTTTTTGTTTGAAGCATAATATGTGTTAATTATAATTTGTAATTTTATCAATCGAATTTTTGCCAAAATAATGTACCGATATATTTTTTTTTACATTTTTTGTTTAATAATTATAAGTGTTAGTCCAATTAAAAAACAAAATTACAAAAAAGAAATAAACAAGTCTAAAGGAATTCCGCCGGGAACTATCAAGTTAAATGACACTTTGTTTATAGATGTGAACCCAGTTACAAATATTGCATATCGTGAATTTGTTTCTTTTTTGGAGATTTCATATTCCCAAGTAGTTCGGGATAGTTTGAAAAATATACCGTATTATGGACTTAATTATGAACAATTTAAAATTTTTATGCGTAGAAGTGGCAATGATGCTGATTTCCACAGTCGTATGCAAATCAGAACAAATCAAAAATTGAGCTGGGCTATGAGCATGGATGAATACATTAATAGCCCCACATACAATTATAATCCTGTTGTTTTTGTTAGTTACAGTCAGGCAAATGAGTTTTGTAAATGGAGAACAGATGTAGTGCATCTTAAATATACAATAGATTCAAAAAATGAGAAACAAAGACAGAAATATTATACAAAAATAAAATACAGACTTCCGACTCCCGATGAGTGGGATTTAGCAATGAATAAATTTTCAGAGAATATAATTAGTAATAAAGAAATTTTCCCATATAATAAGGCATGTACTTATTCTATTGTTCCTCAAGGCAGAAAATCACAATTTATTTATGTTCCTGGCAATATTGCCGAAATGACTTCAATTGAAAATCTTGCTGTTGGTATTTCGTGGATAGACAATGATACTATTATTGACACCAAAAAACGAGTTCAATATTTAGGTGCAAGAGATTGGTTAGGTTTTAGATGTATTTGCGAAATAGTTGAAGATTAAATATTGACAGTACTTTATTTTAATATCAATGTTTTCTTCTTTTTTTAGTCTCAGATTTTTTACCGTCTTTATTTTTAGGCTTATTGTCATCAGCATATTTCGCAACAATTTCTCTATTTTGATATTTTTTGTTTTTTAGAGAATGTATCACTAATTCAGCATGTTTTGATTCTATTTCAAAAATACACCAAGTATTTTGTATTGTTACTTTGCCAATTTTAATATCTCTTCTGTGGGTACTTTCATTGATGAGTCCAATTAGTTTAGTGGGTGTTATTTGTTCCATTTTTCCAATATTAATTCTAATTGTAGTCATTTTTGTATTATCCGATACAAATCGCTCTTTGCTTTTTTGTTGCTTATTATTATCAACAACATTAATATCTTTGGCATCTTTGTAATAGTCCAAAAATCTGTTAAATTCAACTGAAAGAAACCTCGCAATAATATCTTCGCGTGTCATCCATTCAAGTTTTTTAAATACAACTGGAAGAAAATCAACTATTTGTTCGGTATTGACCTCAATATTCTCCATTCTGCTTACGACATTGAATAGTTGTTTTTCACAAACTTCTTCTCCTGTAGGAACAAGTTTATGTTGAAAGTTTTTGTTTGTCAATTTGTTTATTTGTGAAATCTTTGATTTTTCTCGTAAGTTACAAATTGAGATAGCAATCCCTTTTTTGCCTGCTCTTCCTGTTCGCCCACTGCGATGAATATACATTTCTTCGTCATCAGGAAGATTGTAGTTTATTACATGAGTAACATTTTCAACATCAAGTCCTCTTGCAGCAACATCAGTTGCAACCAATAATTGCAGATTTTTATGTCTAAATCTTTGCATCGCATACTCTCTTTGTGCTTGCGATAAATCACCGTGTAAGGCATCTGCATTATATCCGTCTTTCATCAGCTTTTCGGCAACATCTTTGGTTTCATTTTTGGTTCTGCAAAAAATAATACCGTATATTGAAGGATAATAATCTACAATTCTTTTCAGGGCTATGTATCTATCAGCAGCATGCACCAAGTAATAATGATGTTGCAAAGTGTTGGCACTTGAATTTTTTACTCCAATTGAAATTTCTTTCGAGTTCTTCATGTATTTAGATGCAATTTTGCTGACTTCTAAGGGCATAGTTGCAGAAAATAATAGAGTTCGCCTATTTGTGGGCAATACCTGAATAATATTGTCTAATTCCTCTTTAAATCCCATATTAAGCATTTCGTCTGCTTCATCAAGTATGATTGTTTGAATGTTTCCCAGATGTATGTTCTTTCTCCTCAATAAATCATTTAATCGTCCGGGTGTTGCCACAATTACATTTCCGCCTTTTTTAAGTTCTTTGATTTGATTTTCGATACTAGCGCCGCCATATACTGAAACGACTTTGATATTTGGCATGTATTTAGCAAATGCAGACATATCTCTTGTAATTTGAATACAAAGTTCTCTAGTTGGAGATAAAATAAGTAAATATGGAGATTGTAAATCATTATCCATATTATTTAATATTGGTAGTCCATACGCTGCTGTTTTTCCTGAACCCGTTTGAGACAGTCCTATGATGTCATTGTCGGTGTTTAATATTTCAGGAATTACTTGTTCTTGTATGGCCATAGGCGTTTCGAAGCCTAATTCAGTAATGGCGTTACGCAATTCTGCGCGTATGCCTAATTGTTCAAATGTTAGCATGAAGTTTAAAGTAATGCACTTAGTTGTGCTGTTTTTAAAATAATAATGTAAAAATTTTGGCAAAAGTAGTTATAATTAATTGTAATAATTAAAAAAACAAATAAGTATTTTGAAAATATTTAGTATGTCTTGAAATTTAATACTGATAATATTTTAGATTTTGTTTAAACTGTAATTTGTTGTATCTTTGCACATCTAAATCATTGATTATGAATAAGGGTGTATATATTTTATTTTTATTCCTTTTTGTTAATATAACAATATTTGCACAGGAAGATCAAAAAAATCGTTGGGATGTTAATTATGACATTAATTACAGTCAGGAAGCACATTATCCCGAAGGCGATCAAGCATTTTATAGTTATTTGTTCAATTCCATTCAATACTCTGATGAGGCTATTGCAAACCGTGTTGTCGGGAATGCTATGATTAGTTTCGATGTTTTGCCCGATAGCACTATTTCAAATATTGTTGTCATTTCATCTCCGGGTTATGGTATTGACGAAGAAATTGTAAGAGTATTATCTGCTATAAAGTTTGCTCCAGCTGTATTAGAGGGAAATCCTAAGGAGCAAAACATGATAATTACTATTCCTCTTAGGGCAGTTCGTAGAAATTAATTTTTGATTAACTTTTTTTTTGCAAAAACTTTTATATCTTTGCAAACGATTTTGGTCTCGTGGCCGAGTGGTTAGGCACCGGTCTGCAAAACCGTCTACTCCGGTTCGAATCCGGACGAGACCTCAAGTATTTTTAAAACCGTATTAATTTCACAATACGGTTTTTTTTATAAGAATTTGATTAAGACAAAGACTTGCTTTTTCTGAATAGTAATTCAATAATCAGACATATAATAAAAGTAGTAATCGTATTCAGACTAATTAATAGTAAGTGATAAAAGAAATTTTTCAGATGAAATAATTCAAGATAAAAAACTGAAAAATTGTGAATGAAAATAAAAAATAATAGATAATAAATATATGCGCGTAGCCCTATAGTGTTGATTGATGGATATTTAGCATATTCAATTTCATATTTATTTGTTATCAGATTAATAAAATATGGTCTAAAATAAGCTATTAAAACACTAGCCGCAGCATGTATTCCTCCGGTATTTGAAAATGCGTCAATAATATAACCTATAGCGAAACCAACAAGCAACAATAACCATCTTGGAGTTTTATACGGAAGCCATAGTAAAAAGAGAATATATATTGATATATTCATTGTTTGAACAATGTGTATTTGATTGAAAATGGTTATTTGGAAAAAAATTAAAAGAATGAAAAGAAGAAAACTTTTGACGATATTATTCATTTTGACTCCTTTTTTCTAATTCTTCTTGTTCAGCATAGATGTGATTTTTAACTATATATACCAAAGAAATTTTACTAAAGTCAGTTGCTAATTCAACTCTAATATTTAAAAAGTCATCTGCGGTATTTGTCATTATTGTATCAACAACACCTATTAAAATATCTTCTGGAAAAATTTGAGAAAATGCACTTGTTACAATAGAATCACCTTTTTGAATTTCATGATATCGTGCAATATCTTTTAAATTGGCATATTTGTAGTTGTCTCCATTCCATTCAATAGTTCCAATAACATCATAATTTTTAACTTTTCCACTGATTTTAATATCTCTATGAAGTATTGAAAAAACAGAGGCATAATTGTCAGAAACATCTTTTACTATTCCGACAATGCCATTTGGAGAAACAACACCCATTCCTTTTTCAACTCCTTGTTTTGCCCCAACATTTAAGGTCATGTAATTGTTAATCCGATTAGTTGAGCTATTAATTACTTTTCCGGTTAAATACGAGTATTTTCTTTTTAATGTGTCTTCTTGAAACAATTGTTTAGAATCAACTATAAAGGAAGTGTGATGCATGGATTTTAGAATAGCATTTTCTTTTAATAATTGTTCGTTTATTGTTTTTAGGTAGAAATAGTCTTGAACATAATGTATAGTATTTAAAACAGTACCAATTACTTTATTTGAAGAATTGGTAAATTTTGTTCGGTGATAAAAATTGTATTGCGTTACACTTGTTATACATATCAATTCTAAAATTAAGAATTGAATAAATATTTTGTATTTCCACAAAAAAAACCAAACATTTTTCATATCAATCTATCCTATTCCTATCTTATGAGGAATGGGAATTTATAAAAGTTTTTGAGGGCTGCAGCAGTACCTCTGGCAACAGCGCGTAAAGGATCTTCGGCTATGTGTACTTTTAGTTTGGTTTTTTGATGTATTCTTTTATTCAATCCACGCAATAAAGAGCCGCCACCCGCAAGGTATATTCCAGTTTTGAAGATATCAGCTGAAAGTTCTGGAGGAGTATTTTCTAAAGTATTTAAAATAGCAGTTTCAATTTTTGAAACAGATTTATCTAATGCGTGAGCAATTTCACTATAATTAACGAAAATTTCTTTCGGAATCCCAGTAATCATGTCTCTTCCGTGTACTGCATAAGGTTCGGGAGGGTTGTCAAGGTCGGTTAGGGCAGCCCCAACTTCAATTTTTATTCTTTCAGCTGTTACCTCTCCAATGTATATATTATTAACTTTCCTCATGTATTCTTCAATGTCTGTATTGAAATCATCACCTGCTATACGAATAGATTTATTTGTAACAATACCCCCTAATGCAATAACAGCAATTTCTGTTGTCCCGCCACCTATGTCAACAATCATATTTCCGGTTGGTTCAAGTACATCAATCCCAATACCAATAGCTGCCGCCATTGGTTCATGTATTAGTCGCACTTCTGTAGCTCCTGCTTGTTCAGCTGAGTCTCTTACAGCTCTTTCTTCAACTTCTGTAATTCCACTAGGAATACTAATAACCATTTTAAGACTAGGAGAGAAAAGCGGTTTTTTAGGAGTTATCATTTGGATTAAACTTCTAATCATATATTCAGCTGCCTGAAAGTCGGCAATTACGCCATCACGCAATGGTCTAACGGTTTTCATGTTTTCATGTGTCTTGCCGTGCATCATCATAGCTTTGCGACCAACTGCTACAATTTTTCCTGAAGTACGGTCAATTGCCACAATAGATGGTTCGTCAACTATTGTTTTATCGTTGTGAATTATAATTGTATTGGCTGTGCCTAAATCTATTGCAATTTCTTTTGTGTAAAATTTAAATAATCCCATAAAATAAAAATTAGTGTTTGAAATGTCGTTTACCTGTGAATATCATAGCTATGTCATTATTGTTGCAAAATGAAATAACTTCTTCATCTCTAATTGAGCCACCCGGCTGAATGATGTTTTTAATTCCTGCCTCTAAAGCTATTTCTATTCCATCTGTAAAAGGGAAAAAAGCATCTGATGCAAGTATTGCGCCCTCAGTATTGTGTCCGAAAGTTTTTGCTTTCATAACTGAATGTTTAACTGAATCAATCCTAGATGTTTGTCCCATTCCACTTCCAATTAACATATTGTCCTTAACTAAAACAATGGCATTTGATTTTGTATGCTTTACAATAATGTTAGCGAAATAAGCAGAAGAGTATAGTTCTTTAGAGAATTCTTTTTTAGTAACATTTTTCCAATCTGCCATATTCACTTCTTCATTATCTTTGTTTTGAATCAAGAATCCATTTAAACAAGTTTTAAGAGTGTGTGTTTTATTTTCAATATTATTTGAATGTAAAATAATTCTTTTTTTCTTTGTTTTTAGCAATTCAAGGGCTTCATCAGTGTAAGAGGGGGCAATAAGTACTTCAAAAAAAATATCGTTAATACTTTTAGCAGTTGTTAGATTAACTTCTTGATTTGTACACATTATTCCTCCAAAAGCAGAGAGTATATCACTTGCAAGAGCGGCTTTACAGGCCTCTTCAACAGTATCTCTAATAGCAATGCCACAAGCGTTACTGTGTTTAACTATTGCAAAAACAGGAGTAGAAAACTCTAAGCATAGTTCGTATGCAGCTTCAATATCCATTAAGTTGTTATACGAAAGTTCTTTGCCGTTTAGCTGCGTAAACATTTCATGGATATTTCCAACAAAATAGCCTTTTTGATGAGGATTTTCTCCGTATCGCAATTCTTTAACTTCTGATTGAAGTTGTTGAATGAAAGGAGTTGTTATTGTATTGCTAAAATATGAATTGATAGTTGTGTCATAGTCAGAACTTGTAGCAAAACCATAAGATGCAAATAGTTTTCTGTCGGCAAGTTCGGTGTATCCGTTTTTTTTATTTAGCAACTCAATAAACTGGGTATAATATTTTCGTGAGGGAACTACAATAACATCTTGGAAATTTTTAGCTGCTGCTCTAATTAAGCTAATTCCTCCAATATCAATTTTTTCCACTAGTTCTTTTTCTTCTTTGTAGTTTTTTAGTGTTTCTTTGAAAGGATATAAATCTACTACAACCAAATCAAAAGAAGAAATATTATACATTTGCACTTGCTCAATATCAGATAAATTGTCTCTTCTATGCAGTATTCCGCCCATTACTGCTGGGTGTAAAGTTTTTACTCTGCCATCAAATAAGTCTGGATAATTAGTGATACTTTCAATAGAGATAACGGGTATGTTTAATGACTTAATATATTCAAGTGTGCCACCAGTAGAAATAATTTGTACATTAAGTTCGTGCAGTTTATTAACAATAAATTCAAGTCCGTCTTTGTAAAATGTTGATATTAAGGCAGTTTTGATTTTAATCTGATTCATTTTTTATTCCCCTAAATTCTTGCAATGTTACAAAAAAAAGAGATATAAAATAAATAAATATTTGATATTTCTTACTTTTATTTTTGAGGTATTTTGAAATAAATTTTTGTTTTGAAAATTCAAATTTGTTATTTCGTAAAAAGTAGTAAATTTGTCAATCCGTTAGGTAATAAATTGTTTTTATGTATTTAAAACTAAATATTGGATTTGTATTTTTGTTTTCTCTATGTTCTTTATTTGCCCAAAATGATGATTCGCAAGGAATAGTTGCAAGGGCAGTTATTATTGATGGAGATACGGTTCCTGTTTTGTGGATTCCAGAGGTGCAAGTTTTTGGACCTAAAGTTTTTAAAAATAGGAGCGAAGCTTTATCATGGTCAAAATTAGTGAAAAATGTGAAAAAAGTTTATCCATATTCAAAACTTGCCGCAACTAAAATGAAAGAATATAATGAAATTTTGCGACCAATTGATAGTAAGCGAGAACGCAAAAAAGTTATCAAAAAACTTGAGAAAGAACTATTTGCCGGATTTGAAAACGATATTAAAAAATTAACCTTTTCACAAGGTAAAATATTGATAAAATTAATTGATAGAGAAACTGGCAATCCAACTTTTGATATAATTAAAGAATACAGAGGTTCACTTATGGCTGGTTTTTGGCAAACTTTGGGCAGGGTGTTTGGATATAATTTAAAAGAAAATTATGATCCAAACGGCAAAGATCTTGAAATTGAAACTATCGTTATTATGATTGAAAATGGAGTAATATAAGTTTGTTATTCTTTTACTTCCACATCAATAGGCAGTTCAAACACATCACTTGGTATATCGGCATTTTCTATTATCTTCTTTGCTTCTATTGTAACATTTATACCCATTGCTTGGGTTATTGTACTCAAAGGAATTCCTTTCCATATTGCCATAGTGATTTGAGATTGATTGTCAGCTTGAATTGAATACTTTTTACATGGTTTGCCTATTATATTAATATCTTGCAAATATTTAACTATAATACCATGTTGCTCAAGCATTTCAATATTTTCTTCTATTGTTAAATAATTTATATCGTTGATGGTATTAACATCTTTTCCTAATTTAATGTCTGTTTTGGTGGCTGTTTTATTTATCATGTTTATTTGCCATATACTTTCTTTGGATATAATTACTCTGATATGTGTTTTGCTCCCAAGTAAATTCATTTCAATATCATTGGTCGTCAAGTTTCCCCAATCATCAAAATACATAGTCATGTTTTGTTTTATGCCTAATGTGTTAGATTCCAATTTTACAATTCCTGATTTTAAGCCATATTTAGCATAATCGGGAATTTCGGTTTGAATATCATCTACAATTGCATCATTTGTATCTTGCTTGTTTGAACAATTGGAAAATAACAGAGCTATAAGTAAACTAATTGATAATAATCGAATTGTTAATAAATTTGATTTTGCTTTAATGATAAATTTAGCCATATTTGTTTGTTTTAAACGGAACTTAAATGAGAATTGCAATTGATGAAATTATCAATATATTTTTTTAAACTTTCGAAGAAATCTAAAAAATGAGCATGAATTTCATTTTCGTATTTTAGATATATAGGAATTGCTTTTTCAAACTTATTATCAAACTTAACTCTTATGGACATGCTGCGAAATACATGTTGTAAACCAATTAAAGATTGATATTTTTCCATCCATTGCAGAGCAATAATTTTTTTTATTATTCTTTGAATATACAAGGGATAGCTTAATTGATACTCTTCGAGAGTTTGATATAAATACAGTATGTCTTCTTGTATGGTGTAAACTGAAAATTTATCCCAATACTGTGTTAAAACATGGTCGTAATACATATCTACAATAACTCTTGCATAATGTCCAAAATGTGGATAAAGTAATTCGCGTGTTTCGGAAACCTTGATATGTTGATCAGAAAAAGTATCTATTTCTTTGTGAACCATAACACCTTTCATTATAGCCACATCAAGCTCATTAAATTTATTGCTCTTGACAAAGTCGGTTATGTAATTACCAACAATAATTTCTTTATTTCTTTGAGATAAAATAAAATGAGCTAAAAAATTCATAAACTGAAACTTAAATTGATTTTATTGCTCCTTTGCTAACAATATATTGTGTATTGCTTTTTAATGTAATTTCACTATGTTCTCTTTTCAAAGCATGAGCAATATCATCAGAAATACTGAATTTTCTTCCTTCGGGTATTTTAATAATTACTCTTACATTTTGGGCTTTCCACTTGTTGTTTTCTGTGTTAAAGTAAGGATGTAAAAATATAAATTCGTTATTGATAGTGCTAGGTTCATAATGGATAATGTTAATGTTTTTTTCTGCTTTAAACATTGTACTTCCTGAACTTTTTTTAAGAACTATAATGTGTAATGAATCACTATTTGAAGTGTCAATTAACACCTCTGGAATGCCGTATATAGTGTCATTTATAAGTATCCATTTTTTTGAGAAATCAGAATATTTATATTTTTCTTTTTCAAAATCAATGTGAGTTATATTGTTTTGAGTTGGACGAAATGAGTATATGGTTTGATGTTTGTCAACAAATAAAAATTTAATATAAGTGTAGCACACAAATAAAAATAGAGTTACTAAGCCAAGAGTGAACAATAGTCTGAATGTTTTTTTGATAAAGTTATTTCTGAATTGTCTTGAACTTAAAATATTAATGCCTATGAGAAGCAAACTTAATGAAGGAATGAATATGGT
>CAZKDV010000041.1:17382-20324 GCA_964551645.1 uncultured Bacteroidales bacterium | reverse complement strand
TTTGCAGAACGCACCGAAACCGAATATGCAAAAGCTGATGAACCTGACTTTTAACAAAAAAATATTAATTAACTTTGTATAACAATTTAAAACAATTTAAAGCTATGGGACTATTAGATGATTATTCAGGACCGGGTGGAATTTTAGGAATTGGAATGACACCACGACCAGCAAAAAAACATCAAATCATTATACGCTATTTGGTGGTTTCACTTGAAAATGAAGGCATATTTTGTTTGTCTGAATTTTGTGTTGACGATAGAGATCTAAACAGCAAGGTACCAGACATAGTTATTTATGAAAATGAAGCTGACAGATATCCAGTTGTGATTATTGAAATTACAACAAAAAATGTACACCGACAAATCATTGAGAAAGTTAAACAACTGCTAAAAGATTATCCTATGATTCAAGAAGCATTTGTTTATGATTATGAAAGCAACCAATGGTTTTGCTTTGGCAAAGATGTTGATGCCGATGAGCCTTCATACAGTCCGATGCTCGATATAGATTTTGCTGATATGATTGAATTGTAACAACTTTCTAAAAAAATAATCCAAACTTTCTAAAAAAAATTTCATTTTTTTTGAACAAAAGTTTTAAACTTTTTGTACTTTTGTAAAATAACACATCAAAAGGCTGTTATGAAAAATTACTTTTTACTAGGTTTTTTATCTAATTTTATGTTTTTTAAAACTTCAGACATTAGAAGCAAAAGAGCTGACAGATTTAAAAAATTAAAATCTGATATTTTTAATGGGACTGAAATTGATAAACTAAATATTGCAAATGATTGGCAACACATTTATAGTGATTTTGGCAAAGCATTTAATAAGCAAAAAGAAGTTGTGCAATGAAGTCATCAAAGACAATTAAGACCGACCAAAATATAAGTTTAACTCATCAACAATATTATTGCGGTCCCATCCCAGATCCTGATTCGCTTGCAAAGTATGAAAGTATTTCACCTGGTTTTGCAAATAGATTGTTAGTTATGGCTGAAATTGAACAATCTGAAAGAATAAAAACACAAAATAAAATTATTGATGTTGAAAAACAAATTGCTATAAAGGATTCGAACAACTTCAAACGAGGTCAAATTTTTGCAATTATTGCAGTTATATTTACTGTCATTTATAACCAAAATTTATTTTTTGTATGATGAACTCGAAAAGAACCCGGAAGCCAGCCGGCAAACAAGGCACCACCAGCAAGGCATCACGCTTTGCACTCACACCCAGCGAGATTAGACAAAAGGAGGACTGCACAATGAAGAAAAAATTAGGATTGAGAAACAAAGAAGAATTTAAGTCGCACCACGATGCAGTTATGGCAGCTCGTGCATCATTTGCAGACAACTGGAATGAAGATTATAAACTGAAGTATGGTAAATTGCAGCCTTCTGGACAAAATCACGAAATCAGGAATAATCTGTTTTACGAACGGCGCACTCAGATAGCTCTCAATGTGCTCTTTAACATGCTAATAAGCATTGATGAAGCTATCAACACAAGTACCGAACATGCTTATTCGCGTGCCTATCAAGAAGAATATTTTAGACTGGCAGTTGGACCGTTTGACGAAATATTAAAAGAAGAGCATTAAAATTAATATTCATTAATTATTTAAAAAATCCGGGACTTGCTTCCGGATTTTTTTTTGCTCAAAAAACACTTTTTGTAGTAGGCAAAAAAGGCTGTTTTTGGCATTTTCAAAACTACAAACTACAAAAAAAAATTAAAATTAAAAAAGTTCAAAACGAACTTACTACAAAACTACAAACTACAAAATTTATAAACTACTAAATATTAATATATTAACTTTTAATTATAATATAAATTTGTAGTAATGTAGTAGGCAATTTTACAATTTTTAGCTTTTGCAGCTTCGAAAAATTTGTAGTCATGTAGTAAGTTTAAAATCAACATTTCTAAACTTTTCACAAAAACATATTATTTTTTTAATTCAGGATTTATGTCAATTTTATATAGCAATATTTCTTTAATTTTTAAGCAATATTTAATCAATTTTGAAAATAATAAAATATTGACAATCAAAAAGTTAATAAATGTCAGTTAAAGCATTAATTCAATACTTCTTTGATATTTCTTTGATTAAACTAAAACTTTAACTAATATGCTCTAAATTGCTAATAATTAGTATCTTTGCTTATCAATAATATTATTTATGGCACGAATAAAATTAAAAGCGTCTGATATTCAGAAACTTAACGGTGTCAAACGCACACAGGCATACAAATTACTCCAGCATTTGAAAGATGTGTACGGCAAAAAATTTGTAACAATATATGATTATGCTGAATTTTACGATATTGATATACATATTATAAAGAAAGAATTAGGAATGATGTAAAAAAAACATTCCACTTTTGACCACTTTTTACACATGCACCTATAAGCATGTGTTTAAGTTTGCAATTGAAATTTTCCATATTAAAATTTTCTTCATGAACGGTTTAGTTATATTGCTCGGAGTTGGATTGCTGGTAGGAATAAATTATATTTCTACTGGCACCCGGCTTCAAAATTTACAAATACGATTAGGCAAAATTGACAAAATAGTTTTCAAGCTGCTTAATAGTTACATCAAATTAAATCTTAATATCCGCAATCCTAATCAAAAGAAAGTCAATATGCAACAAATGTTGCTCAAGGTTACTGTCAACGGATCACTGGTTGCCGATATTGATTTCAGAAAAACAATATCAATCAATCCTGCCGACACTGCAATTTTGCAAGGATTTGTTATTGAATTGAACAATTTTCAAATCATTCAGCAGCTTCTTTCAAAATCAGATTATATCAAAATCAGATTATATGGAAAAGTGCAAGCCGATGGTCATTGGTTTCCTTATGATGAGACCAGTACAGTGAATGTCAAAACACTCAAAATTGAACAATAACAATGAGCAATATCATTCA
>CAZKDV010000041.1:0-17372 GCA_964551645.1 uncultured Bacteroidales bacterium | reverse complement strand
TTCAAATAGCTAACAACACTATTGCATCGGCTGAATTTAAGTCTGTATTGACAAAACAAAGAGGCGACACTAAGGATATTATTGATGAGATAATGTATGTCGAGCAAATGCCTCAATCAAAAACCGACCTCAAAAACTTTGCACATCATTTAAAGGCTAACAATGTTCCGGATACATTATATAATATATGGTCGTTTGTTAAACACAAAATACATTATATAATTGACACAAGCGGAAAACAGTTTATCAAAACACCATCGCGCATTTGGGCTGATGGATATGCCGACTGCAAAGGCTACAGTATTTTTACAAGCAGTGTTTTAAAAAATCTTGGCATCACATCATTTGGCTATCGTTTTGTAAGTTATTCATCATCACCAATATACACACATGTATATGTATATGTGTTGCATGATGGCAAAGAGTACATCCTTGATTCAGTGATGGATGAATTTAATAAAGAAAAACCATACAAATTTAAAAAAGACATCTCTATGACACAAATTTACAGAATGTCGGGTTTTGACGACTCAGACATAGGAAACAAAAACAGACGCGGTACACGCTCTGGAAGCACAGGCAGACGCGGCAAAGTAGTAAAAAAAGTTACAAATCTTGGCAGACGCACACCCGACCAAATGACTGAAGGTGAGCTGGATTTGTGGATTGCCAGAGACCGCTTGAAAACAGAACAGGCAATTGTTAAGTCAAAAGGCAGAGGCTTGAAAGCCGAACAATATCAAGATTCTATTGACATGCTCGAAGATGCAATTGAAGTGGTGCAAAAAGGAACATCACCAGGAGTGAGCGGTGCCGATGCTGATGATATGCTCGATGAATTGATGGACATTGCCGCTGATGCCGTCAATGGCATTTATTCTATTGCACACCAAGTGCATGGCATTGGTTCAATCGGAGCCAAAAAAGCCAAACGCAAAGAGAAAAAAGCTGCACGCAAAGCCAAACGCCAAGAAAGAAAGCAAGGTCGCAAAGAAGCACGCAAACAAGGTGGACGCAAAGCAGTGAAAGCATGGCGCAAAGAACATGGCACCAAGACAGGCAAATTCTTGCAAAAGGCAGGACAAAAAGCTAAACAAGGACTAAAGGCAGTTGCAAAAGTGGTTACAGCTCCACAAAGATTATTTATAAAAGGTTTATTAGAAGTGAGTTTGCCAAAGGCATCACCTTTCTTTTTATACTTGTTTATCAATGATCCTGCTCTTGTTGCCAAATTGCCTCCCAAAGCAAAACAAAAAAGAGACAAAAGTGAGAAAGTCGCAAATTTCATTGTTGATGTAATAGGCATGAAGCGACCACACTTTATGGGCATTGTTCGTAATGGAATAATGAAACAATACAAAAAATCACCCGAAACAGTGATTGCCGAACAAATGAAAGGAAAAATGTCAGGCATAGGTGCTGCTGATTGGATAGCAGCAGCATTAAATGCGCTTACTGCTATTATTAATGGAATAGCTAAATTTTTTGGCAATAAAATGGATATGGACATAAGCGAGGATGATTTTCCTATGCCTTTTAACGAGGATGAAATTTCATTTGATGTATATTCATCAGTAGAAAGCAATAGCAATGCAGGCAACTGGGAAGACGATTCAGGAGGTAGCTACGGCAACGATTACGGAAGCGACTATGGTGGTGGCAGCTATGATGATGGTGGCTACGGTGGTGGCAGCTATGATGGTGGCAACAGTAGCGCATACGAATCAGGTGGCGGCAAATCAATCTGGAACTCGCTCGGATTCTAAAAATAATTTTACAAACCCCTTAATTTTTATATGACTATGGCACAAATTGGAACGCTAAACAAAACATCTCGAAAGTTAGACGCTCAAATCAAAAAAGAAGAGAGTAAACTGGCTAAAAAACGAGAAATTGAAAAAAAGAAAAGAGACATTGAAGCTAAACGCAAAAGGCTTCAACAGCTCAAAAAAAAGTAAGTTAAATCTAAAAAAATACAAAAATCTATGAAACGCAAAAGTAAATTTGATTTTAAACGCATCGGCATGAAAGCCGTTGGCGTTGGTGGTGGTGCAGTTGCTGGCGAATTTGCCAACAAACTCTTAGCCAATATGAACCCTATGCTCAGAGGCGGCTTGAAAATGGCTGCCGGAGCAATACTCCCCGAAGTTATACCTATGAAAGACAAAACATTAGTTGACAGCCTTGGCAGTGGCATCATTGCTTCAGGTGCAATTGATATTTACAACAATCTTGGTCGTGGTGCAGCTGCCAGCGGAATAGGTGATGATCTTGACCAATTCGTTGAAGAGGATTATGTTACTGACATTACCGGCATTGATGACACTCTTTTTGTATCAGGATATGAAGAGAACCCAATCAGCGGTAATGATGATGATGACATCATTTTCGACTAAAAAAAAAAACATTAAACAAATTAAATTTTTATAATTATGACACAAAAAAAAGGAATAACTGTATCAACAGACAGAGAAAGGGCTATATTTAGCCGCCTTGAAGCTAAATTTAAAGCTGAAGGAAAAATTGTTACTCCGGGTTATATTCGTTTGGAAAACGAATTGATCAACGGAAAACCCCAATATGATTTTCAAATTTTGAGAGACACCAATTCAGATTCTGTTACCGAACAAAAATTAGACAGAAATGATAAATTTTTGGCTACACATCTTGGATTGTTCTTAATACACAGAGGTAGTCTAAACAGTGATTCAGAGGAAAATTATGAACCCGGATTAGAAGTCCTTCAAACTTATCCAAATTCTACAATTTTCGGAGATAAATCAATATTTTTGGAATCAATCTATAATGGCAAAATATCTATTATGGTTGGACAAACCAAATATGTTGAAGCATTAGACACTCGCAGATTTCGTTATGTACCAACGGCGCAACAGCTAACTGTTACTAATGGTGCTTCTACTCCATTAGTTGTTTCTTCAATTGCAAACAGCGGACAAGATGAAAATTCTGGTTTCATCAATTTAACGCCACAAATTACATTTGATGGTGATTTGAAAAACAACATCACACTTGAAGCCCCCATTGCTAGTACTTTCGAAATGCAACCTAGCCAGCGAAGGAATCAAGTACAGATGTATTGTTTAGTGCTTATGATGCGTGGTTTCCTTGTAACCAACAGATAAACTATTTTTTTTTAATTATTCAAGAAAAGGCATTCTTGCTGAGTGCCTTTTTTTTTAACAACACAAAGCCATGAATACTGAAGCATATAAAATGAAAAATGTAGAGATAGTTGAAATTCCGGTTGACCAAAGCAGACGCAAGTATTTTTTGCCAGCCCAAACATCTTTCAACGGAAGAAAAATTACGGGCATTGAAGTGATTGCCCGAGACAGTTCCGAGATGCCCGAACACTATACAGGCACCGGTCGCATACCGGTGAACAAAGAAACTTTAAAAAACATTTATCTGACTTTGCATGTCGCAGGCAAAGAAAAGGTAAAGCAATATCCGGTTCGTTTGATTTATCCACCATATCGTAATGGGCATATTATGGGATTTGGTGATGTGATTGTCAACGACAAATCTTTTATTGAAGTTACTGAACTTGACGGCTTGTTGCCAATTATGAGTGCTTCTCCAAATTATCAATTTCCGGGTTGGAGTGTTTTATTAGTGTTTTACTTTGAAGACTAAACAGCTATGATACAGGGCAGAGAACGAGTTATTGAATGGATGCGACTTAACCAAACCAAATATTGGAAAGTTCGTGATTTTAGAGGCAACAACATCATTGCCACAAGTGCTATGCTTGAAGATTTGACATTTGAGCAATCAATAGAAGCACTTGAGCGATTGTTTGACACCATCGGGCAAGGCAGATATATGATTGAGGCATGGGAAAAGCACGGACAAACCAAAGAATGGAAAAGAGTTGAATTTGACATCGGATTTTCGCAGCCCGAAAATCAAACAGCCGTTGCCGGAATAGGTGCATTGCAAGTTGAAGAAACCATTGCACGCAAACTTGAGGAGTATAAAACACAGCTGCAGATTGAACAACAAATTGCTAAGATTGCCGAACTTGAAGCCCGCAACAAAGAGCTGGAGTTGGAACTCAACAGCGTTGAAAAACGAATATATCACCGTGTTAGTCCATTCATCGGAACTATATATAAAGCTCTGGGCATTGAAGCTGATACAGAAACACATTCATCAGTTGGTTCTATCAGTCCCGAAGATGCACAAAACCGTTTGGAAGCTGCATTTGAATTGTGGCAAAAGAATGAAAACAGCTGCGTTGAAATAATTGAAAAAATTGCACACATGAGCGAACACGACAAGCAAATGTATAATGTGGCTCGTGGAGTATTAATGAAATAAAAAAAAATTGCAATGAGTTTTTTACAATCAAAATATGCCGGATATATCGTAACTCCCAAAGGAGCCAGTATTGTCGTTTATAAAACACCTGGTGCAACAGCCATTAAAACTGTGTCTATGGGACAAATTGTTGGTTTTGCCACTGGCAGATATACAAACCAGGGCGGATCTTCGTGGCTTGAAATAACTGTTGGCAGCACTCAAAATGAGCTTCAAAAAAAAGTTGTTGGATACTCAAAAAGCGATGAGCTTTATTTGAGCAAAAATCCGTTTTCATCATCAAACACCGACAAAGCCAAAACACAGCAATTGTTTAATGAAATAGTTGCCGCTGATGCCAAAACATACATTAATCTTATCAATGCTTATGCTTTGGCAAAAGAATATAAAAAACGAGGTGTTGTTATTCCGCAAAGCATTGTTAATCAGTTCTTTACAATTTGGCAACAATTACAAACACGACAAAGCAAAATCAAAGAAGACAAAAATTTGCTCAATCAAACCGGAGTTCCAAATGCTGATACTCCTGCAAAACAACAAGCACTCACTGATTTTGTTACATTTGTGCAGGCAGGCAGCAAATCAATAGGCATTATACCTGTTATCGCTTATGTCATAATTGCAGTTGCAATAGCTGTTAGCGTGGCTGCAACCACTGCTGTAGTGTTGTATAATAAATACAAACCCGATTATGACCGAAGCAAGGCTAATTTGAAGCAAAGCGAAGAATTGAAAAAACTGCTAAATGATCTCGATCCCGAAACGCGTCAAAAAATTGTTGATGATTTAGAAAAACAAATTGATGATGCTTATGCCAAAGGCAAAACAGCAGGCAAATTTAGCGGCTCGATGGGCATTATTAAACCAGTTGCTTTGTTGCTTGGTGGATATTTTATTTTTACAAAATTTATAAACTCTCAAAAAAAATAAGAAAATGATTGAATTTACAGTTATCAGAGAATATCACAAGCCCGAACCGCACGGAACCATCGTTTTTTACGAAACCGAAAAAGTGCAAAGCAGCAACAGCAGTGTTAAAGTGTTTGGCAAACAATGTCAGGCAATTTCGTTTCATCCTTATAGATACACAGCACAAATATCTACCACACAATCAACATTAGGAGGCTCTGGCAGTTCATCATCACAAACACCACAAGCAGCCGGAATATATGTTGATGATGTGCTTGTTCCTGCTGGCACCATGCTCAAACTGCAACCGCAAGTTGAAAAACATTTAGCAATAATCAATCAAGTTTTTGAAGTTAAACAAGCATTAAATCTAAGTATGCAAGTATGATCATTTTCTCAGACAAAGTTAAATCTAACAAAGAAGCATTTTTGCAAAAAGTTGTGTCAATCAGCAATTTGCTTGGCATCAATCCCAACTGGCTAATGGCAGTTATGTATATGGAGTCAACGCTCAATCCGCAGGCTGTAAACAAGCAAAAAGCAGACACCGAAACCGATGCCTACAAAAGAGCTGCATACAGGGCAACCGGTTTAATCCAATTTATGCCTGCCACTGCCGAAGCACTCGGAACCAGCACGCAAAAACTGTATCTTATGAACAACCTGCAGCAATTAGACTTTGTATATAAATATTACAAACCCTACACAAACCGCATTCAGTCGCTTGAAGATTTATATACAGTTACATTTTTTCCGCGTGCACTGGGCAAGCCTCATTCATTTGTGTTTGAAACTGCAAAGCTAAAGGCTTCGGTGATTGCCCAACAAAACCAAGTGTTTGATGCCAACAAAGACGGAAAAATCACCTATGGCGAATTTTTATCAACTATGAAAAAAATATTACAGCAAAAGCTCGGCAACGATTTATATGCTGACATTGCTCAAAAAAAAAACTTTTAACCACAAAAAATTGGACATTTGAATTATTAATAGCCGGTGCATTGCTGGCATACTTAAACAGATAACACCATGAGAAAACAACCAGAAAGAGAACCAAGAAACATGAAACCAAGAGAGTTAATTACTGATAGCATCAGTGAACTATACAAAGAATTGTCCGAACTGCAAAACAATAGTGGCGGTGGTGGCATTATTAATCCTATTGTCGTTCCTTTATCCAACACAGTGTGGATTAACCACGACCTGCGGGAAGACAACGAAGAGCAGCGCATTTTCGAATCATATAATGATGCAATTTTGTGGATACAAGAAAATGGTAATGTGAATGAAGACAACCAGTGGCAAGTGATGTTGCCCGGAGGAACCATACCCGAAATTACGCTGTACGAATATATTAATGTCAGCGGAATTGACGGAACAAGGATAGGTGTATTAAGAAGTAGTATAGAAGTTACCAACATAGAAGAATATCCTCTTAAAGCATATATCTCTACTGTAATGGTGGATAATATTAATTTGGAATTTCCCAACCAAATTCGAGGACTGACAATATATAATTCTATTATATATTCCATGAATGGATATTCGGGTTTTTCTTATTTATTTGCAACTAACTGCAAATTTTTTGGCAGCAATATGTTTAGTGGTTTTCATCTTGATGCATCTTATTGTTTATTTCAAGGTAGTTTTAACATTTTTCACAAATCTATTTTAAGAAACTGCCATATTGAACTTGATGAAGGCACTCCAAGCATTATCGTTCAAAGAGAGCTAACAACATCAGGGCTAACAACAGGGACTAATGTTGCTTTTGATGAATCTACAATTGATAGGTGGATAAACCTTGATAGTTCATATAAAAAGATAAGATTAATTCAGTCGGCAGCTGATCCTGTGGAGAAACAAATATATAGCAATGAAAGTTTATATATAGTATTGTTGCCCGACACAGAAGATGTTGTTATTAATATCCTATTTAAAAATGAAGAAGACGGAGTTCTTGATGGACGTCCTATTCTAAACCATTTGATTGTTATGGTTCAAAATTTGGGCAGCACCTCCAAAGTTACTTTTAATGGTCCAATATTTGACATTGCCAATCCTGACTTAAATTCATTTGATGTTAATGTTACATCAGAATTTGAATTGGTGCGATATCATATAGATAATATCAGAGAAAATGACAAATGGATAATCAAGTCAATATCGCTCAATACGATGGATGATTTGTTTGACGCAACAAATGAAGACTAAACTATGAAATTTCCGCTCTCTGAACTAATTGCAGCATTTGCATCGGGCTTCACTATGTGGTTTTGGCAAAATTACAAAACCAAAAGAGAACGCAAAAAGATTGATTTTGAAAATCTAAATGGCAGCTTTGAGGCTATGATACAGAGCCAAAAGCGACTAATGGAGCAAAACGAGTCGCTTATCAATCAACTGCTTATCAAAGAAGAGCAAAATGCAGACCTCCGCAAAGAAGTTGACGAGCTGAAACAAAAGGTTAGAAATTTAGAACACAAACTAAACAAATATATAAAAGATAATGCGTAAACCTATTGTCCTTTTGTTTTTGTTTGTTTTTTTATTTTCATGCAGTCCACAAAAGCGACTCAACAAACTAATCCTTAAACATCCGGAGTTGGTACAAACAGACACAATTCAAGTCAAAGAAACCATCATTATACCCGGCTTGCAAATAGACACTCAATTTGTAACAAAGCCAACAGACACTGTTGTTATTGAAAAAGAAAAACTCCACACAGTTATTTATCGCAAATATGACACTTTAATCGTTCATCAGGTTCTTCAACCCGACACTATTTTCGTTGAAAAGAAAATCCCTGTTGACAAAGTAGTGTATCGCACTCAAGAAAAAATGACACCTCTTACAGTCGTTTATATAATAATAATAGTGTCGTTGCTACTATTGTTATTTGTGCTATTGGCAAATATGGCATCTAAGTAAAATAAACATAAGTCTTTTTGCGTTAATGTCAAAAACTCAGCAAATGAATTTCAAAAAACTTGGACTGATAGCTTCAGGAACGGCAGCAGGTGCTTTGGTTGTTTCCAATACTGTTTTTAGAAAAATAGATCCCCGAACAAGAGCGATGCTCTCTTTTTGTTCAGGATTATTATTAATTAATTACTACACTAATAGCAAACTTGCAACTGGAGCTGGAATAGGACTCATGATTTCTTCAGTGGTTGATGGAGTAAATTCAATACGAGGTGGTGCAATATCTGAAAATAAACACAACGGATATATTTGGGTTTTGATGGAAAATGGGCAAACGCTTCGCAAGCTTAAGCCATATCAAACAATTGGAGTTTTGCACAAAATTGACGGCATTGCCACTTCGTACAAACCGGGTTGTGTCTATAAAGTGCCAACTGCTTGTATGGTCAGAATTTTAAGCAATGGTGATGTAGAACTTTCATCAGCATTTAGTCGTTCCATTAATGATAAATTAGATGAAAAAGCAGGCTGGAAAGATAAAAACTTCTTACAGCAATATCCAAGTTGGCAAGGATTGTTTGAAAAATCATTAGAGCTTTAAAGCAAAAGAAATTTATTATAGCAAAAATCCGGGTTTAAATATCCGGATTTTTTTTTATATGTTTGTACAACAAACAGACAATTGTTGAACCATTGTTGAACCATCAGAAAATGAAAACACATAACGAATTGAAAATCAGCACGAAAAACATAAAGGTTCGATTCCTAGTGGGGCCACACAGCAGTGGCTTTTAGCTTTTATGAACACTCATTGTGCTTAAAATATCAAGTAATATCCCTTGTGTATTTGTAAAAATAAATAAAAAAGTTGCATTTACTAATTGAACCTAGCTATTATAAAAACTTGTATTGATAAATTATTCTTTGATAAATCTTTGAATATTATTGCCAAATCGAACAAAATAAATACCTGCTTTTAAATTCTCAATATTAGCAGTTTTAGTAGGAGTGGCTGATGTTAATAGGGTCTTCCCTTGAATATCTATAATTTCGAACATTACTTCCTTATTGAAATATAGATTTTTTTTAACAGGGTTTGGGAAAATTACTATGTTCTTTGAATAATTACTATTAAGTTCTATAAATGCTTCCGAATCAATAATGAGTCTTTCTAATGCAAAATTATCATTAAAGTTTGCATAATACAAACCACCTCCTAAAATAAGTTTATTTTCTCCTTGAAGTTTTATGTCATGAAAATAATAAAGTTTACAGTTATATGCTACATTAGCATGACTACCGTCATTATCAACAATTGTAATTTGATAGTAATTTTTCAAAGAGTTAAGTCCAATGCCTAGATATTTATTTCCAATTTGGATTACTGATTTATTAATTGATACAGAATCAAAACAGTAAAAACCATCTTCTCCAAAATTTGTATCAAGAGTTCCATTAGCAGTAAATTTGCTTAAAAATGATCTATTACTCCATCCTGAACTATTAGTGAGTCCTGAACCTAAAAGTATCAGATTTCCTTCATTATCTTCAAAAATACTACTAAATGATTCGTGATCTAAATAAAAATCTTGCATAATATTTTTATGCCAAACTCCATTATTGGCAAAATCTGTATCTAAATAGCCATTGGAAGTTAGTTTGCAAAGACCTAATTCTATATTTGGTTGAGTGTTACATGTGCCTGCAATAATAATAGAATTGTTATTTGAAATTTTCATACAATACGGAGCAATGTTCATGGTTTCCTCATTAGGCAAAAATACAACCCCATCTTCACCAAAAGTTTTGTCAATTTGTATTTCATAGTTGTATTTTGTAATCGAATAACCGGCATGAATGTAATGCAAACTTCCGTTCATTTCTACCGCTTCGCTTTCTTGTTTTGATACAAGTATAAAATCATCACTTTCTAAATTAAACGATAATATATTGCTGGTATTAGGATTGAAATCCAGATTAATTTTTCCATTATCTCCAAAATTTTCATCAATACTTCCATCTTCATTAAATTTCATAATTATAATTTCAGCTACTTGAAATTTTAATTTAATAAATCTTCCAATTACAACAATTTTATTATCGTTTGTAATTTTCAAACCGTATGGTATGCTCTGGTCGTAATCAGTTATTTTGACAAGTCCATTATTCCCAAAAGTTTTATCAATAATTCCATCAGCATTTGTTTTTGCAATTGTTAAATGATGTTTTCCATCACCAATCATAGTATATCCGGCTGCAATAATGTTGCCGTGTGTATCAAAATCTAACAAACTAACTGACGAAGCATCTGCAAATTTTGCAATTCCGTTTTGACCAAATGTGTTGTCAGCTGAAATTGTTTGTGAATAGGCATTAATAGCAATGTTACTTGCTAATATTAGGAATAATATTGTAAGTTTATTCATGTTTTTCACCCATGCCTTTGGGATTTATTTTGGCAGCTGGCTCGCCGATATTATTGTTTTGTCAATTCTTGTTGTGGTATTTGCAAATATACATGATTATTGTTGAAAAAACAAATTAAAGCTTAGTTGAAATTAAGGAGGTAAATAAAAATTTATTTATTATCAATATCGTGTTATTTAGATATGAAGGTATGGTAAAAAAGAGTTATTATGAGCTATTTTTAATATTTTTTCATACAAAAATATTGTTTAATATCTTGATTTATAGTGTTTTTAAAACAATAAAGAAAATTTTATTGTTAAATGTTTCACAATGTTAATTAATTAACAAAAAAGTTGTAATTTTGCCATATAAAAATTTTTTTCATAATGAGAATAAAGGATATTATTGATTTGCTGGAAGCCACTCATTTGACTCCGGAATTGCCTGATAATAATAGTTTTAACTATGCTTTTGCATCTGACCTTATGAGCGAAGTTCTTACTCTAGAAAACAATAATATCCTTTTGATTACTGGTTTGAATAATGTTCAATCATTACGAACAGCATATATGGCTGATATTCACTGTATTATTCTTGCTCGCAACAAACAAGCGTCTGATGAAATGTTGAACTTAGCAAAAGAATTACAAATACACATTATTCAATCTTCTTATACTATGTTTAGAATTAGCGGTATTTTATATTCAAACAATCTAAAACCAGTGTATTAATATGACTTTTAAATATCAAATAGAAGGTGGAAACTTTGCTGATGCTGGTCATATTTCTAGTGAAGTAAAACGAGTTTTGAAACAATTAAATTTAGATAATGACATTATTCGTAAGGTCGTTATTACTTGCTATGAGGCAGAAATAAATGTTGTGGCACACGCATATTCAGGTGAAGCTCATATTGAAATTCTTGAAGATAAGATTATTATCATAATGAAAGATAATGGGCCCGGAATAGCAGATATTCAATTGGCAATGCAAGAGGGTTATTCTACTGCTGACAACAAAGTTAGAGAAATGGGATTTGGTGCAGGAATGGGATTGCCAAATATTAAAAGAAATTCTGATGATATGAACATTGAAAGCACAATAAATGAAGGAACAACAATAAAAATAACGCATCGTATATAATTTGTTTTATGACTTTTAAAAAACAACACTTTTATCACGCTTTAAAAATCGACCATAACATTTGCACTGGCTGTACTCACTGTATGCGTTCATGCCCGACTATGTCCTTGAGAGTGAAAAATGGAAAAGCAATTTTAATTGAAGAGCGTTGTGTTGATTGTGGATATTGTGTGAAAGTATGTCCTGTCGGTGCAATTTCGATTGAACAAGATGATTTTGAACAAATACTTCAATACAAACACAGAGTTGCTTTAATTCCTGCAATCTTTTTTGCTCAATTCCAATCAGATGTTTCTATGCAGCTTTTATACAGTTTGTTGCATGAAATTGGTTTTACTGATGTTTTTGAAACAGAAAGTTCAGTAGAAATTATTCATAAAGTTACGAAAGACTCAATTGAAAATAAGGATATGTCCAAACCCCTTATTTCTTCTTTTTGCCCTGCCATAATGCGATTAATACAAGTAAGATTTCCTTCAATGGTGCATCTGCTTTCTCTCGTTAAACCTCCTTTGCAAATGTCAGCCATTTATTATAGACAAATGATGCTCAATAAAGGAATAAAAGACGAAGAACTTGGAATGTTTTATATTACTCCTTGTGCTGCAAAAATAGCCGATATAAAGTCGTATAATCATGATGAAGCAATCACAGGCGTGATTAATATGAATGTTATATATAATAAAATATCTCAATTGCTATCTAGCAAAAAATATGATTCGTGTACTGTTTTAGACCATAGTCCGTTATCACTAAATCAGCGTTCTCTTCAATGGACGCTTACTCATGGCGAAGCCGATACTTATATCGGAAGATGCCTTGCTGTTGATGAAATACACAATGTTATTGAGTTTTTAGAAAAACTTGAAAACGAAGAAATACAAGCACCAGATTTTTTAGAATTGCGTGCTTGCGATCAAGGGTGTGCAGGTGGAGTTCTTACTGCAAAAAACCGATTTCTTGCTGCCGAAAAATTAACTAAAAGAGCAAGCAATGCTAAGTATCATCCTGAACAAATTAATGAAAGGCTTAAACAAATAGATGTATATAAAGATTATTTGATAGCTAATATTATGATGGATAAAGTTCAGCCAAATTCAATGTATAAGTTTGATGATGATTATAAAATAGCAATGAAAAAATACAAAGATTATAAAGCTATTGAACAAAGTTTGCCTATGGTTGACTGTGGCGTATGCGGCGCTCCGTCATGTACTGCATTTGCCGAAGATATTGTTAGAGGCTATGCCAAAATAGAGCAATGCGTGTTTGTGCAAAAAGCAAGAGAAAAATCTAAAACTCCTGAGACGCTTGAACATAAAGAAATTTTTGATAAAATATGGGGAAAAGAAAAAACTAATTTTAAAGATAGTAAAGATGAAAATAAGTGAAATAATTAAAAGAATTCCATTGAAAGTATATACTTCACCTGATACCCTCAATGTAGAGGTTGATGATGTATATATTTCTGACTTATTGAGTGATGTAATGGGAAATGCAAAACAAAACCAATTGTGGGTTACACTGCAAAATCATAAGAATGTAATTGCAGTTGCTGCATTAAAAGATATCGCTGGGGTTATATTTATTAACGGAGTTTGCCCTGCTGATGATTTGATTGAACTTGCAAACCAAAAAGGGGTTGCACTACTTGGAACAACTGAAACAGCTTTTTATACAGGAGGCAAACTTTATCAACTATTATTGATGTCGTGATGAAATCTTGGAAAGCCGATTTGCATATTCACTCTGTTCTTTCTCCTTGCGCTAGCTTGGATTCTTCGCCAACGAAAATAGTAAAGCGAGCCATTGAGGTAGGACTTGATATGATAGCAATTACTGACCATAACTCAACTCTACATTGCGAATTGGCTTTCAAACTAGGACAACAATATAATCTTAGTGTTCTGGCCGGCGCCGAAGTGACTACTAAAGAAGAAATCCATTGCCTCGCTTTATTTGAAACAATAGAGCAGGCAAAGCAGTTTCAGTTTTTTATTGAAGACAATTTGCCTACAATAGAAAACAATCCAGATCACTTCGGCGATCAGGTCGTTGTTGATGAAAATGATAATATTTTGATGGAGTACCCTTATTTACTTATTCAAGCACTAAATGCAGATATTAATGAAATAGAGGCTAAAGTACATGCACTTGGTGGTTTATTCATTCCAGCTCATATTGACAAACTTGCAAATTCATTAAGAAGTCAGTTGGGATTATACCCCGATTCATTATTGGCTGATGCTGTTGAAATATCTCGTCATACTGACTGCAAACTTGTTTATAGTCAATTGCCACTATTGCCTGAAGATATTAGTTTGCTCAGAAACTCGGATAGTCATTACATTGAAGATATTGGAGTGCATTATACCGAATTTGTGATGAAAGAACCAACATTTGAGGAATTAAAGAAAACACTTAAAGGTAGTGATGCCAGGAAAATAATTATAAAATGAAAGACATTGCTTTACACATACTTGATATAGCTGAAAATTCAGTAAGAGCTCAAGCAAGTGAGATGAGTATAGAACTGCATAATTATAATAAAACATTAGAATTGTACATTATTGACAATGGAACCGGAATGAGTGAAGAAAAAGTAAATAGCGTAGTTGATCCATTCTATACTACCCGAACAACCAGATCTGTGGGTATGGGATTGCCATTATTGAAACAAAATGCCGAACAATGTGGTGGTTCATTTTCAATAAAATCAGAAATAAATAAAGGAACAACAGTAAAAGCAACATTTAAAATAGATCATATAGATTGTCCTCCAATTGGTGATTTGGCAGGGGTTATATCTATATTGATGACATCAAATATTGAAGTAAAAATAAATTTTTTATATAATTTTGAAGAATATAAATATTTTTTAGATAGTTTTGCATGCCAAAACATATTAGGAAAAGAAAATTTTCAACATCCAGTAGTAATAACTAATTTGAAAAAAATTATTGAAGAAGGCATTATAAACATAAGTAATATAAATAACTAATTTTTAATTGGAGGCTATATGTCAAAAGTAAATTCATTAGAAGAATTAAAAAAGCTCAGAGAGAAACTGACAGAAAATGTATCACTCAGACAACAGAGTGATAATCCAGAAAATCATGTACAAATACGAGTAGCTATGGCAACTTGTGGTATTGCATCTGGAGCAAAAGCAATCATGGATTATTTGCTTGATGAAATGGAAAAACGCAATATTGATGGCATTGTTACTCAAACAGGATGCATGGGATATTGTTACGCTGAACCCACAATTGAAGTAACACTTCCAGGACAAGAGCCAGTTGTGTTTGGATGGGTTGACGAAAAAAAAGCAGACCAAATTATTGAAAAGTACATTAAAACTGGCGAATTGGTAGATGGAATTATACCAGTTAATTATTCGAAAATTGAAAATGTGAGGAGGAGTGAATAATGAGAAAATTTAAGTATAATGTATTAATTTGTGCTGGTACTGGTTGTAAAGCATCAGCAAGTCATAAAGTATTAACTACTTTTCAAGAAGAACTTGAAAAGCGTGCAATGTCTGATGATGTTCAAGTTATTGCCACCGGTTGTTTTGGCTTTTGTGAACAAGGTCCAATTGTGAAAATTATACCGGATAACACATTTTATGTAAAAGTTACACCCGAAGATGTTTCTAATTTAATTGACGAGCATTTGGTAAAAGGTCGTAAATATGATAAATTATTATATAATGATCCAGAAACCAAACAAGCTGTTGAAGATTCAAAACACATGGACTTCTATAAAAAACAATTGCGTATAGCTTTGCGTAATTGTGGATTTATAGACCCTGAAAGAATTGAAGACTCTATTGCTAGAGACGGTTATATGGCATTGGGAAAATGTTTGATAGAATATAGCCCTGCAGACACAATAGAAGTTATTAAAAAATCAGGTCTTAGAGGTCGTGGTGGCGGTGGTTTTCCTACAGGTTTAAAATGGGAAATTACACAAAAAAGTCCCGGTGATTTAAAATATGTAGTATGTAATGCCGATGAAGGCGACCCAGGTGCATTTATGGATAGAAGTATCCTTGAAGGCGACCCTCATAGTGTCCTTGAAGCAATGGCAATTTGTGGATACTGTATAGGTGCATCTAAAGGTTTAGTATATATTAGAGCAGAATATCCTCTTGCTATTGAACGCTTGAAAATAGCTATTGAACAAGCAAAACAATATGGTTTCTTAGGAAATAATATTTTTGGAACCAGTTTTGCATTCGATATTGAAATTCGTTATGGTGCTGGCGCATTTGTTTGTGGTGAAGAAACCGCACTAATCCATTCTATGGAAGGTGAAAGAGGTGAACCAACATTTAAACCTCCATTTCCATCAGTTGCTGGATATAATGGAAAACCAACAAATGTGAATAATGTTGAAACATTTGCTAATATACCAGCAATTATTTTAAATGGTGCTGAATGGTACTCCAAAATTGGAACAGAAAAGAGCAAAGGAACAAAAGTATTTGCTTTAGCAGGAAAAATTAACAATGTTGGCTTAATTGAAGTTCCAATGGGAACTACACTTAGAGAAGTAATTTACGAAATTGGTGGTGGCATCAAAGATGGTAAAAAATTTAAAGCAGTTCAAACTGGTGGTCCTTCTGGCGGTTGTTTGACAGAAAAACATTTGGATACTCCTATTGATTTTGATAACTTATTAGCTAGTGGCTCAATGATGGGTTCTGGTGGTATGATTGTTATGGACGAAGACGACTGTATGGTTGCAGTAGCAAAATTCTACCTTGATTTTATCGTTGAAGAATCATGCGGAAAATGTACACCTTGTCGCGTAGGCAATAAGAGATTAATGGAACTACTTGAAAAAATATGTAGGGGAGAAGGTACACAACAAGATTTAACATTACTACGCAATTTAAGCCATGTAATCAAAGACACTTCATTATGTGGTTTAGGACAAACTTCTCCAAATCCTGTTTTATCTACAATGGATAATTTCTGGGATGAATATATTGCACACATTGACGAGAAAAAATGTATAGCTGGTCAATGTAAAGATTTGATTAGATATGTTATTATTCCTGAAAACTGTGTTGGTTGTACTGCTTGTGCTAGGGTGTGTCCAGTTAATGCAATATCTGGAGAAAGAAAACAAATCCATTATATTAATCCTGAAATATGTATTAAATGTGGTGCTTGTATTGAGCGATGCAAATTTGATGCAATTGTAATTAACTAATGTAATGTTAAATATTAAAAAAAAATAATAGTTCAATGGAAAATATAACAATAAGAACTACCTATTAACTGCTCTTTTAATAGGTAGTAGTTCTTATTGTTATTTTTGCAATGGAAAATATCGGACAAAGAAATGGATAAGGGCTAATTGTGTTAATGTATTAGGAAAAGTAACTATATGATTGAAAGAAAAGCACTAATCGGTTTAATTACCAATACAGACTATTTAAAGCAAATACAGGAAGATTGGAAACAGGAGTATTTAGAAAGTGCTACTGCTAAACTAATCGCAAGTTGGTGTTGGGAGTATTTCAAAAAGTACCAAAAAGCACCGATGCGTGATATTGAAATGATTTACATCAGTAAATTAAAAAAAGGAATTAATAAGGAATTAGCAGAGGAAATTGAAAACGATATAC
>CAZKDV010000040.1:0-20431 GCA_964551645.1 uncultured Bacteroidales bacterium | reverse complement strand
TTGATTGTCTATGTGTTAAGAAATGTTGAGGAATTTCATGTCGAAGTCAGGAAAACAGTATCGTACTTGATTGTTTCTGTGGTTCAGGTACAACCTTAAAATCTGCCCAAGCAAATGAAAGAAAATGGATTGGGATTGACCAATCAGAACATGCTATTAAAGCAACAATTGATAAACTTGAAGTGATTGAAAGTGACCTTTTTCGAGCAAAACCTGAATATGACTTTATAGAATTAGAAAAAAATCAACTTGTAACATCCACTGACAAAGTTAATCAGATGTTAAATTCATAGCAATAAGTTCAAATTACTCAAAACCGATGAATAACCGAATTTCTTCGTGGAATTGAGCAATTTTTTATTTGTTCCTCAAATTGCTCAAGTGCGGTTAAACACTATTCTATTCCAGCAAAATATCTCATAAACTGAACTCTCTCAAATACTGCTGGATTATCAATGTTTTTATAGCTCATTTTGCCTTTGAAATCCGAAATATTTGCAAACTTGTGCTTTTGCATCCATTCGGATACAAAATTATTCATTTCGGTAATCACGCCAAACTTTTTCTTGTAAAGAACGCTACATACTTGTACGGCAGAAGCTCCGGCTAATAATAATTTCACAACAGCTTTGCCATCATGAACGCCTGTCGAACCAGACAAATCACAATGTACCTTATCTGATAAAAGTGCAATCCACCTCAAAGGATGTGAAACTTCTTCGGCTTGGCTAAACACATTAGTCGAAGTAACCTTAAAATTATCAATGTCTATATCTGGAGAATAAGATCGATTAAACAACACTATACCTTTAATGCCTGTCCATGAAAATGTAACAATAGTTTTTGCAAGACTTGTAAAATACTCCCCTATTTTCAAAGACAAAGGTATAGTAACATACTTTTGAACATGTTCAATAATTTTCAAATATGTTTTTTCAATCTCATCGGCTGTTTTAGTATTGTCCGAGGGCAAAATAAAAACATTTAATTCTATTCCGTCTGCACCTGCATCTTGAAAGCGTTTGGCATGTTCAACCCATTCAGTATCAGTAAAGCAATTAATACTTGCAATAATAGGGATTGATAGTTTTTCTTTTGCTTTATGTATAATTTCGATGTATTCATTTACGGCACTTGTTTTTGAAAAGTTACTTATATAATCAAATGCCTCCGGATATGGATAATCATTGTGAAAATCCATCATGTTCTTCTTTGTTTCATTACGAATTTGCTCTTCAAACAGCGATTTTAGCACTACTGCTCCTGCTCCTTGCTTTTCTATCTCAATAAGATTGTCAATGTTTTGTGTCAAACCCGAACTACCGGCAATTATTGGACTTTTAAGTTTTAGTCCCATATAGCTTGTTTCAAGTGAAATCATATTTTTAAAATTTATTTAATTAAATGACAAAAATAAACAGAGATTTTGAATAATCAAATTATTTTTCCATAAAACTAAACCAAATAAGAAAAAACTTATAGTTAATTTTTTAAATTGGCTTAGTGTCATCTCCAATATTATGAGCAATTCTTTGTTTTTCTGTTTGATATATTTCTAATAATAATTGTGTAATTACTTTAATTTCAGAAAGAATATTTAAAAACAACAAATTACTCCTTGATGGCGAATCTTTTTTCTTAATTCGTTTTATTTGATTTACTCTCACTGTATCAATTTCATTAACCATTTTCCTATACTCAAACAATATATTGAAATCATTGTTTGGAGCTTCAGGATTAATATATTCTTGAATATATCTAGCAAGCTGCGTCAATTCGACTTTCAAGAACTCAAAATCTTTCAGTTGATGTTTATTTAATGTTTGATGTATATTATTCAAATGTTGATACGAAGGTTTAGCAATGAATGTTAGAGCAACTGTAATTCCTCTTAAACTTTCATTTACCTTGATAAAAAACTCTCCCCAATGCAAACGCGACTCATCAAGCATATTAATTGATTCATTTAACAATGTTCTTTGTGCAAGTGTAGAATGATCCAATTCTTTGATTTTTTTAAGTGCATTTTTAATCATTTTAACATCTTCGTTTTGCAATCCAAGAAAAACATCTTCAACTAAAATTGGAGTTTGTGCAAGTATATCTGAAATAGCATTAAGCGAAATTGTTTCTAAGTCTTCTTTCCCACTAGTTATATTAGCAATTAATTGCTTTTTCTCTTCTTTCTTTTTCTCTTTACGCAAATATTTCAAATGAGATCTATATAATACTACAACTACAAGTGGAATTATAATTATAACAGCAATTAAATCACCCCACCACAAAAACCAAGCTACTAATGCAGCAACAGTAAATGCAATAAAAGCAGTTAAAAACCATCCACCAACTACAGTAAACACTCCAGAAACTCTATATACTGCTGATTCGCGTCCCCATGCTCTATCGGCAAGAGATGTTCCCATAGCAACCATAAAAGTAACATAAGTAGTTGACAAAGGCAACTTTAAAGATGTTCCGAATGCTATTAAAATACTTGAAACAATAAGATTTAATGCACCTCTGAGCATATCAAATGCGGGTGGATTTGGGTCTTTTGTATCATGCTCGGGCTGAATAAATCTTTTATCAACTAATTTTTTAGTTCCTTTTAGATATTTTGAATTTAAAAAAGAACTCGTATTATAGAAAAATCTTACAATTGACCTTGAGAAATGATTTGAGCCAAACTGCTCCTCTCCTTCTTGTCTTTTACTCAAATTTACACTTGTTGCAATTACAGTGCGAGCTCTTTTTGAAAACCACAACGATAAAATCATAATAATACCGGCAGCCAATAAAAACCATATTTCAGTATGTACGGGTCCTGCTAACATTTCCATCGAAAATGACTCAGGATTTGTAGCTCCGCTCTGTACAAATATTTTAAAAGAGTTATATCCAGCAATCGGAACTCCAATAAAATTCACAAGGTCATTCCCTGCAAATGCCATTGCAAGAGCAAAAGACCCAAAAAGTACAACTATTCTGAACACATTAATCTTAATTAACAACTGAATCAAAAACAACAGTAAAGACAAACCAACAGCAATATAAACCATTAACAATGAAATATTTGCATTAATCCAAGCAAGTGTAACTTCCGGAATTACAGATAAGTCTTTCATTCCTTTAATAAAAATAAAATAAGAAATAATTGCGATAGAAATGCCACCAAAAATAGAACCTCCTATTCTCATTTTTTTATCATAGAAAAAAGTAAAAAGAATTCTGGTAAGAAACATCACTAAAAAGCCAATAGTAAAAGCAATAATAATTGACAAGAAAATGGCACTAATAATAGCAAATGCTTTATCTGTATTAATATACTTTGACAACATGGATATAGACTCTCCATTATCAACAAGTTTGATAATGGAAAATAAAAATGCAGCTCCAAGCAATTCAAAAACCAAAGATACAGTTGTTGAAGTAGGAAGACCCAGAGTATTGAAAAAATTCAAAAGCAAGACATCACTAATCATTACCGCCAAAAACAACAACATAACCTCATGAAAATAGAACTGCGAAGGGTGAAATATTCCGCTACGAGCAACCTCCATCATGCCACCTGAAAACATTGCTCCTACCAATAATCCCAATGAAGCAATAAACATTAAAAGTTTAAAATTAGCAGCCTTAGCACCAATGGCAGAATTAAGAAAATTAGCAGCATCATTTGAAACACCCACAAACAAATCAAAAATAGCAAGTGCAAATAATAATACCAAAATAACAATGTACATGTAATCCATACAGTTAGTATTTAAAAGTCAAATAAAAAACTAAGACAATATCACTAATTTTCAGTTTTAATAGTTAAAAAATCAATAATCGTTTTCTCCAAATTTTTTATTACACATAATTCTTTTTCATCTTTTATTCGTAGCTTTAAAATATTGTACAAAAAAACAAAATTTTTCCAAGACTTCCTATATATTTTAAAAAAAATAGCCAATAACAGAAATATAGGAATACTACAAACCAAAAAAATAAAACTCTTAGTGTAAAACCATATAAAAAACATATAAAGTGTAGCAAACATCGGAATAGTAAACAAAGAAATGATAATAAAATAAATTGAACTTTTAAACTGGGAATCCTTAACACGCTTATTTACAATCTTAAATGGAAGCATTAATGGTAAATAAAACAATAAACAGACGAAAAAGTACAAAGGAAAACTAATTAAGAAAAACAAAAACCAAATAATAAGTGTATAAATTTTAAGGCTTTTTATTTTTTCACCATAATGACTCAAATTGTTTTTTTCTAAAAAAGCTTTATATTCTTTTATATTTTGCATCAATTTGTCATATTTATCAGTTTCCTTAGCTTTTGACTCTTTTAATTTTTCAATCAAATTTTTAGAAAATTCAATATTCTCAAAATACGAAGATATTTTATATTCTTCAAGCATCAACTTCCTAAAATACTGGATTAAGTCGTAATCATTTTTATCAGAAATATGAATAATTTTCTGTTTTATACTATTCGACAAATCGCTATTGAAGTTTTTATATGCTTTTGTCGGATTTGACAAATATATTTTGCGATATGAACTTAATAAAATTGCTTGGCAAAATTGAATTACTACTTCTTTTCTTGGCTTAAAATAGTCGGAATATGAAATTCCTATGGGAACGACATGAATATTAAGGTTAAAATTATTTTCTGCTTCGGCTTGAAATGCAATTCTGGACAATCCTTTTTTCAATGACAATAGAAATTCAGCATCATTATGTTGCCCCTCAGGAAATATCCCAATACAATTGCCACTTGCAAGAACTGACGAGGCTATTGAAAAAGAATGATGGTTTAATTGAAGACTCTCCATTCCATCTCTTATTCTATATATAGGAGCAATCTTAAAAAACATTAAGAACTTTGCCATAAATCTATTTTTAAACATATCTGCTCTCGCAAAAAATACAATTTGTTTTGAAGCTGAACAAATAAGCAACAATGCGTCCATTAGAGCATTTTGATGATTAGCAGCAAATATTATTGGAGTGTTTTTGGGTAATGGTTCATCATACTTAATTATTATTTTCTTATAAAATACGGTGGAAAGCATCAAACAAATGTATTTTCTGAGCAAAACGTAAAGAAAATTATATTTTTCAATATTTTTTTGCTTTGCCATATATAACTATTCAGAGATACTTAAAAACTTGAAATAATTTTAATAATCAATCTTATTATGTCCGATACCCCATTTTATAGAAGCATAAAAATATATATCCTTTGAAGTAGGCATAGTTTCAATTTCTTGTTTTCTATAAATACAGCCTGTTTCAGCAAAAATATTATAATCTTCAAAAATCAATCTCGAAATATTAAAGTTTAAAAAAGTGATTTTTGATGAAAGTCCTTGCCCTATTTTATTTCCGTAATAACTTACCGGGATATTTCCTATTTCAGGTATTTTGGCATCAAAACTAGCCAGAAAAATATTTTGCCCTACATTTGTACCAACACTATCTAAGCCTAATGAAGTTCGGCTATAAATTATGCTAAAAAGCCACTTTTCATTACGATATTGCACTCGACTGTAGTGTTCTACTAAATTTGCTCCCATTGGGTGTGCCAAAGGCTGATTCATGTGCGAATAATTTTGCATCACATCTCTATGCGAATACATATACGGACGAATAATGTTAAATTCGCTTAAAACATCAAAACCATTCAAGCCTAAAAAATCAAACGACTTATATCCAAACTGATACGACTGCTTATTAACCCATGCACCATGCAAACGATTTGAATCAGGAATAAGTTGTTGTAATATGTCAGCACGCAATTCGTTGACAAAAAGTTCATCAAACACAAGTTGTGCATACAACACATGCTTATTGATTGGAATGTACGAAATATTAGCACCAAGCAACATATTGTCATTCGAGCCTATTGCAAAATCCAAAGGACGATACATCACAGTGGGCAGTAAATAATTGTATTCAGCAAATTGTCGAGGCATTAGCGAATCATACAATGGAGCAACAACAGTCTCAAATAAAGACAAATTTAATCGTTTAGTAACATTCCAACTTAAATAATGCAAAGCCATAAACTTACTAATGCCATCGCTCCATGTTCTTGCTTGAGGATAATAAATATCATTCATCCAAGCGAACAAACTAACATATTTCAATTTCCAAATTTGTGCATTTACATTTACATAAGGATATGAAAAGTGAGAATTAGATAAAATTAATGAACGATGTCCGTCTCCAAAAAAATGTGTGCCAAAGCCAATTTCCGAATTGATGTGTTTTGAGAGTTTTACATGTAAAGTCAATTCTGGAATAATAAAATGATGTGTTGATTTATCCGAAGTGCTGACAATTCCATATTCAGGAAAAACATTAAACTTCTCTATATAATCCTTAGTATGTGCCAGTGGTCTGATGGTGCCAATATTAGCAGATATTTGCAACGACAATAGTTTATACCAAGTAAAAGTATTTATTTTCAGTCCACCCATTGATAACATTCCACTATTTTGATTATGCAAAGAACCCTCAATGATTGGCTCAAGCCTGCTAAAAAATTTTAAGTTATTATTATCCGTAGCAAATAATGAACAATAATATTTTGCAAATTGAATGCTTGTATCACCTGCATAAACATCTTGAAAATAAAATGGACGAATTGAAGTAAAACTACTATTATTCTTTTCATACAAACCAGCTTCACTCTTATAGTCAGACAGCAAATCAAAATTTAATTTCAAATATTGAGCATGCACATTTAAAACAAACATGCCAATCAAGAACAAACAACTAAAACAAAGCCTTTTTACAACCATGATACATCTTGATAAAAATGTCTAATAGAGGTGGAAAAACCAAACTGAAACATCATTGTCGAGTTTATATTCGATTTGATATTTACTTTTCGATATTGAGCCTCAACAAATATGTGATACATACTACTTGAATTAAAAACATAATTCAAACGAGCATCTAAAAACAATAAACTTGAATTTTTACCTTGAATTTTTGGAAAAAAATTAGATTGCGAAATATTGTTTTTCTGAGCCGCAAATACACTTTGACCTAATTCATTATTTTCACTATCAATGCCTGCACGACCATAAGAACACATAAATAGAGGAATAAATCTGCCAACTTTTGTATAAGCTATAAACACAAGTTCATTGAGATTAGCACCTAAAGGGTGTGCAAGTGAATGATTGTAATGAGAATAAGTTTGCAAAGGATTGTTATGTCCATAAGTGTAAGGACTAACTGCATTAATCTCAATTTGTGTATAAAATGGAATTCTGTTTTGCATATTATTTACTTTAAATCCAACTTGCAAGGCAGAATTTGTTTCAATATTTTTATTTGAGAATTGAATATTATCTAATAAATATTGTGTGTAAACTTGAAAATTATTCATAGGACTATATCTCAATGAAAATCCAACTGCTGCATTATTTTCATTATCAAATCCATAATTAATTGTTTTTAAAAAAATAAATGGATTAAAATGCTTTATGTGAATACTATTATATTTTGAGTTATGTGCATTCCAAATTATTGATTCGTACAAACCTAAATGGACTTTTTCATGCAATTTGAAAATCAAAAATGAAATAGAAGCATATTTTGGCTGATAACCTGCCAAAGAAGACTGTGGAGCAATGACTATATTATTAATTTTCGGGTTTTGCAAAAATGTTAAAAAATAATCATAATGAAAATATTTGTTCACCCAAGTTGATTGCAAATAATTGTATGCTGGCGAATTATGAGAAATAAACATTGAACGATAACCATCTCCAATAAATAATTTATCCCTTGCTAAGGCAATATGGAAATTTTTATTCGGAACATAAGTTACAGAACCATATACTGATGCAACATCCCAAGCATTTTCTTTAAATTCTTTAACTCTCATAATGCCCGGAGCAACGCCAAAACTATCAATCCAAATATGATTGTAGGAAGTAGCCGAAAATTGTGTTTCGTATAATTCAGATGAAAAGAACAGTTTATGATACAGATGCCCTTTCACTTCAAATCCTCTGGTGTTTTCATAAAGCCTGTGTGCATAATTTTTTTCTTTTCCGAGAGCAAAATCAAACATTGGATTAATAATTAGCTGATAGTCAATAGAATCTACAAATATCAGATTTTCACAACTTAACTTTCTTAATAAGAGACTTCTTTTTTGACACAAACTATTTGAATCTATTTTGCTGACAATAATATGATTAGGATATACGGGCGAACTCACTAAACCATCAAATTTCACGATAGAATCAGAAGAAAAGAGATATTGATTCGGATAGCGACTTTCTTGTGCAAATAACTGCAAGGAAGTCAATAATAAGCTAATAATGAAAATTTTTATATTAGCGTAAAATACACTTTTTATCAAATAATTAGACAAGTTTTCTACAATTTTAAAATCAAAATTACTAAATTTTAAGTATTCAAAATGTTTTTTCATTGTTAAAATTCGAGAAACATAGATATTTGTAAAAAACAAACTGCAACTTTATATTTCTTATATAGCTAATGGGTATTGGATAGACCAAATAAAGAGACATTTATAAGAATTAGTAAAGCGGAAATTCTTGCATAATACCTCAAGCGATTTGCAAAATGCAAATCACTTAGCAAACAGCCCATCTGTTATAAACCGAAATAAACGAAACTTTTAATTATTAGATCACACAATCCTATTTTTTGGCTAACTTTGAAAAATTGATAATTGAAAATTCAATGAAAAAAATTATAACTAAGGAAGCTATTAAAAAGCGTAGTTATTGGGTCGAAGAAATCCGAAAACTAAGTGGAAATTTCGTCAATGATACAGACAAGTTAGAAAAAGAACTTGGAGATGAAGTTAAGAAAAATGGAATCTCATCACTCATTGACCATTTGCGTCTTTGTGGGAATATCCCAGAAAGCTATGGACACGACACTAGCGAAGAAAAATTATATTCTAAATATACTGACATCTTGCTTTCTTTAGCATATTCTACTTTAGGCTTAAAGCATCGTATTAAAAAAAAGAGCTGATGTTGCAGATGTTGAAGTTTTTGCGAAAAATTATAGTTTTGTTGCCGATGCAAAAGCATTTAGGCTAAGTAGAACTGCAAAAAATCAAAAAGATTTTAAAGTACAAACAATGCACACTTGGAAACGAGAAAAGCCATATGCAATGGTGGTATGCCCTATTTATCAGTTGCCAACTTCATCAAGTCAAATTTACCAACAAGCAACTACTCAAAATGTTTGTATTTTTACTTATTCACACTTAGCATTATTACTTGCTTATTCAGAAGTTGACGGAAAAGTTAAGGCAGAACAGCTTTTGAAAAAGATTTTTGAAACCGTCAAAACTCTAAATCCATCAAAAAACGCTACTGACTATTGGCTTGCAATGAATAAAACTATTCTTTCCCATTCAAAAAAGATAGAGAAACTTTGGGAAATTGAAAAAGGTGTTGCAACAGAAAGTATCTTAGTTGCTAAAGAAGAAGCATTAACTTTTCTTGCCAAAGAGCGTGAAAAAATTATGAGAATGAGCCATAAAGAAGCTCTTAAAGAGCTTATAAAAGTTCATAAAATTGAAAATAGAATTAAAACAATCAATTCAATTTCAGATAATGGATTGTTTAGCTTAAAATAATTAATAATGGAAAAGTATTTAAATTCAATCATCGAGGGTAATTGTGTGGAAGTTATGAAATCTTTCGATGATAATTTTATTGATTTGACTATTACATCACCTCCTTACGATGATTTAAGAAATTATAAAGGATTTGTATTTCCATTTGAAGAAATAGCAAAAGAATTATACCGAATTACAAAACTGGGCGGAGTTGTTGTGTGGGTTGTAGCTGATGCAACAATTAATGCCACAGAAACAGGAACAAGTTTTAAACAAGCACTTTTTTTTAAAGAAATTGGATTTAACTTACACGATACTATGATTTTTCGTAAAAGAAACCCAATTCCTCAAATTTATAGAAAACGCTACAATAATGAATTTGAATATATGTTTGTCTTTAGCAAAGGAGTTGTAAAGACACACAATCCAATTATGATTGACTGTATGCACGCAGGTCTTGAACTTAATGGCACTACTTACAAAAACTATTCTAAAAATGAACAAGTAAGGGAAAAATTAGCAAATCCAGTCAAGGATAAAAAAATTAAAGGAAATATTTGGGAATATGTTGTAGGCAAAAGACAAGAAGACCAAGAAGCGAAAGGACATCCTGCACCATTTCCTTGTGAACTAGTTAGAGACCATATAAAATCTTGGAGCGATCAGGGTGATTTAGTTTTTGACCCAATGAATGGTAGCGGAACAACAGCTAGGGTTGCAGTTGAAATGAGAAGAAATTATATTGGCATTGACATTAGTCATGAATATTGTGAACTTGCAAGAGAGCGTATTAAATTAATCGAATCCCAACCCAATTTATTTGTAGTCGAAGAAGGACAATAAGAATATACTAAAATATAAAATAACACAACAAGCGATTTGAACGCAAAATGGATAAATTGCTTCGATTGGATATTTTCGCTAAGTAAACAATATTATCTTCGTTTTCAACATTTATCGGTCAAATCTGTGCTGAATATGCCTAAACCATTACATTCATTGCAATAAGTTTAAATTACTCAAATCTGTTGAATATCCGAATTTCTTCGGGAAATTGAACAAATTTTCATTTTTTCCTCAAATTGCTCAGGTGGGGGAAAAATTTACTTCTTAGATGCAAAAAACAATTCAAACAAAACCATTGGTTTCATGATTTTAAGCACAAAAGCCACTCCCAAAGATGCCATTCCGGATATAATAATCGCCACAAGCCAATTAGCTATATAATATTTAGATAGAAAAATTATACCTAATGTTAATACGGCAAACAATAAATAAATAAATATTTCATTGGTTTTGATTTTAATTTTAAACAATCTAATGGCAAGCAATGTTTGAATAAGTGCCGTAAACACTTGCGTTAATAGCGAAACTGACGCAGCCCCAACTGCCTGATAAGTCGGAATTAAAATCAAATTCAACACTACATTAACACACATTCCCGAAAAAGCTATAATATTTAATTTGTACAGATTTCCATTTGCCGTCAGAAGCGTTCCAAAAATATATGTTAAAGCCACCGGTATCAAACAAAACATCAAAATACCAAACACTTGAATAGATTCATTTGTATAATAGTCGTAAAGCGATGATATTATTTCCTTGGCAAATGCAAGCGAAACAATTGCCATAAAAACAGTAAATACAAATAAGAAACTAAAAGATGTTTTCACTATCGGAATAATTGACTCTTTTAGCTTTAACATTCTTGCAAAAAGTGGAAGCAAAATAATAGCAAACAGATAAGCTATCATATTGAAAGCATCTAAAATTCGGTATGCAGAAGCATAAATACCCGCATGATATTCTCCATTGGCAATTATTCTTTCAAGCATAACCGAATCAATACGATTATAAAAAGCCATTAGCAAAGTAAGCAAAGCAAATGGAAAACTTTTTTTCAAAATCATTATGAAAAATGGATAATTCCATTTCGGCTTTTTCAAGCCAGCCTTTTGTATAACAATAATTAAAGTGATGAAAAATGTAATCAAATAAGCAAGAGTTTGTGCATAAACGAACCATTCTATTTGAAATGGCTTGCTCGAAGATAAGCCCCAAATTAAGTACGAGCATATCAATATCATTATAAATTTATCCAAAACAGACAACAAACTATCTGTTTTGAACAACTGCAAGCCAGAAATGTTTGAGCGTAGATATAAAATAAACGATAATAGAAATTGATTAAAAGCAAGAAACAACAAAAAGAAAAACTGCCTACTACTATATCCAATAATATACCCAACAATTATAGTTATCACCAAATATATTATACCTAACAAAATTTTCAGTAATGAAATGCTATAAAAATGCTTTTTTAGCAATTGAGAATGTTGAGCGATATTTCTATTATTGAAATTAGTTATTCCTAAATCTAAAAAAATATTAAAAATAAAAGCAAAATTAAAAACGGCAAAATACAAACCATATTCTGACGGTCCGGTTAAGTTTTGCACCGTTCTGTCAATTCCAAATATCCAAAACGGTTTTATTAAAAAATTAACTCCAAGTAAAACTATTAAACTACTTAGAAATTTTCTTTGCATCAACAATTGGTATTTATTGCAAAACTAAGCGAAAAGATTGTATTATTAAGATTTACTCATTAATTTCGTATATGTAATTGTTCAGTTTAGGCACAATTAAGCTATCGGTATAAGATGAATATCCTGCAAAAATTCCATATCCGTTTTGAATATTATTAAAAACAATCACAGGTTCAGCAAAAGGACTAAACGATGTTTCTTGCTGTGCCATTAAAGAAACAATATATAAATACATTTCTTCGGATAAGCTATATAGTGTTATTTTGAGCTTGTTAGTATCGTTCCAAAAATCGTAAATACTCAAATCAAAAGTTATATTTTTAGTTTTTCCGTTAAATAAGTCATCGCTAAAAACAGCATTTGACTCATAAAATGTCTCAATTACTTTATCTTCACTTGAAAAATAAATATATGATTCATTATTTTCATATAAGTCCATAGTATTCTCAAGTGAAAAATTAATCATATAATAATTTTTAACTCCCGCAGGGTCATTCAAGCTAAGTTTAACTCTAAAATAAGACTCATAATCTCGCGAATATACTGATGTATCAACAATACTAAACGGCACATTTGACGGTATAGTGCTTATAGAAGTCAAGGTATCACCCTCTTGAATCACTTCAATCTTATACTTCTTTTCTTTTTGAGGAATAAAACCTATTGCTTTGTACTTGCCGCCTTCAAATTCAGTGCAAGTAGCAACTAAATTGCTATTCTCAAATATATTTACTGTAGCTTTTTTTATTGGATTGAAGTTAGAATTATCAAGTATAAACACACTTTTTGACAAATCAACAATCAAAGTATCATTATCATTAAAAAAACAATTAAGCACCATTTTTCTACCTTTATCGGGTATTTCCATGTCAAGAAATTTCTCACATGATACTGTTGCAATAAAAATGAAAAGCAAAATCACTATTCTTCTCATAAACTTAATATTTTAAAATTTAAAAGTATATGACACAGATGGTATAAACGGAAATAAACTAATTTGTTTCAACCTTGTTCTGTCATTATAATCAGATGAGAAAAACAACATAAACGGATTTCTCCGATTATATAAATTGTAAACTCCAAAACTCCATGTTTCGACACCTCTTTTTCTTTCCTTGTGCATATTCACTCCAATATCGAGTCTATGATAAGCAGGTGTTCTAAATCCATTTCTTCCATCATAATAATCAACAGATGAATAATATGAATACATACTATTTTGGTTAAAGCTCGGTGATTTATATTTTTCTATTGGCAGCGACACTGCATTTCCGGTTCCATAAACAAAGACTAATCCAACATCAATATCCTTATTAATGACATGCGTTATTGCAAGTCCAATATCGTGTCTTCTGTCATATTTATACGGAAATGGCTTTCCAAAGTTTATATTTTCAAATTCCCTCATAGTCCAAGACAAAGTATAGCCAATCCAACCCGAAGTTTTGCCTTTTGACTTTTTCAACAAAAATTCAAATCCGTATGCGTATCCATTACCTACTTCTATCTTTTCTTCCCATTCATCATATACTCCAAACAAATCAACTCCTTCTTTGTATTCAATTAAGTTTTGCATTGCTTTATAATATGTTTCAAAACTTGCTTCGATGCCATCTGTTATTTCACAAAAAAGTCCGGTAGCAATTTGTTGAGATTCTTGTGGCTTTGTGTTTTTTGTTGCAGGAAGCCACAAATCTGTCGGCAATCCAATTCCACTATTACTCAAAAGTAAAATATGTTGTCGCATAGTCGAAAAAGCAAGTTTTGTTGACCAAGTTTCACTCAACACATATCTTGATGAAATTCGTGGCTGTATTGAGCTATATGTTTTTCCTTGAACAAGAAAACTTGAAACATGCACACCCGGATTAATATGTAAATTAGCTCCCACTGAAATATTATCCTCTGCATATAATACTAAATCGTGGGCAAACACCTTTTTATTGGTCAAAAGTGTTTCAAATTCATTAAATGCTTCACTTCCGCTTGCTCGAAAAACAGTGCTACCCGGAGTAAATGTATGATAAGTTTCGGATAAACCAAACATAATCTTATGATTAAGGTTAGGATGATATTCAATATCTGTTTTCAATGCAAAATCTCCTATACCAGAAATATATGCAAAGTAATAATCATCTTTAGTCGTTGTATTATCGTCAGTACTTTTAAAAATATATCTATCGTGTACTTTAAACTGAAATTTACTGTAAGTAGCCGTAACATTAGAAAACATTTTATTAGATATTAGATAATTCCACCGAACAGCAGTTGTTATATTCCCCCAGTTTATACCTCCTTTTGTGTTAAACTCATGCTTAGCACCTGAATCGTAGTATGAGTCTTTATATCCAAAATACATTTCATCTTTGCCTGTATAAACGCTAGCAAACAATCTGTGTTTATCAGATAAAATATAATTTACTTTAGCGTTCAAATCGTAAAAATAATACCCTGCCTTAGTATTATGGTCAATTGCCTTAATAATTGGAATAGTTAGAATATCAAGATATGTTCTTCTTCCTGACAAAACAAAAGATGAAGTATTCTTTTTTATTGGTCCTTCGACAGTAAACTTTGATGCAATTAGTCCGACAGTCGCTTCTCCTTTGTATTCTTTATTATTTCCCTCTTTCATGCGAATATCAATAACAGATGATAGTCGTCCTCCATAACGAGCCGGAAATCCACCTTTGACAAGAGAAACATGCTGAACCGCATCAGGATTAAATACTGAGAAGAAACCAAATAAATGGTCGGCATTATATACAGGAACACCATCAAGTAGAATTAGATTTTGGTCGGGACCACCACCTCGCACATACAAGCCTGAAGTTCCTTCACTTCCAGACTGTACACCCGGAAACAACTGTATTGCTTTCAACACATCTCTTTCGCCAAATAAAATTGGTAAAGATTTAATTGTACTCATCGGGATTTCAATCACACTCATTTGTGTTTGCTCAAACTGTTTTTCTTTTTTCTCTGTAATTATTACTTCGCTCAACAACAAAGACGGTTCAAGTGATATTTTCAACAATGTATCTTTAGTTAGCGTAAACTCTTGTATTTGTGGCAAATATCCAACATAAGAACTAATTAGCTTTACTTTTCCCCCAGACATAGTCAATGAATAGAAGCCGTAAACATTGGAAATTACACCCTGCTGAGAATACTCGTCATAAATAGTTGCAGAAATTAATCGTTCTCCCGAAGTAGCATCTTCAACAAAGCCACTAATAGTATATTTTTGCGAAAATAATAGACTTGGAAACAATAAAATTATTACAATAATTAATTGTTTACTGTATTGAATACTACACATAAAAAAAAACTTCACCAATTGAAAGGCGAAGTTTTTATTAATATTTTTTTTAAAGGACTTCATATTGAATTACTCAATACCTAATTCTTTTTTGACAAATGTTATTATATCATCTGTTTCGTCAAAGTACAAAACTGCACCCGAAGAAGTATCTAAAATATAGGTATAACCTTTTTCTTTAGCAACTTTTTGAATTGCATCTTGAGCTTTTTTCAATAAAGGTTCAACTAATTGTGATTCTTTTTTATGCAGTTCTTCTTGTGCAGATGTTTGAAATTCTTCAATCCTTGATTGCAACTGTGCCAATTCTCTTTGTTTTGTTTGCTTAATCAACTCTGTCATTTTTGTTTCGTTTGCAATATAGTCTTGATACTTTGTTTCAAACTCATTCGACATCATTTTAAGCTGTTCTTCAAGTGAGCCAGCATAATCAACTAATTCTTTTTGTGCTGCTTCTCTTCCTGGCATATTTGCAAGTATTTCAGCAGAATTTATATGTCCGACTTTAATCTTTTGTGCATAAACATTAGAGAATAAGAGTACAAAAGCTACTAACAGACTAGTTAAAATTGTTTTTTTCATAAATAAGGTATTAACATTTAAAAATTTTTGCAAAAGTAGGTAAAATCTCTGACTAATATCCTAATTTTTTAAGGACATCATCGCTTTTTTCTAATCTTGGATTAACAAACATTACTTGACTTGAATTTGCTCTATCAAGAACGAGTTGATAGTTACCTTCATTAGCAAATTCTTCAATTGCATTAAAAATTCTATCTTGAATAGGTTTAATTAATTCTTGTCGTTTTTTAAACAAATCTCCGTCTGTTCCAAACCTCTTTTTTTGCAAATCTTTCACTTCTCGTTCTTTTTGAATGATTTCATCTTGTCGCTTAACTTTCATGTCTTCTGGCAACAGAACAGATTCTGCTTGATATGATTTATACATTTTTTCAATTTCAGCAAATTTTTTCTCTATTTCTTGTTGCCACTCCAAAGCTAAATCGTCTAATGTTGATTGAGCAGAAGTGTATTCGGATATTTTGTTTAAAATATAATCTGTGTCTATCACAGCAACGCGTGTTTGAGCTATTGCACTTGTTGCAAAAGCGAGTACAAAAAGACTTACAAAAAATTTTGATTTCATAATTTATTCTCCTATATTTAATTATTAATCTATTGAATGGTTAATTGAGAAGTGGAATTGTCCTTTGTTTGCTCCTATATTATTTGGAATTTCGTCAAAGCCATAGCCCCAGTCCAATCCGAGTATTCCGAAGAAAGGCATATAAAGTCTAATCCCCACACCTGCCGAACGCTTCACATCAAAAGGATTGAAAGTATCAAATCCAATCCAAGTGTTTCCGGCTTCAAGAAATGACAGCATATAAATAGTTGCTGTAGGATTTAGAGATAATGGATATCTAAGCTCTAATGTATATTTATTAAATATTGTGCTACCTTCATTTGCCGATAGCGAGTTGTTTGAATATCCTCTCATTCCAATGTATTCTCTTCCGTCTAATGAAAATCCGGTCAAGCCATCTCCTCCTAAATAAAATCTTTCAAAGGGCGATAAACCTATTTGGCGATTATACAAACCTAAAAAGCCAAAACGAGTCCGAGTGTTTAGCACCAAATTTCCTGCCAATCTTGTAAAAAATGAAGAATTAAATTTCCATTTATGATATTCTAACCACTTAAACTTTTGTTGGTCTGTTGCTTGTGCATAATCTAAAGCATTAAAAAAAGAATATGGAGGTGTAGCTTGACAACTAATTGAAATATCAGAGCCAATTCGAGGATAAATAGGAGCATCAACAGAATTACGGCTTAATGTTATCGAATAACTAACATTATTTGAATATCCTGTATTAAATGCAAAACTGCTAAAATTTTTCACATCATAATGTTGAAAGCTCATATTATGATACAAAACGAAATAGTCATCGGGCCAAACCAAGCGTTTGCCTAATCCAACACTTACGCCTGATATTTTTATATGTTGTCTTTCGGTTATATTGCCTGAACTATCATATTTTCCATCTTCTTTAATCGAAATGCCATTTGTTTGTATAGAATGATAAATTCCAAAATTTAAAGCATTCGGTTTTTTACCTCCTAACCATGGTTCTGTAAACGACATATTATATGCTTGATAGTAAATGCCATTTGATTGTGCGCGAAGTGATAAAACTTGTCCGTTTCCGGAAGGAACAGGTCGCCACGCTGATCGCTTAAACACATCTCCAATAGCAAAATTATTAAAAGAAACTCCAAGTGTTCCAACAATTCTGTTTAAACCCCAACCTCCAGAAAGTTCAAGTTGGTCAGTAGAAGTTTCTTCCACAACATATTCAATATCAACAGTTCCATCTTGAGGGTTTGGCTTTATATCAACTTGTCCAAGTGATTCTTGATTAAAATACCTCAATTGAGCTAATTCTCTTTGCGTTCTCATCAAGTCTGCACGACTAAACAACTGTCCCGGCTTAGTTCTGATTTCTCGCATAATCACTCTGTCATTTGTTCTTGTATTTCCTTTAATAGTAACACGATTGATGTATGCTTGCTCGCCTTCATGTATAATTATGTCTATATCAATTGAGTCGTTTGCAACTATTTTTTCTATCGGCTTGGCTGAAAAGAATAAATAACCATCATCCATATACAAAGAATGAATATCCCTGCCTTCCATGCTCATATATAAGTTTGTTTCTAATACTTTTTGATTAAAAACATCTCCTTTTTGAATTTTCAATCTTTGAGTTAATTCTTCGTCAGAATATTTAGTATTTCCAATCCAACTAATGTTTCTAAAATAAAATCGATTACCCTCTTCAATAGTTAATGAAATTCCGACATGCTTGTTATCAATCGAATAAATAGAATCTCTAACAATACGAGCATCACGATAGCCTTCTTCATTGTATTTTGCAATAACAGCAGCTTGATCTTTTTTAAAATCACTATTTATCAACTTTGAGGCTTTCCAAACTCTCCATAATTTCTTTTCTTTAGTGTTTTTTAATAATCTTCTGACTTTATTGTCCGAAAAATGAGCATTGTTATAAACATCTATATTTTTAATTTTTATTTTCTCGCCCTTATCTACTACAAAATCAACTATTACACTATTCTTTTTCGATGTATCTATGCGTATTATTGTTTCAACACTTGCATTCAAATAGGCTTTGTTTATATAATGCGTTTGAATAATTCGCTTTGAACTCATGAGCAAATTATCGGTTACAACATCATTTTGGCTAATTTTCAATTTTTCTTTTACAGTATTTGATTCTGACTTTCCTAAACCTTTAATTGCATATTTGCTTAATCTGGGTTTTTCATCTAAATATATATCCAGAAATATAAATTTTCCTTGCGTTCCTGTTGCAGTTATTTCAACATTTCCGAAAAGATCTTGTTTCCACAAGCTCTGAACTGCTTTGCTAATTTCGTCTCCCGGTACATTAATTTCATCTCCAACAGACAAGCCTGACAGCATTATAACTATGCTTGGGTCAACAAATTCAGCTCCCGAAACTGTTATACCGCCAATTTCATATTGTTTGGGATTTTTATAGTCTATTTTTGGCAATACTTGCGAAGACGCAAAATTAATGCAGAAAATCAAAACTAATATTGATATTATATGTTTTTTTATCATCACCTAAATTATTTTTTAATTTGTTCTGTTGTCCGTCCAAACCTGCGTTCTCGTTTTTGAAAATCTCGCAAAGCGTCTAAAAGATCTTCTTTTCCAAATTCGGGCCAATATTTTTTAGTGTAGTATATCTCTGTATATGCTAATTGCCAAAGATAGAAATTGCTAATCCTCGTCTCTCCACTTGTTCTAATTAGCAGTTCGGGGTCAGGTATAGAAGCGGTAGCAAGATAGTTTGCAAATTTTGCCTCGTCAATATCATTTATGTCAATAGCTTTGTTTACACAATCGGCACACATTTTTTTAGCAGCTTGCACTATATCCCATTTTCCACTATAACTAAGAGCAATACACAAGTGCAAACCATTATTTTTTGAAGTTCTTTGTATAGATTTCTCAATAGAATCATAACAATATTTTGGCATTAAAGACATATCTCCAATTGTCATCAATCGCACATTATTTTTGTCCAATTCGTCAATTTCTTTTTCGATTGAATCAACTAATAATTTCATCAAGGCATCTATTTCTTGTTTAGGTCTATTCCAGTTTTCCATTGAAAATGTAAATAAGCTCAAATACTCCAATCCTAATTCAACTGCAATTTCCACCATCTTACGCACTGTTTGCACTCCATATTGATGTCCGAACATTCTTTCTTGCCCTTGCTCTTTAGCCCATCTGCCATTTCCGTCCATAATAATAGCAACATGTTTTGGCAAAACAGCAAATTCCTTTTGTAAATTACTACTCATACTACATTCTTCTTTATTCAATTATTAGTTTATATGATTTTCTCGGACTCGGCTCTTTGTGGCATTGCTCTTTTTTAGGAAATACTTTGAATGTTATTGTAAGTCCTGCAAAAGAATACCAATCATTTGTTGAACTATCTCCTCTTTGCATACCTGTATTGTCAATAGGCTCTCCTCCTTCGGGATATAAAGTCCTATCAGACAAAATATTAGCTATTGAAGGTCTTTTAGTTGCAAGTATATCAGGATCGGGATAAGTTGTGCTGACATCATCTAAATAATCAGTAAAAGTTTTTCTCATACCCCACTCTACTCCTATGCTTATTGATTTATTAATGCTATACTTGCCTCCAATTCCGAATGGAATTGCCAAGCCTGATAACTTATACATTGGTCTGTCTTTATATTCTGCTGTTCCCTGCCCTTCTGTTCCTAATGGCTGAAGATCATGCCATTTGCCATCATATTCTGCTTGAGGATTAAAGAAAAAGTAAGCAATTCCGGCATA
>CAZKDV010000039.1:0-20516 GCA_964551645.1 uncultured Bacteroidales bacterium | reverse complement strand
TCAGTAAATGCTGCAAGTTTTATGTATGATTATGCTAATTTTGGAGTTTTAGGGCTTATATTATCAGGTATTTTACTATCTTTACTTCTCGTTTTGATAGAACTTATATTTACATCTGATTTTCAGAATAAATTAAGTCTTAACTTATTTAATATTATGATTTTAAGCTCGGCTGCTTTGTCCACAACCATTTTGTCGGGGGGGTGGTTTTTTATTGTTTTGCTCTATGTTTTATTCAAAAAACAATTGACTAATGGATAAGATTATTTACCACATCACCACTGCACATCCTCGCGATGATATTAGGATTTTTCACAAAGAGTGCAAAAGTCTAAAAAAAGCAGGATACACGGTTTGCCTTGTTGTTGCTGACGGCAGGGGAGACGAACTTGTTGACGATATTCAAGTTTTTGATGTTGGAAAGCCAAAAAGTAGGAATCATAGATTTTTTAAAACAGGAAAACTTATCTATAAGTTATTGTTGCACAAAAAACCTTCATTAATACATTTTCATGATCCTGAGTTTTTATTTTACACAAAAAAACTTAGAAACAAAGGTTTTAGTGTCATTTATGATGTACACGAAGATGTTCCCAAGCAATTGCTAAATAAACCATATTTGCCAAAAACGATTGCGAAGTTTATTTCTGTTTTTTTCATGCAGTATGAACAAAGGCTATCTAAGCATTTTTCAGCAATAGTTGCAGCAACGCCAATTATAGCAAGTAAATTTCAAAAACTAAACAAAAATACTATTGATGTATGCAATTATCCTATTCCTGACGAAAGTGCTGAATCGGCTAATCTTTACGGAAATTCAAACAATATATGCTATGTTGGTGGAATTGCAAAAGTTAGGGGCTTAAAAGAAATGATTGAGTCAGTAAATTTAACCGAAAGTGATGTTACTCTGCATTTGGCAGGAAATATTCTTGATTCCGACTTATCGTTATTTGATAAACTTCAAAAAGAACACGATTTTTCAAATATACGCTTGCATGGATTTTTAAACAGAAAAGATGTTTTTGATATTATTCGCAATTCGCGTATAGGATTAGTATTGTTGCATCCACTCCCAAATTATGTGGAGTCTTTGCCGATAAAATTATTTGAATATTTATTGGCAGGTGTGCCTGTAATTACTTCCGACTTCCCTTTGTTTAGGTCAATAGTTGAGGATAATAAATGCGGCATTTGTGTAAATCCATTAGATACTAAGGCAATTGCAGATGCTATTGATACTTTGCTCCAAAATGTGGAAATGCTTAAGCAAATGGGCGAAAATGGAAGACAAATTGTATTGTCAAAATATAATTGGAATATAGAGGAAAAAAAGTTGTTAAATTTATATTTAAAAATCAACTAATTGAAAAATATAAAAGTACTCAAAAATGGATTTAGAACATTCTGTTTCAGTAGTTATTCCGTGCTACAATGAGGCAAAATATATTGAAAAGTGTATTCTGTCAATAATTGATGGGACTTCACCAGATATTTTACTCGAAATTTTGCTTGTTGATGCCGACAGTACTGATAATACAATTAAAATAGTAAATGAGTTAGCGGCAAAACATCAAGTTGTTAAACTTCTGAAGAACGAAAAGCGATATACGCAATTCGGACTGAACTTAGGAATTAAAAATGCTTCTCACGAGTGGATTTTCATTGCTGGATCACATGCTTTATATTCGCCTCAATATATTGAAACCCTCATAGATAAAAGTTTAGCATTGGATGCTGATGGTGTTGGCGGTCAGTTAGTTACTGATGTTTTGCTCAAAACATCAACTTCAATAGCGATTAAAACAGTTTTGTCGCATCCTATAGGTGTGGGCAATTCAATGTTCAGATTAGGGGTGAAAACTCCAACAAAAGTGGATACTGTTCCATTTGGTTTGTATCGTAAATCATTATTTGAAAAAGTTGGTTATTACAATGACAGTTTAATTCGCAATCATGATATTGAATGGAGTAAAAGAGTAGTTTCAGCCGGATATTCAATATATCTTATCCCTGATGTTACTTGTACATATTATGCACGCGAAACTTTTTTGGCTTTAGCAAAAAATAATTTCCGAAATGGTTTGTGGAATATATATGCTGTGTATTTAACAAAGAATTTTTCATCTTTAAGCGTCAGACATTTTATTCCCCTTTGTTTTGTTTTGGGAATTATTTTTGGAATTGTTGGCAGTTTTTTTTCATTTGCTTTATTTGTATTATTAGCTTCATTACTGTCGGTTTATGTTTTAATATTATTATTTTTTTCATTCAAAGATCGAACAGATAAAACTACTTTCATTCATATTTTATGGGCTTTTATGGTTTTACATTTTACTTACGGATTTGGCTCTTTAATTGGTTTGTTAACTTTAAACCGTAGTAAAAAATAAGGCATCTTTTTACTTGAGGCGTTAAATGTTTAGGTTGAATGTTTTGCTGTCTTACAAATCAATAGACTAATATAATAATTGCCAACAAATACCTTATTTGTCAATAATTACAAGTTTCTTTGTTGCTATCACCTTACAGTCTTGTATAAGTTGAATAAAATAAAGTCCATTTTGAAGATTTCCACGGTTAAAAACAATTATTTGCTCATGGATATTTTCTATTTGCGTAACTGTCTGACCAAAGCTATTGATAACTTTAAGGGTTGCATTTTTTATCAACTTTGTTGTTTTTATATGTGTTTGTATTGAAAAAGGATTGGGGAAAATTGTCAAAGTAACTTTTTTAGAATCTGCCGTTATATCAACTGTTGGCAATACTGAATTTCCCAAGCTATCAGTTTTAATCATAAGTGCGTGAACATCAATAGTTTTAGCAGTTCCTATCATAATAAAACCTTTGTCGGTAGTTTGATGTACTTCGTATAAATTGCAAGACGGGAAAATATCATACTTTCTTGTCCAAATTGTATCGCACTTATTGTCAAGTTTATATAAGACACCTATGCCATTACTCGTTTTATCATGTCCAGTAATTACATAGCCATTGTCAATTGTAGTGTTGATGCAATGTGGCCAAAAATCTGGATAGAATTTTGTCCATAATGTGTCTCCTATGGCATTAGTGCGTAAAATCCAACAATCAACTGTAAAAGGAGAAGTATAATTTCTATTTACAGCAGATGCTACAATATAACCACTGTCTGGTAATTGAATTAAATCAAACCCCTTTTGAGGTAGATTTGTTCCATTTTGATAATATTTGACCCATTCAATATTGCCGATAGCATCAAGCTTAGATAAAAATATATTTTTGCCACCACTTGATGTTTCTCCTGTAATAATATATCCCTTATCAAAAGTTTGTTTTATTCCTCCAAGATTTGCAGCAATATTAAAATTATAATATTTTTGCCAAATTAAATTTCCATGAGAATCCAATTTTAAGATATACGCATGTGCTCCCGTTCCGGGATTATGATATCCGCCGATTATAAACCCATTATCATCAGTTTCATATATTTTTGAAGAAGTTTGGGCACTACCTCCTTGTACGCCAAATGTTTTTGTCCACAAAGTATCACCTATGGAATTGGTTCGTATTACAAAAATATCTTGAATGTAGCCTGAAACTGAAGTGCCTGTGTAGCCAGTTGCTACATATCCACTATCACTTGTTTGTTTTACAAAGTATCCCCAGTTTGCAATATTAGAAGGTTCAGAACTACAATATTGTTTTGTCCATAATGTATCTCCATTTGAATCTGTTTTAACAAAATAAAAATTGGAATTACTGCCATCAGGGATCATGCCAAGCAAAATATATCCACCATCAAAAGTTTGTAAACCAGAATATCCTCTAGAAAATGCTTCTTGAAAAGTATATGTTTTCATAAACTTAGTTTGTGCAATTGCTGTTGAGTAGAAAATAACAATTAAAAAGAGGGTTAAAAGTTTCTTCATTCTTAATAAGTTTATGATATGCCTGAAAACTTAATTTTAATTTCGAGTAATTACAAAACTTTTTTAGCAATTTTAAAAAATCGTTTTCAAAAATAATATTTTATTTCGATAGCTAAATTACCATTTTATTTTCTTAAAAAATTACATGTAATATTAGTTGTTATAATTATCATTGTAAAATGTTTGTTAATTTTGTAAAAAACTGTAAGATGGAATCAAATTTCTCACAACAACTTATTGATATTTTAAACTATAGCCGTGAAGAAGCCGAAAGACTCAATTATGACATTTTAGTGATTGAACATTTGTTTTTAGGCATGATTCGTGAAGAATCTACACTTGCTATCAAAGTTTTATTAAAACTTGGCTTGGATATTAAAAATGCAAAATCTTTTATTGAAATAGCACTATATAAAAGGCAAGATCAATACACTTCGTCCAAGAGTAATTTAAATAATATAAGCATTAGCAAATCTTTAGACCGAGTTTTGAAGTTATCTTATCTTATTTCAAAAGATTTTAAAAGCGAAAAAATTGAGCCCGAACATTTATTATTAGCTATATTGAAAGATAAAGAAAATCATGCAACTAAGTTTTTGGAACGCAATGATATAGAATATAATAGGGTTAAAAAAGCTTTGGCAATAATTGTTGAAAAAGATAAAGGAGTTGAATCTCCAAAGGCAGAATTACCTACAGATGATGACGATAGTGATAGCATTGAAAATATTAGAAACAGAAGAGGTTCTAATCCAGCAGATGACAATAGCAAAACACCTGTTTTAGATAATTTTGGTCGCGATTTAACAAAAGCAGCATCAGAAGGACGACTAGATCCCATTATTGGTAGAGAAAAAGAATTAGAAAGAATTGCTCAAATTTTGAGTCGCCGCAAAAAAAACAACCCAGTTTTAATCGGAGATCCGGGAGTTGGAAAATCTGCAATAGCAGAAGGTTTGGCAATTAGGATTAATAGTAAAAAAGTGCCACGCACTTTATTTGGCAAGCGAGTTGTTACATTAGATGTAGCTGCATTAGTAGCTGGAACAAAATATAGAGGGCAATTTGAAGAAAGAATAAAAGCTGTTTTGAATGAATTAGAAAGAAATACTGATGTTATTTTGTTTATAGATGAAATTCACACTATTGTAGGTGCCGGAAGTGCTTCGGGTTCCTTAGATGCTTCAAATATGTTTAAACCAGCATTGGCAAGAGGAGAAATCCAGTGTATAGGAGCAACTACTTTAGACGAATACCGCCAGTATATTGAAAAAGATGGAGCTTTAGAAAGAAGATTTCAAAAAGTGTTAGTTGAATCCACAAATACAACAGAAACATTAGAAATATTAAAAAAGATTAAAGATAGATATGAAGATCATCATCTGGTCAGATATACTGACGATGCATTAGAGGCTTGCGTTAATTTGACTGATAGATATATTTCTGATAGAGCATTGCCCGACAAAGCAATTGATGCACTAGATGAAGCTGGGGCTAGGGTTCATTTGAAATACTTGAAAACGCCACCCATTATTATTAAAATTGAGGAATATATAGAACAAATTAAACAAAAAAAACAAAATGCTATTATTGCATATAATTACGAAGAAGCTGCTAAACTACGCGATGAAGAAAAAGTTGAAATAGCAAAACTTGAAAAAGAAAAAAAACAATGGGATTATGAAACAAAGTTTAAGAGGGAGTTTGTTACAGAAGAAGATGTTGCCGAAGTTGTTTCTATGATGACCGGCATTCCAGTGGTTAGAGTGTCGCAAACAGAAGGGAATAAACTACTTTCCTTAGATGAAGACCTGATGGCTGATGTTATTGGTCAAGATGAGGCAATTAGAAAAATTGCAAAGGCAATTCGCCGAAATCGTTCAGGATTACGCGACCCAAACAGACCTATCGGTAGTTTCATTTTCTTAGGTCCCACAGGTGTTGGTAAGACTTTTTTAGCAAAAATACTTGCAAAACACATGTTTGATACAGAAGATGCTCTGATTCGAATTGACATGAGTGAATATATGGAGAAATTTGCAGTCTCTCGACTAATAGGAGCTCCTCCGGGCTATGTCGGTTATGAAGAAGGCGGACAATTAACAGAAAAAGTTAGACGCAAACCATATTCCGTAGTTCTGTTAGATGAAATTGAGAAAGCACATCCCGATATTTTTCATATATTACTGCAATTGCTTGATGATGGAGTATTGACAGATAGTATGGGCAGAAAAATTGATTTTCGTAATACTCTTGTTATCATGACCTCAAATATTGGTTCTCGTCAATTAAAAGACTTCGGGCAAGGAGTTGGGTTTAGAACTGCTTCAAAAGAAGCAAATAAAGATTTGTATGCAAAATCTGTTATCGAAAATGCACTCAAAAAAGCATTTGCTCCTGAGTTTTTAAATAGAGTTGATGATGTAATCATATTCAATAGCTTGGGTAAAGAAAGTATCGCAAAAATCATTCGTATTGAGTTGAAAAAAATGTTTAATCGTGTTGCTGAAATTGGTTACACAATTGACATTTCTAAATCGGCGACAGAATTTATTATGGAAAAAGGTTGGGATCCAAGTTTTGGTGCTCGACCATTGCGTAGAGCTATTCAAAAATATATTGAAGATCCTTTGGCTGAACAACTTATTAAAGGCGATATTCAGAAAGACGCTTTATTATACATAGATACAAATCCTGATAATACTGAAGAATTGAAAATAGAAATTCAGAATAAAAAAGCACGAACTAAAAAAACAAAATAAAATGTTAGAGCAGGATACAATTTTTGGACTTGCTACTCCCGTTGGTTATAGTGCATTAGCACTTATTAGACTTTCAGGTCCCGATACATTTACAAAGTTGCAAAATATTTTTATTTTTGAAAACTCAAAACAATCTTGGAAGAGCATTCAAAGCCACAAGCAATATTTTGGCAAAGTTCAAGACGAAAAAGGGATTATTGACGAAGCGATGTGTAGCGTGTATATGGCACCTTATAGCTATACTAAGGAAAATGCAGCAGAAATTTCTGTGCATGGCTCGCCTTATATCGTACAAAGACTTTCAATAGCATTGATACACGCAGGAATCCGTCAAGCACAGCCGGGAGAGTTCACTATGCGTGCATTTATGAATGGCAGATTCGACCTTTCTCAAGCAGAAGCAGTTGCCGATATTATATATTCTCACTCTGATGCTTCTCATCAACTTGCAATTAAACAGTTTAGAGGCGATTTTTCAAAAAAAATCACTCGTTTGAGAAAAGAATTAATTGATTTTACCGCCCTAATTGAACTTGAATTAGATTTTTCGGAAGAAGATGTTGAGTTTGCCGATAGAGATAAACTTATTGCCCTATTGGAAGTTATTATTGATGAAGTTAAAGAATTACGACTTTCTTTTGCACAAGGCAATGTTATCAAGCAAGGTATTCCTGTATGTATAGTTGGTCGTCCAAATTCTGGCAAATCAAGTTTGTTAAATGTTTTGCTCAAAGATGACAAAGCAATAGTATCCGATATACCGGGTACAACCAGAGATGCTCTTGAAGACATGATAACGATAGATGGCGTTTCGTTTCGATTTATTGATACTGCAGGACTTAGACAAACTGATGATGTGGTTGAAAATATGGGAATAGAACGCACTTTGCAAATGATAGAAAAAGCCGAAATAGTATTATATGTAGCTGATTTAAGCTGTATAACAAGTAATGAAATCATTGATGATATTCAAGTTTTATCAGAAACGATTGAAGACTTTTCAAAAAAGAAGTGTATAGTTATAGGCAATAAAATTGATTTAATGCTTGATATTCCACATGGTTTCCAAAGATTTTTTCAATCGGATACAGTTTTTATATCTGCTAAAAGACATGAAAATATCGAAATGCTTGAAGATGTTTTGAAAAATACTGTCAGACAAACTAATATTCAAGATGGCTTTTTGGTATCCAACACTAGACACTACGATGCACTTATACATACCGAACAAGCAATTTCAAGAGTAAAATCAGGAGTTGAAGAGGACATAAGTGGCGATTTATTGTCTTCCGATTTGCGAGATGCTTTGTATCATCTGGGCAGTATTACAGGAGAAATATCAAATGACGAAATTTTAAACTCAGTGTTTTCTAACTTTTGTATAGGAAAATAGAATATTTTTTGCAACAAACAGATTGCCTACTTGATATGAGTAAGCATGAACTTTAATAAAACATGATGACCACAAACGAGCATTTTCGAAGATTAAATAAAACAATGCAATTTATGGCTAAATCTGTGCCTGCTCCAGCAAAGGTGCTTGATTTGGGCATAGAAAATACTTTGTCTGATTTGATGAAAACATCAGGATATGAGGTCATAAATACTCAAGGCGAAGATTTAGATGTTGAATATTTGCATTTGAACTCGCACAAAGTTGATGTAGTTACAGCATTTGAAATTTTTGAGCATCTGTTTGCTCCGTACAATTTGCTTAAAGAGTTGCAAGTTGAAAATTTAGTGGCAAGTGTTCCGCTGAAAGTATGGTTTAATAATGCTTATTGGAATGAACTTGACGATAGAGATAAGCATTATCACGAATTTGAAACAAGACAATTTGATTTATTATTGAAAAAAACGGGTTGGCAAATTGCACATAGCGAAATTTGGAAAATGCCTCCGGGAAAAATCAATGGAATCCGCCCACTTTTGCGTTTTATTTGGCCCTCATATTATGCAGTTCATTGCAAAAAAATATAATTCCTGAACAAAATAAATGAAAGCTAATTTACTTGCAAAATGGAGTGCTGATGATAGAGTGAGCTTATTGATAAACAGTATCAATGAAGCAAAAGAAAAACATATTCAAGTAAGCGGATTGACAGGCTCTTCTGTTGCCTTTGTAATAAATAGCATATTTGAAAAGCAAAACAGATCAATAGTTATTGTTCAGCCAGATAAAGAATCTGCCTTGCATTTGTTTAATGATATTGAAGAACTTTTTGAAGATAGCGAAAAACAACTCTCAGATAAAACCGTACTTTTTTATCCTGCATCATATAAAAACGCTTACGACTTTATTCAACAAGATAATGTTCATGCTTTGTATAGAAGCACTGTAATTCACAGATTAAGTCAAAAAAAAAGCAAGTGCATAATAGTATGTTATCCCGAAAGTTTTATTGAACCGGTTGTTATTGGAAGTGCAATATCAGATGCTTATTTGGAAATAAGCACTGGCGAAGAATTGAGTGTTGATTTTTTGTTTGAAATGTTTGAAACTTACGGTTTTACTTATGTTGATTATGTGTATGAGCCGGGACAGTTTGCTGTGCGTGGTGGTATAGCTGATGTTTTTGGTTTTTCTTTTGACTATCCCTATCGGATTGAGTTTTCGGGCGATAAAATTATAAGTTTAAGAAGTTTTGATGCGTATAAGCAAACTTCTATCACTCAGTATGATAAAATAAAGATACTATCTAATTTAAGCAGAAATGAAGAACAAAAAACAGGAAATGTGTTTTCGGTTTTTCCATCTAATACTTTAATTTGGAGCATTCCACTGCGAGAATATGAAGACATTATAGAAGAAGAGTTCAGAAAATACTCTAATTCAGATATTTATGATGATGCTGTTGTTTTGTATTTAGATAAGTTTCTGTCAGCAAATTCAATTTTAAAAGAACTGAAGAATAAAGTGTTGATTGAACATTTTGCTATGAATGAAGATGGTGTAGATGTAAATTTCGAAATGCAAGCACATCCACATTTTGCAAAGAATTTCGATATTCTTTTCGATACCCTATTGCAATATAAGCAACAAGGCATTTCGGTTTATGTTTTCGGTAATAATACACAACATTTAGAACGCTTAAAATTAATAATCGAAGATATAGAAACGCGAAAAGCAACTGAAATACATGACAATATTACTTTTTTAAACTTTTCAATACAAAGTGGTTTTGTTGATGCAAGGCTAAAAATAGCTTGCTTTACCGATCATCAGATTTTTGAACGATACCATCGTTTTAGATTTACCGAAAGACATCATACAGCCGAAGCAATGGTGTTGAGAGATTTGCAAAACATACAGCCGGGCGATTATATAATTCATGTTGATTATGGAGTTGGGCAGTATGCCGGAATTGAGAAAATTGATGTAATGGGTAAAGAAAAAGAAGCAATAAGAATAGTTTATAGAAATAATGATTTGCTATATATCAGCATTCATGCTTTGCACAAAATTTCTCGATTTACAGGACAAGAAGGTACTATCCCAACATTAGATAAAATTGGCTCGGGAGCATGGCAACTAAAAAAAGCAAAAGCAAAAAGCAATGTCAAAAACATAGCAAGAGAATTAATCAAATTATATGCTGAAAGAAAGCAATCAGAAGGATTTGCATTTTTGTCCGATAATTATTTGCAATACGAATTAGAAGCTTCTTTTATTTACGAAGATACAGAAGACCAACACCAAGCAACTGTAGATGTCAAAAAAGATATGGAAGCAAATTATCCGATGGATAGATTAGTGTGCGGAGATGTTGGCTTTGGAAAAACTGAAATAGCTATTCGTGCTGCATTTAAAGCTGTCAATGCCGGCAAACAAGTCGCCGTATTAGTACCAACCACTATACTTGCCTTGCAGCATTACTATACATTTAAGGATAGATTGCAACAATTCCCTATAAAAATTGAATATTTAAACAGATTTAGAACAAGCAAAGAAACAAAAGCAATTTTGAAAGATTTAGAAAATGGGCTAATTGATATTATTATAGGCACACATAAACTTTTGGGTAAAGATGTGAAGTTTAAAGATTTGGGTTTGTTTGTTGTTGATGAAGAACAAAAATTTGGTGTTGCTGCAAAAGAAAAAATTAGACAGACAAAAATCAATATAGACACTCTTACGCTTACTGCAACACCAATTCCCCGAACATTACAGTTTTCTTTGCTTGGAGCAAGAGATTTGTCCGTAATTAACACTCCACCACCAAACCGCTATCCTGTTCATACCGAATTGATAAACTTTCAAACCAGACGCATTGCCGAAGCAATAATGTATGAAATAAACAGAGGCGGACAAGTGTTTTTTGTCAATAATAAAATTCTGAATATCAATGAAGTAGCCAATGTAATCAGAAAAATTTGTCCCGGAATTAGAGTCGAAATTGGGCACGGACAAATGGACGGAAAAGTTCTTGAGCAAATTGTTCTTGATTTTATTGAAGGCAAATTTGAAGTCTTTGTCTGCACTTCGATAATTGAATCCGGAATTGATATTCCGAACGCCAACACAATGATTATTAACGATGCTCATAATTTCGGACTAAGCGATTTGCACCAATTGAGGGGCAGAGTTGGGCGTTCAAATAAAAAGGCTTTTTGCTATTTAGTTAGTCCTCCTATGGTTACATTGAGCGAGCAAGCCCGAAAACGACTTCAAGCAATTATTCAATTATCTGATTTAGGAAGCGGTTTTCAAATATCTATGCGAGATTTGGACATAAGAGGTGCCGGCAATCTGCTTGGAGCCGAGCAAAGTGGTTTTATTTCCGAAATAGGCTACGAAATGTATCAGAAAATTTTAGATGAAGCCTTGCTTGAAATCAAAATGGAAACCCAAAATGATACTATTGATTACTCCGACCCATCAACATTTATTAAAGAATGTCAAATTGAAACCGACTTGCAGATACTTATTCCCGATTCGTATGTGAGCAATATGAATGAACGCTTGATTTTGTATAAAGATATTGATAATCTTGAAACCGAAACACAAATAGAAAAATACATAGAACTATTACAAGATAGATTTGGACCAATACCGAATGAAACAAAAGAACTTTTGGAAGTTGTCAGATTGAGACATACTGCACTAAAAGCAGGAATTGTGAAAATTGTACTCAAATCTAATACATTTACCGTTTATTTTTATCAAACTGAAGATGAAAAATTTTATTCATCACCCATCTATAATTCGCTTTTGAATTATGTAATGCAAAATTATGAGCAATGTGCTATGAAACAATCAGAAAGCAAACAATTGTATATAATATTTAATAAAATTCAGAGCATTTCAGAAGCAAATAGCTTATTAAGCCGAATTATTGGCAAAAACTGACATTTAAAGGATAAAACAAGCAAAAAAAAACAAAGCATAAAAAGCCTATTTCGCTTGACGGTGTGTGAAAAATTAAGCTAAATTTGTATTTATGTCATTTGAAAAATATATATATTTGTAGAAAAATCGCCCTAATATACGGAACTTTGTTTAGCGACTTATTGTTGCCACAACATAATAAACAGTAAAATTAAAAAACAAAACAAATGGAATTATTTAATGAAATTTTAAAACTGCCAATGTCCGTAGTAATAGTGCTTATGGTATGGGATACCGTATGGAAAGTGGTGGCTTTTTGGAAATCTGCCAGAAACAATCATTTGGCATGGTTTATTTGTATCGCAATATTTAACACAATTGGAGTACTGCCAATAATTTATTTGATAAAATATCGAAAAAGAAAATAGATTAAATTATTCAAAATACTAAATTTGCCTTGTAATAGGCTTACATTACAACATATTGTAAGTTAATAATAATACTTAATCTGTGAATTTTTTTATATAGTTTGACATTTTTGGCAAGTACAAAGTTTGTTATTTGACCAAAGTTTATCAATAGCAGTACACTACTTTTTTTCCATGTTGCCTTGTTCCATTGAAATCCTTTTTCAATTTAAGGCAAATAAAAAAGCAACATCATGGTATTGTTATTGTAACTAATACTGATTATTTTTAACTTTGCTTTTTTGATAAATCAAATAATATATCCATGAAAAATAAAATTAAATGTCAAAATTTTAAGAATATCTCATTACGAATATTACTGGCAAGCATTCCAATTAGCATAATTCTGAGTTTTACACACAAACCTTTAAATATCGATAATACATATAACGAATTATGGGAAAAAGTTGAGAAGTATGAAAAAGAAGGACTTCCGAAAAGTGCATTAGAAGTTGTGGATATAATTATGAATAAAGCAAATTTGGAGCAAAACAAACCCCAAGTTTATAAGGCTTATGTACACAAATGTAAATTTGAGATAGAAATCAATGATAATGGACTAACTCATACCCTTAATTCTCTTAAAACCGAAATAGACAAAAGCAATATCCCTCTTAAGCAACTATTTCAATCTTTATATGCTGAAATGTTCTGGAATTATTATCAACAAAACTTTTGGACAATATCAAACAGAACTTACACAGATGTAAATAATGATGATATTGAAACATGGGATATCAGAAGAATTATTGAGAACATTAGTAAATATTATTTGTTTTCTGTTGAACCAAAAGACGAATTGCAAAAAGAGGAGATAAGTGCATACAAAGAAATTATTGAAATTCCTGAGAACAGCAACAATCTTCGCACAACATTATATGACATTTTGGCACACAGAGCAATAGGATTTTTTACAAATGCAAAAACTTCTTTAAGTTCACTTCAAGATTCTTTTATAATTGATTCTCCCGAATTTTTTTCTGAAGCTTCAGCTTTTGTTCAACTTGACATAAAAGCACAAGACGAACACTCACATTTACATAAAGCATTTAACTTATATCAAAATCTGATTAAGTTTTATTTAAACTCTAATTCAATTGAAGCATTGGTAGATATTGATTTAATGAGATTGAATTTCGTCAGAGAACACTCAAGAAATATTAATTCAGATAATTTGTATTACTATGCGCTTGTAAAGCTCAACGAACAGTTTAAACACAATGAAGTCCTTAGCATTATCAATTTTGAAATAGCACAATATTTGAAATCTCAAGGTAATTTATACAATCCAAATCAAGCTTCTCAATATCAATTTGAACTACAGAACGCTCACGCTCTTGCCCAACAAACAATTCAAAAATTTCCTAATGCCAAAGGAGTATATAATCTTAAAGAGTTAATAAAAGAAATTGAAAAACGCTATTTTACTTTTCAGATAGAGCAATATGTTGTTCCAAACACGCCTATTTTAGTTAAACTTAATTATCGTAATATTGATACACTATACTATAAAGTGATTGATGCTCAAAATATTGATTTTGACAATAATTTTTATGGAAAAAAAGATTCGGCAAAGGTTCACTTTTTAAACTCTTTTACCCCGCTTTTCTATAATTCGGTAAAATTAATTAATGAACATGACTTTCAAGAACATTCAAGCGAAATTGCATTAGAAAAACTTTCAACAGGCAAATACATAGTTATTTTTAGTCCAAACAAAGACTTTAAATATGAAAACAACAAAATAGATTATTTGCTAATTCAAGCAACTAACTTAAGTTACATTTCGCAATCAAATGACAATATGCACTTCTATTACATAGCAAATAGGGAAACAGGAACTCCATTGTCAAAAGTTAAAGCCGATTTATATCAATATGATTATAATTACAAAACACATAAATACTCATCAAATTTAATTAAAACATTCAAATCTGATAAAAATGGCGAAGTGCATATTTCGGCACCAATAAGCAATAAGAATACTTATATTGTATTTTCACAAGGAAAAGATACTTTAACAACTTCTAAAAATTATCATTACAGCTCAAATAGTAAAATAAAAGACAAAAAAATAAAAACAGTTTTTTTTACTGATAGAGCAATATATCGTCCCGGTCAAACCTTGTATTTTAAAGGTATAGTCATTGAAACAGACGGAGAATCAAGTTCTATCAAGACAAACTATTCTACAACTATATATTTGTATGATGTAAATTATGAAAAAAAAGCAGAAATAAAAGTTCGCACCAATGAGTTTGGTAGTTTTAATGGAGCGTTTGTAATTCCTGAAACCGGACTTACGGGAGAAATGAGTATTGCTGAACAATATGGAACACATTATTTTTTAGTTGAAGAATATAAACGACCAAGTTTTGAAGTTACATTTAACGAAACGGAGCAATATTATAAACTCAATCAAAAAGTTGAAATAAGTGGGAATGCTAAAGCATTTGCAGGATTTCCGATTGATGGTGCTAATGTTGAATACAAGGTCGTTAGAAAAGTTTATTATCCATTTTGGAGATATTGGATGTGGCAGATGCCAAGTTCTTCTGAAACAATTATTGATAATGGGACACTTGTTACAAATAAAAATGGAGAATTTAGTTTTTCTTTCATTGCAAGCCCCGATTTAGATATAAAAAACTCATTTTCACATATATTTGTTTATACTATTTACGCAGATATTACTGATATAAATGGAGAAACACGAACAAATTCAAAATCAATTTATATAGGTGAAAAAGCAATGTTGCTATCAACAAATATTGATGAGTTTTTTGATGTTCAAGCAGAAAATAAGATTGAGATTTATTCAACAAACTTAAATGGAACACCTATTGAAACACAAGTTGAAGTTGAAATTTATCAAGTGCAAGCACCACAATCATTTTTTATCTCTCGTCTTTGGGAAGTACCAGATAAACCATTGATGTCTAAAGAAAATTTTTCAAAATTATTTCCTAATATTCCGTACAAAAACGAAGATACGCCAAATGCTTGGAAAAAGAAGCAACAAGTATTTAAAACTACTATCAAGACAGAAAATGAACAAAAACTACAAATTCCAGACATTCAAAAATGGAACGCCGGAGTTTATTATATTCGTTTAAGCTCTACAGATCCATTTGGAGAAAAAGTTGAATATGAACATTTTTTCAAGGTATTTAAGCCTGAAAGTAAAAATGCTGACTACAATAGCCCATTTTGGGTGCAAACAAAAAAAACAAAAGGTGAACCTGGCGAATTTGCCATAATTAATATAGGCTCATCAGTTTCAAATTCACATGCAATAATAAGTATTGAGCATAAACAAAAAATTATTTCAAAACAATGGTATAAGATAGGTAAAGGTTTCAAAACTATTGAAATACCGATAGAAGAAAAGCACAGAGGTGGTTTTCAAGTACATATTGCAATGATAAGTAATAATCGCACTTATGTTCAAAAGATTTCTATTGATGTTCCGCATACAAATAAGGAAATTGATATAAAATTTGAAACTTTTCGTGAAAAACTTCAACCCGGACAACAAGAAACTTGGAATATTATTCTTAAAGATAAAAATGGCGAAAAGGTTATGGCAGAAATGTTAGCTGTTTTATATGATGCTTCATTAGATATATTTAAAAAGCACTTTTGGTCATTAATGCTTAATTATACAGATTATGCTTCATTGCAATATTCTGCATCTGAATCTTTTGTTAGTTATTCTGGTATCGGAATAGCCAATAAATGGAATCCACAAATTAGCTTTAATTTTCAACAATATGAAAAGTTAAAAACCTATAATTTAACTTATTTTAATTATCCTATTTTTAGGGGAAATAGGAATACGAGAAGCATTGCATATAGCACAGCTGCTTTAGCAGAAGAAAACTTTAGTGTAAATAAAAATATAGAACAAACAGAAAGCGATAAGGTTTTTAATCAAGAAACTGGAAGTAAAGAAGACTTTCAACAAAGTGCAGATATTCAATTTGATGATGTTGTAATTAGAGGTGATTTCAATGAAACAGCATTTTTCTATCCTGATTTGCGGACAAATGAAAATGGCGAAATAGTCATTTCATTTACCTTGCCCGAATCACTAACTAAGTGGAGAATGTTGGGATTAGCACACACCAAAGATTTGAAAGTCGGGGATTGTGTAAACGAACTTGTTGCACAAAAAGAATTAATGATTACTCCTAATTTGCCACGCTTTTTCAGAGAGGGAGATACTATTATTGTACAAAGCAAAATAACAAATTTAAGCGAAACTCTTCAAAGTGGAAAGGCAAAACTTACTATTTTAGATGCACTAACTCAAAAACCAATAGATGTAAAATTTGATAATGCAAATTCGGAAAAACAGTTTTCAGTAGAAGCAAACTCTTCGACAAATGTGTCGTGGAAAATTATGATTCCATCTGGAATACAAGCAATTACTTGTAAAATTGTGGCAGTAACAGATAAATTCTCTGATGGAGAAGAACATATCTTACCAATACTTACAAATGATATTCTCATAACAGAAAGTTTGCCTTTATTTATTCGTTCAAAGCAAACTAAAGAGTTTGAACATAATAAATTGACAAAGTCCGAATTTTCAAACACATTAAAGCATCACAAATTAACTTTGGAGTTTTCTGCAAATCCGGCTTGGTATGCTGTGCAAGCAATACCATATATGATGGAATATCAGCACGAATGTTCTGAACAGATTTTTACAAAATTATATGCAAATACACTTTCAAAATTTATAGTAGAATCAAAGCCGCAAATAAAAAAAGTATTTGATGTATGGAGGAATATTTCAAATTCGGAAATATTGATCTCAAATCTTGAAAAAAATCAAGAATTAAAACAAATACTTTTAGAAGAAACACCTTGGGTTATTGAAGCTGCTGATGAAACAGAAAGAAAAAAAAGAATTGCTCTTTTGTTTGATATAAACACCATGTCAAAAGAATATGAAAGGACATTATATAAACTTGAAACAATGCAAAACCCAGATGGCGCTTGGGCTTGGTTTGATGGTTTGCCGGTTAGTAGATTTATCACCCAATATATAAGTTCAGGATTTGGGCATCTTGCTCATTTACAAGCAATTAACTTAAAAAAAGATGTTCGCTTGAGAAAAATGATGCAGTCATCAATTAACTTTCTTGATACCGAAATAGCAAATGAATATAATAAACTGAAAAATGATTATTCTGCAAAGGAATTAGATGAATTAAAACCTTCAATTATTGTTATTCATTATTTATATACTCGTAGTTTCTTTTTAAATGATTTTAATATTCCTTCTAACACACAAGAAGCTGTTGATTATTATAAAAAACAACTAACTAAATATTGGCTTGGTTCAGGTTTATATGGCGAAGGTATGGCAGCACTTGCACTACATAGAATGGGAGATAAAGAAACTCCTAAAAAAATATTGAAATCTCTTAAAGAAAGAGCTATTATTAGTGATGAACTTGGAATGTATTGGAAAGAAAACACAAGCGGATATTCGTGGTGGCAAGCACATATAGAAACACAATCTTTACTCATTGAAGCATTTTACGAAATCGCAAGAGATACTGCTATTGTTGATAATTTAAAAACTTGGTTGTTAAAGCAAAAGCAGGTGCAAGATTGGAAAACGACTAAGGCAACTGCAAATGCTGTTTATGCACTTTTATTAACAGGTAGCGACTGGCTAAGTGTCGAGCCTGATGTTGATATTACAATAGGAGATGAAGTAATTGATGTTAAGCACAAAGCAGAACGCGGAATAGGATATATCAATATATCTTGGAAAGATAACGAAATTAAGCCTAAAATGGGAAAAGTCAAGGTTTCTAAGCATGATGAAGGTATTAGCTGGGGTGCTTTGTATTGGCAATATTTTGAAAAACTGGATAAAGTTAGTAGTCATAAAACCCAATTAAGTATAGAAAAGAAACTTTTTGTAGAAAAAACTACCCCTCAAGGCAAGGAACTCAAAAGTGTGCAAAAAGATGATACTATTCACATAGGTGAAAAAGTGATTGTAAGATTAGTTATTCGCGTTGATAGAGATATGGAATATGTTCATATCAAAGACATGCGTGCTTCGGGATTTGAACCAATTAATGTAATTTCTCAATACAAATGGCAAGATGGACTATGGTATTACGAAAGCACACGAGATGTGGCAACTAATTTCTTCGCTGATTATTTGCGAAAAGGAACTTATATTTTTGAATATCCTTTAAGAGCAACTGTATCAGGTAATTTTTCTAATGGCATCACTACAATTCAGTGCATGTATGCTCCTGAATTTATTTCACATTCAGAAGGAATTAGGGTTAAAATTATAGAATAAGATATTAGATTTCTGTTAAGGATATTCCAAATTCGGAAGGAGAAATAGCATTTACTACTAAGTAATCTCCTATTGCTGTGCGCCTTAATTGACTTAAATATCCACCTAAACCTAATTTTACACCAAGGTCTCTTGCTATTGATCTAATATATGTTCCTTTACTACACAGAATTCTAAAAGTTACGACATTACCTTCAATAATAGAAATATCAAAAGCGTGTATTGTTACTTGTTTAGGTTTAATTTCAGCTTGCTCACCCTGACGAGCATAATCATAAGCGCGTCTGCCTTTAATTTTTACGGCTGAATATAATGGAGGATATTGTTCTATTGTGCCAATAAAAGAAAGAGCCGCTTCATAAATCATTTCTTTAGTAATGTGTTCAGTTGGATAAGTAGCATCAATTTCGGTTTCTTTATCAAAACTTGGAGTAGTTGCACCCAATGTAAATTGTCCTATATATTCCTTTTGCATTTCTTGAAATATAGATATTTTTTTTGTGAACGGACCTGTACATACTAATACCAAGCCTGTTGCCAAAGGATCTAATGTGCCAGCATGTCCTATTTTGATTTTGTGAATTCCCAATCTTCGTTTCAAATCTAATCGAATTGAGTTGACAACATCAAATGATGTCCAAGAATAGGGTTTATCTATCAACAATAATTTGCCTCTTTCAAACTCATTACTCATATTTTAAATATTTTTTTATGATAAAACAAAAATTAAAATCAATCCAATTAATAAACAATAAATAGCAAACCAATACATTTTTCCTTTTTTAACAAGAGCAATCATTGTTTTGCAAGCAAATATTCCGGCAATGAAAGAAGCAAGAAAGCCAATAATTAATGATTCGATTGGAATAGCAGTTGTATTTACATTGCTTTTAATAATTTCAAGAAAATTTTCTCCAAGAATTGGAATAAGTACCATTAAAAAAGAAAATCGTGCAATTTCGCCTCTGTCATTTCCTAATAATAAGCCTGTTGAAATGGTTGCTCCCGAACGAGAAATACCGGGCAATACAGCTATTGATTGGGCTATACCGATAATTAAAGCATCAAAATAAGTTATTGCTCTGTTTTTTTTGGTATTGATATAAGTTAAACCAAGTAATGCCGCAGTAATCAAAAGCATAAATCCGACAAATGCAACATTGCCTTCGCTGAAAAAACTTTCTACAAAGTCTTTAAAAAACAAACCAATAATTGCAACAGGAATCATTGATACTGCAATTTTCAAAAGATAGTCTGTTTCAGTATTATATTTGAATTTAAAAAAACCACCTAAAAGTTTGGCAATATCTTTTCGAAAAACAACAATTGTACTTAAAACCGTCCCTCCATGTACCAAAACAGTAAAGTATAAACTTTCTTCTATATTTACTCCAGGTATAGACTTAAATATTTCTAAATGTCCGCTACTACTTACAGGTAAAAATTCTGTTAAACCTTGAATAAGTCCTAGTAATAATGCCTGATACCATTCCATTTTTTATTTCTTTATTAAAAAAGAAGCATTCCGTAATATTGAGTACATACAGAATGCTTCTTGATTAGTTTAATTTATAATTAAAACTGTGATTCAGCAAGTCGTTTGTATTGTTTATATCTCCATTTTGCATTCTCTTCGGCTATAGCAAATAATTCTTCTGCTTCCTTAAAGAATGATTTTTTCAATAAAATATATCTAACTTCTGA
>CAZKDV010000038.1:10294-20701 GCA_964551645.1 uncultured Bacteroidales bacterium | reverse complement strand
AAAATTGTTTGATTTTAATTTTGGGTGACCCAGTGTCGAAGTCAGGAAAGACCAAGAAAAAAATTAAATTATGATAATCCTAAAAATCTTTTCTCTAAATTTGTAAATAAAAAAGTTGCATTTACAACTTGAATCTAGGTAAACCAAAAGTACAGAAAAAATCTGGTAAATATTTGATTTTTATTGTATATTCATAGATTATTTTTATTTGCAATAATAAAATTTAGTCATTTGATTAAATCGTTTGTTTTATATTGATTTTTTTTATATTTTTGTGCCGTAAAAAATATTGCAATGGAAAATAAAGATTTAAGCACCGAGCAAAAAATCAAAGAAGCAGCAAGAACTATTTTTCACAAAAAAGGCTTTGCAGCTACACGTACGAGGGATATTGCAGAAGAAGCGGGAATCAATTTAGCACTGCTTAATTATTACTTCCGTAGTAAGAAAAAATTATTTGAAATAATTATGATGGAAACGGTTAGTAGTTTTATGTACACTATGGCAAGTGCATTGAACGATGAGAATAGCAGTTTGGAACAAAAAGTTGAGTTTATAGTTTCAAATTACATTGATTTTGTTAGTAAAGAGCCAGATATACCTATTTTTTTGTTAAATGAGATGCGAAATAATGTGGTTAATTTAATGGAAAAACTACCCTTTAAACCAATAATTTTGGACTCTGTATTTTATAAACAGTATCAGGAAGCAGTTGAAAAGGGTGTAATTACAGAAGTAAATCCAATGATTTTTATGAGTAATTTGATGAGTTTGATTATTTTTCCATTTATAGCAAAACCATTGCTACAACAGATTGGTGAGGCGGATGAAGCACTGTATAAAAAAATGATGCAAGATCGAAAAAAGATGATCCCAATCTGGATAAAATCCATGTTTTATCAGTAATATTTTTTACCTTATTAATAAACAATTGATTAAATCAAAATAATAACCCTTATGATAAATGATATTAAATTCAAATTAAAATTGTGGATAACCGCTATCCTTTTACTTTCGGTAACGGTTTTGAATGCACAGAAAAACAATTTGCTTTCAATAGAACAGTGTTATCAGTTGGCGGAGCAAAATTATCCGTTAATCAAACAATATGCTTTATTGGAGCAAAGTCGTAACTATAATTTAACAAATGCAGCACGTGCATGGCTTCCACAAATTGCACTCAATGCCAAGGCAACTTACCAGTCGGATGTTACAAAAATACCGCTTGATTTTTCTCAAATACCCATACCAGCTTTGGCAAATATGTCAATTCCTGAATTAAGTAAAGATCAGTACGGAATTACACTTGATATTTCGCAAACCTTATGGGATGGCGGTGCTACAAAGGCGTATAGTGAGCAAATTAAAGCATATTCATTGGTGGAAAATGAAGAGTTAAATGTAAATTTATATGCTGTAAAAGAGCGAATAAATCAACTTTTTTTTGGTATTTTAATGTGTGATGCTCTATTGGAACAAAATCATATTTTTCAAAATGAACTACAACAAAGTTTTACACGCGTAAAATCCCTTATTGATGGGGGACTTGCTAATCAAAGTGATTTAGATGCCGTTCGGGTAGAGCAACTAAAAGCAAAACAGCTTGCAACTCAGATTACTCATAATAAAAAAGCATATTTGACAATGCTTTCTGCATTCATCGGCAAAGAATTAGAGGAAACAATTTTGCTACAAAAACCGACTATTAAACAAACTGCTTTGAAAGAAAATATTCGTCCAGAACTTTCTCTTTTCGATAGTAAATTAAAGCTTTTTGAGGCTCAAAACCGTTTAATAAAAGCTGATTTGATGCCTAAATTAGGTTTATTTCTTACAGGTGGATATGGAAATCCTGGATTAAATATGTTGGAAAATGGATTCACACCTTATTATATATGTGGGTTGCGCATGTCGTGGAATATCAGTAATTTTTACACCTATAAAAACCGATTGAGCAATTTAAATACACAACAGAGTAGCTTAACGGTGCAACGCGAAATATTCCTTTTTAACAACAATTTACAATCTACAAGCAAACAAAATGAGATTGAAAAGTATTACAAACTCCTTTCCGATGATGATGAGATTATCGCATTACGACAATCAGTAAAACGTTCCATAGAGGCGAAGGTAAATAATGGCACAGCCACTATTGCCGACCTAATACGTGAAACTAACGCCGAAGCTTTAGCAAAGCAAGATAAAATTTTACACGAATTAGAACTATTACAAGCTATTTATAATCTAAAATTTATAACCAATAATTAAAATTTTAAAAGATGAGAACTATAATTTTCAACATGAGATATTTACAATTTTTTTTAGTCGCTATTCTGTTTTCTGCCTGCAACAACAAAAACAATAGCTACGATGCAAGCGGTGTTTTTGAAACAACTGAAATTATTGTTTCAGCAAAAGCTAACGGCGAAATTCTGCAATTCAACCTAATGGAAGGGCAGGAAGTTGAGGCGGGACAAACTCTGGGATTGATTGATACCACACAGCTCTATTGGCGAAAAGTGCAATTACAATCAAGCATAAAAGCAATGGACAATCGTCAGATAAATGTATCTGTGCAACTTGCTGTTTTGCAAGAACAATTATCCGCAGCACACCGTGAAAAAGAGCGTTTTGAACAGCTAATCAAAGAAAATGCCGCTAATCAAAAACAGTTAGACGATATTAACGCACAAATTGCCACACTCGAAAAACAAATTGCAGCCCAAACAGAAACCCTGAAAAGTAGCAACAGTAGCTTGAGCAACGAACAGCAATCACTTTTGGCACAGTTGGCACAAATTGAAGATCAGTTAAAAAATGTAGTAATTAAAAGTCCTGTAACAGCCACCGTATTGGGAAAATATGCCGAGGTGGGTGAATTTACCATTCAGGGAAAAGCCTTGTTTAAATTAGCTGATATGAAAAATATGTTTTTGCGAGCTTATATTGCTGCTGATCAATTGTCTGAACTAAAAATTGGGCAACAGGTAAAGGTTTTTTCCGATATGGGAAAATCAGACCATCGTGAGTATGAAGGCACTGTAAGCTGGATTTCCGACAAAGCCGAATTTACACCCAAAACTATTCAAACACGCGATGAACGTGCAAATCTTGTTTATATGGTAAAAATTGCAGTAAAAAATGATGGATATATCAAAAAAGGAATGTATGGAGAAGTTTCTTTTAATTGATAATTGATAATTGACAATGGAGAATTAATAGCAAAAGAAAAAATGATATGGAAAATATAGTTGCAGTTAAATCGTATGCTTTTGCAATTAGAATTGTGAAGTTATACAAGTTTTTGTCTGAGGATAAAAAAGAGTTTGTGCTTTCAAAACAGGTACTTAGGAGTGGAACAGCTATCGGAGCTTTAATTAAAGAAGCGGAATATGCTCAAACCAAAGCGGACTTTTTGAATAAAATGAACATTGCACTTAAAGAAGCTAACGAAACGGGAATATTGGCTGATGTTGATGAAAGATACGGGATACATTGATGAAAAAGTTTTCCAATCCATTCATGAAGATTGTTCCGAAATTTTACAACTCTTAATCAGCATTGTTAAAAGCACAAAGAAAAACTTAAAAAGAGAATGAAAAATTGTCAACTATCAACTATCAATTATCAATTAAAAAATGATTCAAGTAAATAATATTAGCTTAAATTATGGTAAGGTTCTCGCTCTTAACGAGATATCTTTAAAAGTGGAAAAGGGCGAGATTTTTGGACTTATTGGTCCCGATGGAGCAGGAAAAACCTCCCTATTCCGCATTCTGACTACGCTATTGCTTGCCGATAGCGGAACTGCAACGGTGGATGGATTAGATGTGGTAAGCGATTACAAGGAGATTCGAAAACGTGTAGGTTACATGCCGGGACGTTTTTCGCTTTATCAGGATTTAACAGTAGAAGAAAATCTAAATTTCTTTGCAACGATTTTTGGTACAACTATTGAAAAAAACTACCACCTTATTAAGGATATTTACCAGCAAATCGAACCTTTTAAAAACCGTAGAGCAGGAAAACTTTCGGGTGGAATGAAACAAAAATTAGCATTAAGTTGTGCACTTATTCATAAACCAACTGTACTTTTTTTAGATGAGCCAACAACAGGTGTAGATCCTGTGAGTCGCAAAGAGCTTTGGGAAATGTTGAAACGCTTGAAACAGCAAGGAATTACCATTCTTGTTTCCACACCTTATATGGACGAAGCTTCACTTTGTGACCGCATAGCCTTTATCCAAAATGGTAAAATTCTTTCGATTGATCCGCCCAAAAAAATCATTGCCGATTTTCCTTATAAGGTTTTTGCAGTAGAAGCAGATAATAATTACGAGATTCTAAAACAGTTGCGAGAGAATGATAATGTACGCTCAGTATTTAGTTTTGGAGATTCACTGCACGTGGTTTTTAAAGATGATTTGAAAAAGGAAAATAAACAAATTGGTATTGAATTAAAAGAAATTGCACCAACAATTGAGGATTGTTTTATGGCACTGATTGAAAATTGACAATTGATAATTGATAATGAAGGAAAAAATCAAAATATGGAAAATAAACAGTATAAGAAAAATAAAGAGGCATTAATTGTCAATTCTCAATTCTCAACTGTCAATTCAGAATCGGCTATTATTAAAGTTGATAAGCTAACAAAATCTTTCGGCAATTTTACTGCGGTTGATGCCATCAGTTTTGAGGTTTTTAAGGGAGAGATATTTGGTTTTCTTGGGGCTAATGGTGCTGGAAAAACCACAGCTATGCGTATGCTTTGCGGCTTGAGTAAACCCACTTCGGGATACGGAACAGTGGCTGGTTTCGATATTGAACGACAATCAGAGCAGGTGAAGAAAAACATTGGTTATATGAGTCAAAAATTTGCACTTTACGATGATTTAAAAGTATGGGAAAATTTACGACTTTTTGGTGGAATTTATGGTATGAAATCAGATGAGATTGAGAGCAAAACAACCGTAATTTTAAACAATCTTGGCTTTGAAAATGAGCGTAATACCCTTGTCAAGTCCCTGCCTTTAGGTTGGAAACAGAAACTTGCTTTCTCGGTTTCCATATTTCACGAACCCAAAATTGTATTTCTCGATGAACCTACCGGTGGCGTTGACCCTGCCGCACGCCGTCAATTTTGGGAACTTATATACGAAGCAGCAGATAGTGGTATAACTATTTTTGTTACAACACACTACATGGACGAAGCGGAATATTGCAATCGAGTTTCAATTATGGTGGATGGTAGAATAGAAGCATTAGATACTCCAAAAAATCTGAAAGCAAAATTCAACGCAACAAGCATGGATGAGGTTTTTCAACAGTTGGCGAGAAAGGCTGTACGTAAAGAAAATTAAAAATTAAGAATTAAAAATTAAGAGAAATAATAACAAAGAATATGGCAAAATATAATATATTACAGGAAAAATCATTTGCTTTCGCAGTGAGAATCGTGAAATTGTACAAATTTTTGTGCGAAGATCAAAAAGAATATGTGCTTTCAAAACAAGTATTGCGAAGCGGAACTTCGATAGGCGCGAATATTGAAGAAGGAATTGGGGGACAATCCGACAAAGATTTTTTATCGAAATTAAGCATATCCTACAAAGAAGCACGGGAAACGGTTTATTGGCTTAAATTGCTTTTTGCTACCGATTATTTGACAAAAGAACAGGCAGATAGCCTTCTTTTTGACGCGGAAGAGTTGTGCAAAATTCTCTCAAAGATAATCATTACAACGAAAAGCAAACTCGCTAAAAACTCTCTTAATTCTTAATTTTTAATTGAAAAATTATGAAGCAATTTTTTGCATTTGTAAAAAAAGAGTTTTATCACATATTACGAGATCGGCGAACGATTTTGATTTTGCTTGTGATGCCAATTGTTCAAATTATTCTATTTGGTTTTGCCATAACTACCGAAGTAAAAAATACGCCTATGGCAATACTCGATTTTTCGAAAGATGAAGCTACCCGGCAAATTACCGAGCAGTTAGCGGCAAGCAAGTTTTTCACGCTTGTAAGCGAGTTGAACAGTACAGAAGAGGTCGAAAAGGCGTTTCAAAAGGGCGAAGTGAAATTGGTTGTTGTGTTTAGCGATAATTTTCAGCGTAATCTGTTCCACACCGGCGATGCGGCGATTCAAATTATAGCCGATGCTTCCGACCCAAATCAGGCGAGTACGTTTACAAATTATGCTTCTAATATTATTAACACGGCTTATTTAGATTTAGCAAGTAAAACTCAAATTGCAAGCGGGAATCTGCATCCCCTACGTATTATTCCAGAAATTAAAATGCTCTACAACCCGCAAATGAAGGGTGCATATAATTTTGTACCGGGCGTGATGGGACTTGTGTTGGTACTGATTTGCACCATGATGACGTCCATTTCCATTGTCCGCGAAAAAGAGATGGGTAACATGGAGGTATTACTCGTTTCGCCGGTTAAGCCCATTTACATTCTTATGGCAAAAATAACTCCCTATTTTTCGCTGTCTGTTATCAATTTGACAAGTATTTTACTTTTGTCGGTATTCGTGCTTGGCGTACCCATAAAAGGAAGTCTGTTCCTATTGATTCTTTTTTCCTTACTATTTATTTTCGTGGGATTAACCTTGGGGCTGTTGGTGTCCAATATTGTTAAAACGCAAGTTGCAGCCATGATTTTTTCAGGTGTGGTGATGATGATACCCACGTTGCTGCTTTCGGGGATGATATTTCCGATTGACAGTATGCCGAAAATTTTGCAATGGATTTCAGTTATTCCGCCCAATCGCTGGTATATTGAAGGTGTAATAAAGCTGATGATACAAGGTGTCAGTGCTAAATTTGTATTGAAGGAATTTACCATTTTGGGTTTCATGGCAATCTTACTATTAGCAGTGAGTTTAAAAAAATTTAATGTTAGATTAAGCAAATAATTAAGTGCGATGTTAAAGTTTTTATTGGAAAAAGAGTTCAAACAGATATTTCGGAATGCGTTTATTTCGAGAGTAATACTGATTTTACCCGTTATATATATGTTGGTTTTTCCCTGGATTGTAAATCAGGAAATTAAAAACCTGAGCTTAAGCGTAGTAGATAATGACCGTAGCACATTTTCGGAACGATTAATCCATAAAATTACCGCTTCGGGTTATTTTCATTTATTTGAAATTACCGCTTCAAGCGAAGATGCAATGGAAAGCGTTGATGCAGGAAATGCCGATATAATCCTTGAAATCCCAAAGGATTTTGAAAAAAAATTGTATCGCTCGGGGCAGACGAACGTAATGATTTCGGCCAATGCCGTGAATGGTATGAAAGGCGGTTTGGGCAGCGTCTATCTGTCGGGCATTCTCAATGATTTTACAAGTGAATTAACTGCTACACAGGGCATTCTCATACAGTCGTCGAAAGTGGAGCCGCAATTCAAATTCAACCCAACGCTTGATTATAAGGCATTTATGATTCCCGCACTTTTTGTGATGTTGCTTACCCTGCTTACCGGCTTTCTACCTGCCCTGAATATCGTCAGCGAGAAAGAGATGGGAACCACCGAGCAGCTCAATGTTACGCCGATGAACAAAGCTATTTTCATTTTGGCCAAACTGATTCCCTATTGGGTAATGGGCGTGTTGATTTTAACCATCACCATGGGGCTTACCGCGTTGTTCTATGGCTTGATTCCGGGCAGTTTCGCAACAATCTACCTCTATTCTATTATTTATATTCTTGCCGTTTCGGGTTTGGGAATTGTCATTTCAAACTATTCAGATACTATGCAGCAAGCGATGTTTGTGATGTACTTCTTATTATTGATTATCATTCTATTAAGCGGACTTTTCTCACCAATTAGCAGTATGCCGGAATGGGCACAAGCCATTACGGCTTTAAATCCACTCAAATATTTTATCGAAGTAATGCGTGCCGTTTATCTTAAAGGTAGTACACTAAAAGAATTATTGCCACAGTTTTTTGTACTTTGCGGTTTTGCCATAGCTTTTAATGTTTGGGCAGTATTGAGTTATAAAAAGAATCAGTAAATAGCTCTAATATCAAATTAAAAACAAATAGTAATAACATAAAACTCTGATTATAAGATTATAATATCAATATAAAAAAATCTAATCATTTGTTTAAAACATTTGTTTCATATTGATTTATTTTATATTTTTGTGCCGTAAAAAATTTATGATGGAAAATAAAAATAAAGATATAAGTACAGAACAAAAAATTAAAGAGGCTGCAAGAACAATATTTCATAAAAAAGGCTTTGCGGCTACGCGCACAAGGGATATTGTGGAAGAAGCAAATATTAATCTTGCTCTTCTAAATTACTATTTTCGCAGTAAGAAAAAACTGTTTGACATTATTATGCTCGAAACAATTTCTGATTTTGCAAAAAGTATGGTAATGACAATGAATAATAAAAATACGTCATTAGAAGAAAAAATAATGCTTATAACTTCAAATTATATTGATTTTATTATAAAAGAACCTAATATTCCCATTTTCATGTTATATGAAATGCGAAATAATAGTGATGAAATTTTAAATAAGCTACCTTTTATAGATTTAATAATGAACTCAGTGTTTATTAATCAGTTTAAGGAAGCTGTATCATTAGATAAAATTTCGGAATCAAACCCTTTTCATTACTTGATGAATTTATGGAGTTTAATTATTTTTCCATTTTTAGGAAAACCGATATTAAAAGGAATTAATAATATGTCGAATGAAGATTTTACCCAATTAATGTTAGAAAGAAAAAAACTAATTCCTTTATGGATAAATATGATACTTAAAAGTTAATTTTTTTACTCACAAATTAATCAAATGATTAAAAAGAATGAATAAAATATTTAAAAATTGATTAGTTAAAAAGAGATGAAAAACGATAACACACAAGATTTAAATCATAAAGAAAAAAAACTGATAAATATCGGTCTTGATGTAGGTTCTACTACTCTAAAAGTAGTTGTAATAGACAGTTCTTACAATATTATTTATAAAGAATACTGCCGACACCATGCCGATATTAGCGGAACATTAAATCGGGTTTTTAATAAAATGCTGTATAAACTGGGCAATTTATCTGCTAAACTTACTATAACTGGCTCTGCTGGTATGGGGCTTTCTGAAAGATTTGGTCTTGTATTTTGTCAGGAAGTGGTTGCATCGTGTGAAGTAATTTACAAGCACTTTCAACAGATTACCAGCTTTGTTGATATTGGTGGCGAGGATTCAAAAATGATATTTTTTGAAGCAGGAAAAACACCTGATATCCGTATGAATGGCAGTTGTGCCGGTGGCACTGGCTCTTTTATTGATCAAATGTGCGCCTTGCTGAATGTTGATATAGATGAGCTAAATTTACTTGCAGAAAATGCTGTAACAACGTATCCCATTGCTTCACGCTGCGGAGTTTTTTCAAAAACAGATGTGCAAAATTTATTAGCTCGAAATGTTAGTAAAGCAGATATAGCTGCTTCTGTGCTTCATGCGGTGAGTATGCAGGTAATTACGTCCCTTGCTCGTGGACACAATCTCACTTCCACCGTTTTTCTGTGTGGTGGACCATTCACTTTTATTCCTTCGCTGAGGAAAGCCTTTGTTGAGGTGGCAAAACTCAAAACTGAAGATGTGATTATTCCCGAAAGTTCTGAAGTTGTGCCTGCTTGGGGTGCGTCTATTTTGGCAGATAATAACGAAGATGTAAAATTGATTTCAGACTATATTGCCATTTTTAATCAGAAAATAAAAAGGAGTTTGTCGTTTGACAAAAGCTATTTAAAACCGCTATTCAATGATGTTTCTGAGTTTGAAAATTGGAAGCAATCCAAAGAAAAATATAGGATAAAACGCATTGATATTAATGATTTAGAAAGTCCCAATTGCTTTATTGGTATAGACAGCGGTTCTACCACAACAAAAATTATTGCCACCGATGAAAAAGATCGTGTTTTTTTTGAATATTATACCAAAAATGAAGGATTGTCGCTAAATGCAGTTGCAATTGGCTTAAATAAATTGTTGGAAGAGGCAAAGCGGGCAAATCTTAATATACAAGTGTTGGGTAGTTGCGTTACTGGTTATGGTGAAGATTTGATAAAAAAAGCATTTCATTTAGACTTCGGTATGGTCGAAACCATAGCTCACTATATGGGTGCATACCATTTTGATGAGAAAATTTCTTTTATTTTGGATATTGGCGGACAGGATATGAAAGCGATTTTTATCGAAAATGGAATTATTAAACGATTGGAAATTAACGAAGCTTGTTCATCTGGTTGCGGTTCATTTATCGAAACTTTTGCCAATTCATTGAATTATTCTATTCCCGATTTTTCACAAGTTGCATTAGAGTCGCAACGTCCTTGTGATTTGGGAACACGGTGCACAGTATTTATGAACTCTAA
>CAZKDV010000038.1:0-10284 GCA_964551645.1 uncultured Bacteroidales bacterium | reverse complement strand
GTGCTACTATTGCTGACATTTCGGCTGGTTTGGGCTATTCTGTTGTTGGAAATTGTCTCAACAAAGTTCTGAAACTCAAGGATTATAAAGACTTAGGCGAGCATATAATGGTGCAAGGTGGCACTTTCCGCAATCTTTCTGTTTTGCGTGCTTTGGAAATAGAGTTGGGACAAGAGGTAATGGTTACAGATGTTCCCGAATTGATGGGTGCCTATGGTGCTGCACTTTACGCATGTAAAAAATTTACGGAAGGCGAAACACATATTGTTAAATTAGAGGAATTGGCAAAACCAAAAGAGTATAAAACTTCAAAATCAGTCTGCCATGGGTGTGAAAATAACTGTACGGTTTCTCATTTTAAGTTTAATAATGGTGAAAGATTTTATGCAGGGAATAAATGTGAAAAAATATTTACAAATTCTGGCTCAAACATAATTAAAGGTACTAATATGCACACCGAAAAGTACGAACTGCTTTTCGATCGTCCTACGGTGGAAGATGATACAACGATAACGCTTGGCATTCCACGCATTTTGGGAATATATGAAAATTATCCATTTTGGCACAGGCTTTTTACCGATTGCGGAATAAAATTAGTATTATCGGACAAATCAACCATGAAAATGTTCGAAACAGGCATTGCTACTGTTATGGCTGATAATATTTGTTTCCCTGCCAAACTTTCGCACGGGCATATTTACAATCTGATTGATAAAAAAGTTGATAGAATTTTCATGCCCTATATTGTGTTTGAAAATAAAGAAGATACACAGACAAATAATAGTTATAATTGTCCGATTGTTACTGGATATTCAGATGTAATAAAAAGTGCAATCAGCCCAGAAAAAAACTTTAATATTCCGATAGATGCTCCAACTTTTACCTTTGCCAATAAAAAACTGATGAAAAGAGCGAGTGAAAAATACTTAAAAACTCTTTTACCAAATATTACTTCAACTCAATTTGAAAATGCCTTTAAAAATGCTCTAAAAGTTCAAAATGACTACGAACATGAGTTAAATTGCCGTGCAAAAGAGATACTCGAGGATGCCGTTACAGAAAATCGTTTAGTAGTTTTATTAGCTGGTCGTCCGTATCATATTGATTCACTCATTCAGCATAAAATTGCAGATATGATTACCGATTTCGGTGTTGATGTTATTACAGAAGATATAGTTCGGGATATGCAAGTAAACACCAACAAGGTGCAAAGCGTGATGCAATGGGAATATACTAACCGTGTATTCAAATCTGCCTTGTGGGCTGCCAATGAAGCACCACAAAATCTTAGTTATGTACAAATAACTTCTTTCGGTTGTGGTCCCGATGCCTTTATTTTAGATGAAGTAAATGATATTTTATATCGAAATGGGAAAAATGCAACAATAATAAAGGTGGACGATATTAATAATATTGGTTCAACCCGTCTGCGTATTCGCTCTCTTGTTGAGAGTTTGAAGTTTAAAAATAGTAGCGAAGTTTACAAAAAGGAAATTCCTATTCAAACGTAGTTATTTACAAAAAAGGAACGCCATAGAACTATTTTAGCACCTTGGTTTGGTGATTTTTATTCGCCATTTATTCCTCCCGCTTTTGAACTAATGGGTTATAAAATGGAAAACCTACCACCAAGCGATTATGAATCTGTTAGGTATGGACTAAAATATTCTAATAATGAAATTTGCTACCCTGCAACTCTCGTTGTTGGTGATTTGATGAAAGCTCTAGAACAAAATAAATACGATAGAAATGAAATAGCCTTAGCTATTACACAAACAGGAGGTCAATGTCGCGCAACCAATTATGTAGCTCTACTTAAAAAAGCAATGATTGCTGCTGGTCTTGAAGATATTCCAGTGATTACAGTTTCCATGACAAGCGGACTTCATGAGCAACCCGGTTTTGAAATTAAGTGGCGAAAATATATCAAAGTAATTGCTGCAGCAATTATATACGCCGATTGTCTTTCGCAATTCTATTATTCAACAGCACCAAGAGAAACAGAAAAAGGTGGGGCAAAACGTTTGCAAAAGCAGTATTTGAATTTGGGCGTTAAGGCATTGAAAAGGAACGATGTAAATCAGTTTTATGAACTGGCAGAAATGGCTGCCAATGAGTTCTTAGCTATCAATAGTCGAAAAGAGGTGCAACGCATAGGTATTGTTGGCGAAATTTATGTGAAATACAACGATTTTGGGCACAAAAATATTGTCAATTGGCTTGTAGAACAAGGTGTTGAGCCGGTTTTGCCACCAATCACAAAATTCTTTATTAACTCATTTGCTAATAGTGAAGCACGAATACAAGGAGATGTAAAAGAGCGTAAAATTCCAAAATTCATTATGGATTTTGCAGAGAAAATTGTATATAAAATGATTCGAAAAATGGAAGACAAAGTGGCTCATTATCCATACTTTATCCCTATATCTAACATTCACGAAGATGCCCTAAATGCATCTGAAATTATCAGTCTGAATGCTCAGTTTGGTGAAGGGTGGGGCATACCTGCTGAGTTTGCCGAATTTGCCCAAAATGGAATCAACAATGTGGTCAGTTTGCAACCTTTCGGTTGTATAGCTAATCATATCATTTCCAAAGGAATTGAAAAACGAACCAGAGAATTATACCCCAATCTCAATCTGCTTTTCCTTGACTTTGACAGCGGTATGAGTGAAGCCAATATATTTAATCGTTTACACTTTATGATAAAATCGCGAGTTGTTCATCAAGTGTCTATATGAGAATTCAAATAATACTTTTTTATTGAAGTAAATATTGGAGTTAGAGTTTAATACTAAGCAATTGAATGTTAATAATGTATATTTTTGAGAATCTCTATGCAATGTAAACTTTAAAGAAATACGAACAAAAATAGAAACAAGTTCTCAAATTGCAGAAATGCTTGAAAGGGCACTTATTTGGTTAAAAAAAAATAATACTGAATATACTATATTAAAATGGCAAACAGATATATGAGATGAGATTTAGGCTGATTTTGGCAGGAAATAGAATTATCCGCATTTTTCTATACAATCTGTAATTTGTACAATTAAATTAGGTTTTAAGCTATATAATGTATTTTTTCCATCTCGACGAGCATTTACAATTCCTTTGTTTTTTAATATGCTAAGGTGGTGAGAAGCAACAGCTTGCACTAAGTTTAATTTTGTGTATATTTGAGTTACATTTAATTCTTTTTCAATTTCTAATAAATATATTATTGCAATGCGTGTTGGGTGAGAAATTGCTCTGAATTTACTTGCTACACTTGTAATTTTTTTTTGATCTAAATTTCTAGTTTTCATAGTAGTATAGTTATATATAATAAGTGCAAATATACATAATTATTTGATGCGATGGATATATATGCAACATAAAGATTTTTTATGATATTATAAGTTATAATTAAATGTATTGTTCTGTTTTAAGTTCATTAAAACATCTGCGACATAATGGGGCGTATGATTCTTTTTCTCCAAGCATAATAAGTTTTTTATTATGTGTTTTTCTATATGAGTATTGTGCTAAATTTCCACATTCAACACATATAGCGTGCACTTTTGTAACATATTCGGCAATGGCAAGTAGCGATGGAATTGGTCCAAACGGATTTCCTAAATAATCCATATCAAGCCCAGCAACGATAACTCTTGTTCCGTTTTGTGCTAATGTATTGCAAACACTAACTATTTGCTCATCAAAAAACTGAGCTTCATCAATGCCAACTACTTCGACTTCGTGAGCAAGCAATAAAATATTTTCTGATGATGTTACCGGAGTTGATGAAATAGCGTTTTCGTTATGAGAGACTATATCTATTTCGCTATATCTTATGTCAATAGCAGGCTTAAATATTTCAACTCTTTGATTTGCAAATCGGGCTCGTTTCAGTCTTCTGATTAATTCTTCTGTTTTACCCGAAAACATGCTTCCGCAAATCACTTCAATCCAACCTTGTCGGTATTCTTTTTTTATTCTTTTTTCTAAAAACATTGTAAGCAATTATTTTAAAATTGTAATTTTGTAAAAATCATGACAAATTTACAAAGATTATGAAATTTTACGAGCAAAAAGAAAAATTAATTGCATATTTTGATATATTTCAAGAGCAGTTTAAAACCATCAGAGATTCTAAATCAAAAGATGAACTATCTAAATTTGATATTGATATCCTTCAGCATTCTCTCAAAGAAATATATAATTTGTTAAATACCTTACAAAAAACAGATAATGTAATAATTGAAAAAGATTTTGCAGTAAGTAAAGTAGAAGAGGCATTAGTTGAGTCAGAAGAGGTTTTTATTGAAGAAGATACAATTCAAGAAGATATTCAAACAGTAGCTGATACCATTGAGCTTGTTGAAGAGCAACAAGATAAAAAGATTGAAGATTTAGAAAAAACAAATGAAGCAGTTAATAATGTATTAGATGTAGAACCACAATCAGGAGAAAAAAATCAAATCTTGTACGATAAATTTAAAACTTCAAATACTTCATTGCATGATAAATTACACAACAATGCTGAAGACACAAGTATTGGCAATAAGTTTGAGAGCAATCCTGTTAAAGATTTAAAAAAGGCGATAGGAATTAACGATAGGTTTACATATATAAATGAACTCTTCAATGGAAACAAAATCGAGTACGAAGTTTTTATTGAAGAAATATCAAAGTTTGAGGATAAAGATTCAGCTTTGAGTTTTTTTCAGAATACAATAAATAATAAACATTGGGACATTAACAAACCTTCGTTCAAATCTCTAAGTTCTCTAATTAATAGATTTGTGCAAGAAAAATAGAATAGATTTGTCAAACTTCGATATGTTTAATTTTATAGCATCTAACTAAAATTAGCATTTATTTTTTAAAAAATTCATTCCATTTAATAAAAAAGTATTATTTTTGCAAACCAATTTGGAAAATGAAATATTATGTATGCTATTGTAAATATTGCTGGTCAGCAATTTAAGATTAAGAAAGACAATAAAATATTTGTTCATCGTCTTGATATTGAAGAAGGTGTCAATATTGAATTAAAAGATATATTGCTTTTTAGTGATGAAGATGGTAAAGTTACTGTTGGAAAGCCTTATGTGGAAGGTATTCAAGTTGTTGCAAAAGTTTTAGCTCATAAAAAAGGAGATAAGGTTTTTGTTTTCAAGAAAAAACGCCGTAAAGGTTATCAAAAACTTAATGGACATCGTCAACAATTTTCACAAATACTTATTGAAGATATAGTTACTTCGGCGAAGTAAAAAAATCATATTGAAAATAAATTAGTTAATAATACTATAAAAATATAAAATTATGGCACACAAGAAAGGAGTTGGTAGTTCGCAGAACGGAAGAGAATCACATAGTAAACGCTTAGGCGTAAAAGTATATGGTGGTCAATTTGCAAAAGCTGGTAATATAATTGTACGCCAAAGAGGAACTGTACATCACCCTGGTGATCATATCGGAATTGGCAAAGATCATACACTTTTTGCATTAATTGATGGAACGGTTGAATTTAAAAGAAAAAAAGATAATCGCTCTTATGTTAGTATTGTAACAGAATAATAAAAAATATTATTATTTGTTATTTAAAACCTCAGATTATATACTTTATAGTTTGAGGTTTTTTATTAAAATCTATTGAAGTTCATCAAGATTAAAAAAACTTATTAAAAATGATTTGCAAGTTGAAAAAAAGTATTAATTTAGCACCCTCCAAAAATGAATGATATTTGTTTTTGGGGAGAGGTGGCCGAGTGGTTGAAGGCGCACGCTTGGAAAGCGTGTATTCGTCGAAAGCGAATCAAGGGTTCGAATCCCTTTCTCTCCGCAAACTAATTTTTAATACATAATAATTAACCAAGAAAAAAACATCGATTATGAAAAAACTAATTTCATTATTTGTAGTTGCAACTATGTTTACATTTGCAACATTTACTTTAGTTGCTCAAGAAGCTGATAATAATGCAGAAAACACTGAAGTAGTTACTGATGAAGCAAATGAAGTTACTCCCCAAGTTACTGACATTTCTGCTGAATTTGAAGAGGAATTTGTAGAAGAGCATAAATCTTTTCACCAAGGACTTAAAGAAAAATTTATTGAAGGTGGTCCTGGCTGGATGACCCCAATATTACTCTGTCTGATACTTGGGTTAGCTCTTGTTATTGAGAGAATCCTTTATTTAAACCTTGCCACAACTAATACAAAAAAACTTTTACTTAACCTTGAAAGTACACTTGCTTCTAAAGGTGTTGAAGGAGCTAAAGAATTATGTAGATCCACAAGAGGTCCTATTGCAAGTATTTTTTATCAAGGACTAGATAGATTAAATGAAAATATTGATATAATTGAAAAATCAATTGTGTCTTATGGTGGTGTTCAAATGGCAAGACTTGAAAGTAATCTTTCTTGGATTTCTCTTTTCATCGCTGTAGCACCTATGTTAGGTTTCTTAGGTACAGTTGTCGGTATGGTTCAAGCATTTGATGCAATCGAAACAGCAGGTGATATTTCTCCTACAGTTGTTGCCGGGGGTATGAAAGTAGCTCTTATTACTACAGTATTTGGTTTGATTACTGCTATTATTTTACAAATTTTATATAACTATTTAGTAGCGAAAATTGAATCACTTGTTACTGACATGGAAGATTCAAGCATTAGTTTTATGGATATGATTGTAAAATATAAATCAAAATAATATAAAAATATGAATTCACTTATAAATATAGGATTGTACTTAACTTATATTTTGGTTATAATTGCATTAATTATTATATTCTATTTTGCAGTTATGGCTATAGTTAAGGACTTTAAAAATGTCAAAAGTTCATTATTTGGTATATTGATATTGCTAGCTGTATTTGTTATAGCTTATCTTTTATCATCTTCAACCGATGTATCTATGAACTTCTTTGATAAAACTGAGACAAATCCAAAATACAGCAAAATTATTGGAAGCGCTGTAATTAGTCTTTATATTTTAATGCTCGGAGTTGTAGGAACATTGATATATGTTCAAATATCACGACTTCTAAAAAAATAATTATTATGGCTAGAAAAACACCTGAATTAAATACAGCATCTATGGCAGATATTTCATTTCTGCTCCTTACATTTTTCTTGTTGACATCTTCTATAGATACTGATTTGGGTATTAATCGTCTTCTGCCACCTCCACCAGTTGAACAAGTAGATGTGCAAGTTAAAGAAAGAAATACATTTGTAGTTTTGATTAATGCACACGATCAACTATTAGTTAGAAAACAACCAGGAGACATTAAAACTCTTAGGAAAGAAGCAAAAAAATTCATTTTGAATACATATAATGACCCTAAGCTACCAGAAAAAGAAATGGTAGAAATTAATTTGCTCGGAAAATATCCTGTCTCAAGAGGAGTTATTTCTCTGCAAAACGATAGAGGAACTTCATATTCAATGTATATAAAAGTGCAAAATGAGTTGACGGCGGCTTTTAATGAAATTCGTGATGAACTTTCTATGGAAAGGTTTGGAAGTAAATTTGATGACATAAAAGATCCAGAACAACAACTTGCTATTAGAACAGCAATTCCATTGAAAATATCAGAAGCAGAACCTAAAGATACAGGAGGAAGTAAGTAATGGCTAGATTTAAAAAAGATGAAAAACCTACAGTTCCTGGAATCAACACTGGTTCTATGTCTGATATTATATTTATGTTCCTATTCTTCTTTATGGTTATTACAACTATTAGAGAAACAACATTATATGTAAAAATTAAAGTTCCCGCAGCAACAGAAGTTCAAAAACTTGAACGAAAAGCTTTGGTTAGCTATATTTATATAGGAGAACCTATGAATACAACTATTTACGGTGTTGAACCTCGTATTCAGTTAAATGATAGTTATGCTAGAACATCTGATATTGCTGAGTTTATTACTATGGAGCGACTTGCAAGAAATGAAGTAGATAGACATTTTTTAACAACATCTCTGAAAGTTGATAAAGCTACTAAGATGGGAGTTGTTACTGATGTTAAGCAAGAATTGAGATATGCAAGTGCATTCAAAATCAATTATTCTACCAGAAAAGGCGATGCCGTTTCAGACTAATTTTTTTATCAAATAATCGAATAATATTTTGCTTCTATTTACTTTTTTTTGTAACTTGCATAAAATTTAAAACTTAATTGCTATGGAAAAAGAAATACTAGTTGGAATGGATTTTTCAAAAGGTGCAATGAATGCACTTAATTATGCAATTTTTCTTGCAAATGCTATGAAAGCAAATATTACTATGACTTGGGTGGATAAGCCGACTCCTAAAGATTCAATATTTGATAATAGTCTTGGATCATATAGGAAGGAGGTGCATAGACGATTTCAAGAAATTGAGAAAAAATATAGTAAAGAACTGCATTCTGGAGAATTAAAGTTTAAAATACGCTCAGGAAAGATATTTGAAGAAATTGGTTCACATGCTAAATATAATGATTCAAATTATATTATAGTTGGAACACACGGTATTTCTGGATTTGAAGAATTGTGGATTGGAAGTAATGCAAACCGAATAGTGTCAGCATCTCCATGCCCAGTTTTTACTGTAAGACAAGGTTATGTTGTCCCGAGCAAAATTTCAAAAATTATATTTCCAGTAGATAGTACAAAAGAAACTAGACAAAAAGCGATTTTTGCGAGAGAAATTGCTAAAGCTACAAATGCCGAGATTATGGTACTTGGCTTGTATGTTTCATCTGTGTCTGCTATAAAAACTAGGGTCGATAACTATTGTAGGCAAATGATAGAGTATTTTAAGACTAATAAAATAAAAACTTCTGTAAATACTTTGAAAGCAACAAATATTACAGCTGCAACACTTAATTTTGCAGAACAAAAGAAAGCAGATTTAATTGTTATTATGACTGAACAAGAATCAGCACTTTCAAATATTTTACTTGGTCCTTTTGCTCAACAAATGGTTAATCATTCTCCAATCCCAATTTTAAGCGTTCATCCTAAAAAATTATATGTATAACAATAAAAAAACTTTTTAATATTATTTTTATGAACATTTTAGATAATTTAAAGTACTCAGAAGACCATGAATGGTTAAGAATTGAAGGCGATATTGCCTATATCGGAATTACTGATTATGCTCAAGAACAACTTGGAGACATAGTATTTGTCGAAATTAATACTGTTGGAGAAACTTTATCAAAAGGAGATACTATTGGAACAATAGAAGCTGTGAAAACTGTATCTGATATTTATATGCCAGTTGGAGGCGAAGTATTAGAATGTAATGCCGATTTAGAAGATAATCCAGATATGATAAATGAATCTCCTTACGAAGCAGGTTGGATTATCAAAGTAAAACTTACTGATGTTTCTGAGATAAGCGACTTACTAGATGCTGAAGGCTATAAAGCATTTATTGCATAATGCTTTATTGCTGCCAAAATCAAAGTATATTAAGCTATCTTTAGCTATTGTATATACGATTTTTTTGACGACAATATTATTAATTGATTCATCAGAAAATATTAAATATCCTTGGCTAAAAATCAAAAATATAGATAAACTGATTCATGTTTGTATTTTTGGAGTATTTGCTTTTGTTTGGTTTATAGCTTATAGTAAAGAGAAATATTTGAAGTATATTTTGATTTTTGGAATATTGTATTCGGTAGTTTTAGAAATTATGCAGCAATATGTATCTAATAGGCAGTTTGATTTAGGAGATATTATTGCAAATATTGTAGGAATAAGTATTGTTTGTGCGTTTATTTTAAGATATTTGAAAATTAAAAATAAAAAACTTAATAAAGTATAATAAAGTTCATATTTTTGTAGTTAGATAATAAAAATGTTTTATGGAAGTTAAGAAAAATCCAAATAAAGATTTAGAACCTAGAAAAAATTTATTTTTTCAAATAGGTTTAGTTTTTTCATTAACAGTTGTTTTAATTGCTTTTGAATGGAAACGATATGATAAAGTGTCTGAATCAGTATTTCAAACACAAGAAATTGTGGTAATTGAGGAAGAAATGGAAATAACTCGACAAGAAAAAGATCCAGAGCCACCACCTCCACAGGCTCCTGAAATTGAAATAGTTGAAGATGATGTTGAAGTTGAAGATAATTTCTTTGTAGATATTGAAGCAGACCAAAAAACTGTTGTACAAGAATATTATGCACCAGCAGTTGAGGCGGTTGAAGAAGAAGTTATCGAAGCTGAGATTTTTACTATTGTTGAAGAACAACCAGGTTTTCCTGGAGGTGAAGCAAAATTGATGGAATATCTTGGGA
>CAZKDV010000037.1:0-21203 GCA_964551645.1 uncultured Bacteroidales bacterium | reverse complement strand
AAACTAAAAAATGTTGTTTTCTATCAAAAAAACCGGACTTAGAGCCGGTTTTTTTGATTTCATAATCAATACTCCCCTACCGATACAATATCTCCAAGATGATTGATGCGGACTTTGACGATATTCTCAAAATAGGGTAAACTCTTTATGTTTTTGAAAGTAATGTCTTTTAATTCTTTTCTGTCATCTATTGTGGTTTCTAAATGATGTCTGAAAACATATTCTCTTACAGCTGAATTTCCATAAACAAGTTTTGAAAACTTCTGTACTCTAAACAAATTTGGACTGATAATCGCTTTGTTGCTTGGGTCTAATAAGTCCGTTTCATTGGGATTAAATCCTGTTTGTTCATTCGGAAAAACAAACATTTCGTTTTGCTTCATGGTAAACAAAAACTCCCAACCCACATGTTGATTATACGTTTTATCAATTACTGACAAGCCTTCATTAACACGTACTACTGCCTCATAAAACGAAACAACATTTTCTTGTAATTCATACTTAGGCTCTCCGTTATCGTCTACTACTGCTTGTCCCTTTTTATCCAAAACAGGTGAACGATACACCGCTACATGATGATTATTTCCCGTACTCACAAAATCAACAGGAATTTTATTCCCTTGTTTATTTAAAATATCATTACCTAAATGGTCTTTCTTGTAATGCAAAGGTTCGGTATTTTTTACTCCGCTTATCGTAACTCGTTTAATCGAAATTCCTTTTTCTTTATTGAGCCAAATCGGATTTTTATCAAGATTAGAAAAAGCTACATTTAAAACTTTCTTTTTGTCTTTTTTATCTGTTACGGCTTTATTAAACTCTTCTACAAATATTTTCGATTCATTGTATCTCTTTATTAGCACTTCTCGACATCCTTTATCAATAACATTGTTGATGAATTTTGAAAAAACATCATTCTTCTTTGAATCCTGAAATAATAAAGGTGTAATATCTTTTCGGATGGAATAATCTTCTTCCAACCAAACTAATTTTACCTTTCCGGGAAGTATTTTTGTTTTTGCTTCATCTAAATAAATTGGTGTTTTACTCAAAGCATTTTTACCTGCAAAGGCTTTCTTCGGGTCGTTGTCATTTGCTGCCAATCTTTCTAAAAGTAATTTTCTATATAAAGGATTTGAAACTTTATGTATAGTGTCTTTATCAAATTTTGCACCAATGTTTTCTTCTTTGCTTTCGTAATAACGATATTTACCATAAACCGTTTCCTTGTGTAGTTGTCCTCTTGGGGTTTTTACGATTTGCCCTTTTATGGTTCTTTCTTTGCCGTCCTCATCTTTTACAATTGAGGTTACTATTAATATTTTGGGTAACAACTTTATTTTTAGCCTTATGTGAAATAAGTACTTCTTCCAAATGTTTTTTGGCAACTTGACGGAAATTAGATAAAGGTTCTTTAAATACTCTTTTTTTATTACCGTTATCGTCTATTATAGTAACGGTTTCTTTTTCTTCTATGCCTAAAACATCACGGGTTGAAATTTTAAGGTCTGATGTTTCAATTGATTTTCTATTACCCGTATTACTAATTCCCTCATCGTTTTCATCTTTTCTTCTTGCATTTAAATTATTCAAGTACTGTATAAAACTTCTTTTTGTAAAAGCAACTGTCAAAGCGTCCATGGCATGATGGCGGTGGTCGTTTCGTTTTGTCCAATCTTTGATTACTTCTACTGTTTGTCCATATTTACGCTCTTCCATTTCTATAAGTCCCAATTCTCTGTATTTGGGAAGATTCAGCTCTTTCATTACATTAATTAAATCCCAGTCTTCACGCAATCTGTCCGTAATACTTCCCGAAGTAGAAACCACAGAGCGAGTTATATTAAATAACATTTCTTTTGCCTTTTTAGCTATGTATTGGCTTTCTCTTAAATCTCTTTCTATAAATCCATCTCCGATTTCAGATTCCTTTTTAAGTAACTTTTTGTATTTTGCTTTGGAAATTCCTTCTTCTGGTTTATCTTTAGACCAAGTTTTGTTTAACGAAGTTATTCGACTTACATACTTCTCCAAATCTTCATTGCTAAATTTACTTTCTATATAATCGTATGCCGTTTGGTTGCCTTTATCTAAGTTGGTTTCACGATACACAATTGTTTTATTGGAAAAACTATCATCAAACAGTCGAGATTGTGGAATAATATGTTCAATATCCACTTGTTTACTAAATAAAATTTCCCTTGGAATATACTTGTCTGTATATAAATCTTTATAACCATTATTCTTTAATTCTTCATACAAACGATAGCGAATAATATCGTTTCGGGTTGGATTTTTAATACCAAATTCTGTTTGTAGTATCTTGAAAATCTTTTCATGAGCTAATTTTCCCGCATTAACATTAGTTGTCATTTCTGCTCTTTCTTTGGCATTTTTCTTTAGTTCACGAGCTAATTCAATCCGAACTTCATCAAAACGAAAATTTCTTTCTTTTCCTTCTGCCTCTAAATTATTGTTTTCCTTGTCAATCAGCGTATTAACTACATTAACCATTTGATTGAGAATTTTTTCCACTACAGGTTGGCGTAAGCTATTCTTTTTTAAGGGTTCCAATTTATCATCTAATTGTCTATTTTCTATTTCTTCCTTGGTTAAAGAGTGTTTGGAATGGCGATAACCTGCTAATTCACAAGCTGTACTGTATTGGTTTTCTTTGATAAACGGATAAATATTTCGTATTGCTTTGGTTGAAAGATTGCCATAATCATCTTGCAATGAAACATTAGCTAAAATCTGACTGTGTTCTTTTGTAAAACCGAATTTCGTTTCCAATAATTTATACAATGTTTCATTCCCACTTTGAGAATTATCATCCTCATACGAATACAACAAATGCCATAATTGATAAGACTTTTGGTTTTCAAAATCCTTTCCATCTAACTCTGCATCAAATTCTAAAATTTCAGTATCAATTTCTAATACTTGAAAAATATCCCGAACCATATTTTTGATTTTAACAACAGGAATATTTAAATCGTCCAATGCAACTTCATCTTTATTTGATTTTACTTTTAAAATTTCTTTTACATCATAACCTTCTGTTTCTAAAATCTTTAAATATGCTTCATACAATGCCTTATTGGTGCGATTGCCTTCTAATTGAGTGTAATTCATTTCCCAGTCAGCAGGTTTATGACCTAACAGTTCGATAATTGTATTAGCTTTTAAGCTCCCTTTAAGATTTAATTCATCAAACAAAAGTTGCTTTGTCTCTAAATCAAGAACAAATATTTCTTTTTCTTCTTCAAAAAAACTTGCCTGATTATCTTGTTTTACTGTGCGTTTTTTACTTCCCTTTTTGCGTATTACTACATTATTTAGATTTTGCCAAATCTTAAACTCTTGAAACAAAAATGAAGATTTTGGAGCAACGCGTAATCCAACTGTTTTTTTCTTGCCGTTTATCTCAATTTCCTTACTTTCAAACTCACAAAAACTAATTAAACCTTTTTGAGATTTCAATTTTCTTTGATAAAAAATAATAATGTCTCTAATTTCTGTTTTAAGTTCTTCTGTTAATTCTGAATGATACTTAGATTGAATTTCCCATATTTTCTCAAATTCGTCTAAATAATCCTGACGATAAAACACCTGTTTTTTCAAAGGTGTATGGCGATTTTCCTTGATTTGCTGATACAAATACTGACCAACAGTCTGTTTATTGAAGTACAATTCCTTACTTCTATCTGAAATTGCCCCAAGATAACCACTTGAATTATTTAAATTGTTATTTATTTCTGTCAAAACAAAAACAACCTCCTCTTTTTCAAGTTGTTTAGAAATTGCCTCACTTCGCCATTTATAGGCTTGTAATTTCTTTTGTTCTCGTTTATTCAGTTTAATAGTTTGTTCGTTTTTTAAACAATCCTCTAAGTCTTTGATATCAGCAGTATTAAAGCCGTATGTTTTCCAAAATAAAGCAGAAGTAGCTTTTTGTCCTTTCCCTTTCAGTTCATCGTAAAAACTATCGGTTAAAATTTCAGGATAGAATTGCCTTTGAAAATTCCACACTTTGTTAAATTCGGCTTGTAAATCTGACCTATAAAAATCAGGGATTGATTTTTTTCCTTCCATCAATCGTTGAAAAATTAATTGTCCGGGAGTCATACTTTCCTCATAAAGTTGCTTTGCAACCGCCATTCCGTCAATAATTTGCCCATCTTCTTCATTTTTTGCCTTTCGAGAACTTTTGTATCCACGTTTTTTGTTGATTGCCAACAATACACGAGCCAATTCTTCCTTTTCAATTCTTTCAGAAGCAGATTTTGCTCTTAATTCCCAAGTTTGATGGGTAGTATTTTTCCCATTTTCCGTAAGAATTGTACTCTGATTAATAATATCTATATTCCTCAAAACCTCAATTAAATTTTTTCTCCTATCTTGATAGCGATTGAGATTTCGCCTTGCTCCTCGCTTTAATGTCCTATCTTTATTTATTGAAAAAGATTTTCCTTTTTCAAAATTACTCTGTTCGTCAGTAGTCAAAGGGTTTACTCGTACTCCGATTTGCTTAATTGAAGATATTTCATTATCATTTTCTGCTTCTTCCACATAAGCAAAACCTATGGAGGTTGTACCTAAATCTAAACCTAAAACTCTTTTCATATATTTGTTGTATTAAGTTGTTCAAAAATTTCTATAAAATTAATAAAATTATTCACTTTTTGCCTATTTTTTTATCAATATAAAAATTTGCTCGTATATGAATTTTTTATATTATATTTGCACTTACAAAATGACCCAATTCACAATAAGGATTATTCCGTTGTGAAAACATTTACTACGGGGCGTCGCAAGGTGCCTCGTTTTTATTTTATAAATTCTTTACAAACATCTTAAAAAAATCAATAAAACTTAATAATTTCAAAATAAGTCTTAGCTCTTTTTTTTAAAACAACTCCAATTGTTGCCAACCTGTTTGCACTTTTTGTTTTTCTTCTCCATAATATATTTCCATTTGTCCGAACTGTTTGTCGGTAATAGTTAAAATTCCTATATGACCTTTTTCGGGCAACCAGCGTTTAAGTCTCTTAAGATGTACATCGGCATTTTCGCGACTCGGACAATGTCGTAGATAGATTGAAAACTGAAACATAGTAAAACCATCTTGCAAAAGATTTTTTCTAAATTTTGCATAAATTTTTCTATCTTTTTTTGTCTCAGTTGGCAAGTCAAATAATACTAAAATCCACAAAACTCTATATTCGTTTAATATATTATTCATATCATTTCCGGATACAATACTTTCCTAACTTCTCCTCTAAAACATTTTGACAATGAAGCTGTTGTTCGTTGTGTGGCAATCATCAAAGGGCTTTTTTCATTATCAATAATTACATCAAGAGCTGGTATAATCAACAACTTCTTTTTTATCGCAGGAGGCAGCGACCCTAATTCCTCTATTTCAAATTCGTATGAATTAACTATTTCTAACACCACCTTATCAACAAAAGGTCTGTACGGCTCCATTATGTCATCAGCTAAGCAAAAAGCATTGTAGCGATTGTGATGATGTATTCCCAAACTTGGCAACAAACCCGAACCTACGATTGAACGAGCAACGACAGCACGCAATACAGCATAGCCGTAATTCAATAAATTGTTTGGCATTTCACCAAAGCGTTCGCGTCTAAATTTTTCATTTTGATTGAAAATATTTTCCCAATAATATGCTGCTGCTCTTGCTTCATGATTTTTTACATCGCCCGAAGTAACAACTTTTGCCCATTGCAACATATTTGATATTTCAACTCCTTGACTTTTCAGCAAATATGCTTGATTTTTAATTTTTGCTATAATCGTTTGTTGCCATAATTGTTTTTTCAAAGAAACACTTGCATTAATTTGCTCTGTGTATCGTTCAGATTGTAAAGTGTTTCCAGATAGTGTCAATAACAAACTAGTTGGCAAATGTCTGTCATCGCACACCATTACAGCACAATTATTTGCATGAAGCAATTGCAACACTCTTTGTGTAATAATAATTTGTTGATTATCAAGAATAACAAAGCCAATATCTTCGATAGGAATTGTTGATAAAGCAGTATTTTTGTCGAGTTCTCTACTTTCTATTTGCAACTGTTTGTTTTTTACAGATAAATAAACAGGATTACTAAAATAAAGAGTTCGCTTTATCATAGCTCAAAAATAAAAGTGCTAATATACAACAAATTAAAAGGCTTTGCAAATTAAAATACAAGATAGCTTAGCGTAGGATTAAATAATTAAAAGATATACCCTTGCAATATATGAGTTTTTCCCCATATATAAGGTTCTTGAAGACACACAAGTTTTCATTTCAATAAATTCTTGTAAATTTGCATTGATAAAAACCAATTTATGAAAAGGAATATCTTTTTAACTATCGCACTAATACTCACTACAATATTGACTTATCAATGTAAATGCGATCGCCATTCCAACAAAAAAGTTACAATTAGTGGACAATTTCTGTATTCAAAAGGCGAAACCTTGTACATTGAACAAATCAATCCTTATGAAAATATTCTACTCGACTCTGTCATTATTAAGGAAAGTGGAAATTTCAGTTTTAGCATTAAGCCCGAAGAAGCAACATTTATAATTTTGAGAACGACTAAACAAAACTCTATCAATCTTTTGGTCGAACATAAAGAAAACATTCAGCTTTCGGGCGACATCAGAAGTTTGCCTGCCACATATACCGTCAATGGTTCGCCCGGGTCTTTATTGCTACAAGAATTGCATAAAAACACTTTTCAAAATTATATTTTATTAGATTCACTTGCAATAGTATGGGAAAAGAAAAAATACGACAATAATAAATTAGAAGTTCGCGATTCATTAGACAGCATTGCTCTTAGCATATACGAACAACAAAAACAGTTTGTTATTGATTTTGTCAATAAAAATCCAAATTCTCTTGCATCTATTATGGCTTTATATCAAACCTTTGGACAAGTGCCAGTTGTTGATGAATTTGAGAATATTTCTTTATTTCAACTTGTTGCTCAAGAATTACAAAAACAATATCCAAGCAATTCTCACATGTTTGAGCTATCATCTAGGGTTGAAAGAAATAAATATATCATGGAAGAGCAAAAAGCTATCAAAGAAAGAATGCAAGCAGGAAACAAAATTCCCGAAATTAGTCTTGCAGACTATGATGGCAAACCCATTTCAATTATTGATTACGAAGGACAAGTTCGCATTATTTACTTCTGGTCGTCTCAATGTGCTAGTTGCAGAAAAAATAATGCAGAAATCAATAAAATCATCAAGAAATATGAAAATAAAAGCCTAATGCTATACACTGTATCCCTTGATTTTGACAAAGAAATATGGAAAAAGGCTTACGAATTTGACAAACTAAAAGGGGTTCATGTTTCCGACCTCAAAGAATGGCATTCGCCCATTGTGAAAACTTGCAATGTTACAACTATTCCATATATTATTGTAATTGACAAAGAAGGAAAAATTGTAAAAACAGGTGTTAATATTGATGAATTAGAAGAAGTTGTTAAAAATATTTTATAGTTGTCGAAAATGAAAAAAGAAGTTGTGTATTTCGTTTCTGATATGCACTTTGGTATTCCAAACTATTATGCCTCTTTAAAAAGAGAAAAGTTGTTTGTTCAATGGTTAGAACGCATATCTCAAGATGCTACACAGCTTTTTATTATGGGTGATATGTTTGATTTTTGGTTTGAATGGAAGCATGTTGTTCCCAAAGGCTATATTCGACTTCTCGGCAAATTAGCCGAAATAGCGGATAAAGGCATCTCTATACACATTTTTATTGGCAATCATGATATGTGGTTGTTTGATTATTTTGAAAAAGAATTACATGCAAAAATTCATCGCAAGAATGAAATAAGCAAAATAGAAAACTCCTTTCTTTATCTGTCTCATGGTGATGGTTTAGGACCCGGTGATTTATCCTATAAGTTTATTAAAAACTTGTTTAGAAATTCTATTGCTCAATGGCTATATGCAAGATTGCACCCAAATTTTTCTACCGGACTTGCAAATTATTTTAGTAAAAGAAGCAGACGGGCAAACACTAAAAAAACAGAAGCTAACAAATTATATGAAATCAAATTAACTGATGCTCAAATTGTACATGCAAAAAAAATTTTAGAACAGCAACATATTGATTATTTTATATTTGGACATCAACACACCCCTCGTCAAGTTGAAATTAATGAAAAAACAACTTTATTTAATATCGGCAATTGGTTTCACGATTTTTCATATCTTCGTTTTGCCAACGACAAAATAGAGGCTTGTACATTTAAAAACAAGAATTAAATATTTAGACTAACAAAGCACTTAAAAAATCTTCGCCTTTGTCAAGTTTTAACTTTCTTCTTAAACGATATTTTTTTATTTTTACGCTATGTTCTGTAATATTGTATATACGCGATAAATCTTTGTTTCCGAGATTGATTTTAAGATAGGCACAAAACTTTAAATCATTATTATTTAGTTGTGGGTATTTAGCTTGAAGTTTTGAGTAAAAGTCGGGATATACGCTTTCAAAATGCAAAAAGAAATCATTCCACATAGTATCAGTACGATGCGAATTGTTGATTAGTTCATTGATTTGCTTATAAATATCTGATTTCTTATTTATTTGTCCACTTTCAATTAGTTCATCTAAAAATGTCTGTACTCCAACTATTGCTTCGCTTTTAGTAACTAAGTTCAAAGATGCACTAACTAATTCTCTTTCTTTTTGTGAAATAGTTTGCTGTAATTCTCTTTTTTCCTTTTTTGCTTTGGTTTCTTGTAGTTCTAACTGGTTTTCCAAAAATTCTTTTTCAATTTTTCTTAATTCCTCTGTTCTTCGATTTAAAGCTGTTTTCATTTTTACATATACTATTAAAAGAGCAATAACTAATGCCAAAATCAGCACTGTTATAAACAAAGCTATTTGCAAACCCTTTCTGAGTTGAATTTTTTCGTTCAAAAGATTTAACTCTCTTTGATACTGCTCTTTTTGAAAGTTTACAAGCATCTGATTAAACTTTTGTTTAACTTGCTCACCCATTATTTCTTCTTTTTTATCAAAAAACTTTTGAAAATACTCATAAGCATTTTTATAATCTCCTAGATTATGATATATCCTTGAAAATAAATAGCTATAAGATTGCTCGGCAGCTGGCACATTTAAAGAAATTACTTTGTCAAATCCATAGTGCAATATTTTCAATGCTTCTTTGTGCTTTCCCATTTTATCCAGAATACTTGCCTGATTTTGAAGAAAAATATATGTTTGATAGGTTTCTTGACTTTCTTTGGAAATTAAATATGCCTCTGTATAATAATGTAAAGCAGAATCTAACATTTCTATTTGCTCATAGCAAACTCCAAAATTATTCAAAGCATTTGCTTTTCCTTTGGAATAACCAATTTTATTGCTTAAATCAAGAGCTTGCTGATTATATTTAAACAATAGCGAATCATTATTTAAATAAGAATAGGTTAAACTAATATTTGACCATAAGTCTGCAATGTTTTCGTAATTTTTATATGTTTTCTGAATCTTTAATGATAATTGAAATAAAGGCAAAGCAATGTCGGGGCGATTCATAGTATTCATGCAAACTCCAAAATTATTCATAACTTTTGAGATGCCTTCGGAATTATCAACTTCTTTAAACGCTTGAAATGCCTCAATAAAATAAGCTATTGCATATTCATAAACTCCCCAATTAAAGTAAATAATTCCCATATTATTTTTTGCATAAGCCACTTCTTCTATATTTTTATTTGCTGTAGCTTTTTCTAATGCTTTTGTTGCACACTCCAATGCTTTTTCAGCATCATTATACACATACTCGCGCGACAAATCATTAAGTTCTTTTTCCGATAATATATCTAAATCTTGATAATTATCATTGTTATAATGATCAAGTGCAAAAGCATTAATAGATATAAGGCTTATTGCGACAACGAATATTTGTATTAGTAACTTTTTCATAATAATAGCAAATTTACAAAAAATATTTTTTTCATTATTTTGCTTTAACTGTAACTTCTTTAACATCTATTGCATCTCTCAAGCCATTGCCAATTACCATAAAAGATAAAACTAAAAGCATTATCGCTATTCCGGGAGTTATTGCAAGATAGGCATAATCCATTATTAAAAAGCCATAGTTATCTCTTAACATTGTTCCCCAGCTTGGCATTGGAGGTTGAATTCCTATGCCCAAAAAACTCAAACCTGATTCAAGTAAAATTGCTGATGCAAAATTAGCAGCCGAAACCACTATAACAGGTCCCATAACAGAAGGCAAAATATGCTTAGAAATGATACGAGTATGCGAATAACCCATAGCAATGGCAGCTTCAACAAATTCTTTTTCTTTGATAGACATAATCTGTCCTCTAACTATTCTTGCAATTTCAACCCAAAGTGTTAATCCGACAGCAAAAAATATTTGCCAAAATCCTTTTCCTAAAGCAAATGTAATAGCAATCACTAAAAACAAAGTAGGAATTGCCCATACAACATTAATAAACCACATAATTAAAGCATCAATTCGTCCTCCAAAATATCCTGCAATTGCACCCAAAGCAATTCCAATCAAAAGAGAAATGGCAATAGCAATAAATCCCACCGACAAACTAACTCTTGCGCCAATCACTAACTGGCTCAACACATCTCTTCCAAATTTGTCTGTTCCCAAAATAAATCGTTTATTCACGATATGCTTGTCCCTAACTAAATTCAAAACCACACTTTTATCAATATTCCTCTTTTCGCCTAAAACATCAGTATATTCATACTTATTTTCCATTTGCTCAATGTTTGCTTCCATATCCAAAGGAAAACAAACATCAAGAAGATGGTATTTGTAAATCATGCCTTCGTTGGGGGTCATACCCGTATAAACTTCAACAACTATACTGTCATTTTGAATATTATAGTTATATATTGGAATAAATGTTTTTGTGTCTTTTTTGCCATATAGCAAAGTATGAAAAAAATTAGTTTTTTCGGGATTTTCGTTATTGACAATACTTAACATATCAACTTTAAAGCCCGGATATTGCAATGAAATTTCAAGATGTTGGCGATTAGCATAAGGGCTTGAGTCAGGAATAATAAAATATCCGAATATTGACAAAACAATCAGTACAATGACCAAATAAAAGAAAAACATGCTAAGCTTCGACTTAGTGAATTTATTCCATAAAATCTGATAAACAGAATTATTATCCTCTTGAAATTTTGATTTTCTACGAAAAACATTAATTTTTTTCAAAATATATTTTCAATTATGTTGAAATATTATTCGGTTATACTTTTAGCCTTTGACACATCTATTCTCTTACTGCCTTCAAAAGCAACTACAAAAGCATCTTTAAAGCCCTTTTCAACCATGTTTTTTCGCAATTCTAATGCGGCATCAATCTTAGGATATTTTCCGACTACATACTTATAATATCCATTTTCAAAATAATGTTCAACATTTTCAATACTTTTGAAGCGTTCGTCATTTTGAGAAAGAAGTTGCAAATCTATGAATAACTGCACTCTGTAATATATGCTGGTATCACTACTTTGAGCTTCGGGTTCTTGTTTACCTTCTTGCTCCGATTTTGCCTTTAATCCAAAAGCTTCTTGAAAAGATACTACTTTCAACTTGCTATTTTCAATTTCGCTTTTGTAATTTACAAATGCTGAATATATAGCATAAGCCACTTTTTGCTTGCCCTGCTCTGACATTAAAATTTTTTCTTCTTCAAGATTAGATATAAAACCCACTTCAACAAGTGCGCTCGGCATTGCTGTTCGCCAAAGCACCAGAAACGGTCCTTGTTTGACACCTCTATTAAGCAAACCGAGATTTTTATTAAATGCATCCATCGCTTTTGAAGCAAACCTAATGCTGCTATCATTAAATGCACTCTGAAACATATTAAAAATTATATAAGCCTCTGGAGACTTTGGGTCTATACCTTCGTATCTTTCTTCGTAATTATCTTCAAACAAAATAACGCCATTTTCCTTTTGAACAATTTCAAAATTTGCTCCCGACTTATCCATACCCATTACATAAACCTCAGTGCCTCTTGCTTCTGTCCTCTTGCTGGCATTGCAATGTATAGATATAAACAAGTCTGCTTTTTTGCCATTTGCAATGTTAGCCCTAGTTTCTAATGCAAGAAAAACATCTGTTTTGCGAGTGTAAAACACTTCAACTTCAGGACAATGAGTTTCAATAAGTTTACCAGTCATAAGTGCAAGCTCCAAAACTATGTTTTTTTCTTTTGATTTTTTGCCGACAGCTCCGGGATCATGTCCACCGTGTCCAGCATCTAATACAACTTTTGATACTTGTTTTTGTTTAGTTTGTGCAAATAATAAATTTGAATAAAGCAAGAAAAATATTATATTTAAATGAATAAATATTAAAGCAAACCTTTTCACACTGATTTTTTGTTTAGTTTTGAAATTTATTTTAAAAACAGCAACAAAATTAAAAAATATTCGTTTCAAATCAATGATTTTGAAAAAATTATCAGTATTCATAAGACTTTTGGCTATATTGTTTATATGCGTTTTCAATAACGCAATAAACGCTCAAGTTGTTGTTCAAGACTCTACTGATACAATTAAAACCGAACATAAAGATACACTCATTAGCAATGCAGACAGAAAATCAAAACAAGCAATCGAATCAAAAATAACATATTCTGCTAAAGATTCTATCATTTTTCTAACTAAAGACAGACTGATAAAATTGTATGGAAATGTAGTTATTGAATATCAGCATATAACTCTGACTGCTGCTTATGTTGAAATTAATTTTGAAACAAAATTATTAAGAGCTACTTGGGTAAAAGACAGTAGTGATAAAGTTATCGGAAAACCGGTATTTAAAGAGAAAGACAAATCATTTGAAGCCGACTTAATAATGTATAATTTTAATACAAAAAAAGGATATTTAACCAATATTTTCACCGAAGAAAGTGAGGCTTATGTACACGGAAAAGAAATAAAAAAACAAGAAGATGATGTAATTCTTGTAAAAAACGGCTCATTTACTACATGCTCCGAACACGATCCACATTTTGAAATATGCTTTACAAAAGCTAAAATCATTCCTGATGACAAAATCATTACGGGACCAGTTTGGCTTAGTGTAGAAAAAGTGCCTTTGCCTTTAGCTCTTCCGTTTGGTTACTTCCCAAATTCAAAAGGAAAACAATCAGGTATTATTATTCCAACTTACGGAGAACGAGCAAACAGAGGTTTTTTTCTCGAAAATGGTGGTTATTATTTTGGAATAAATGATTATGTTGATGTTTCTATTTTGGGAGATATATATTCAAGAGGAAGTTGGGCTTTAAAAACAAATTCCAATTATAAAAAACGCTATAAATACGATGGACATCTTAATGTAAGTTATGCTGTGAATAAATTGGGAGAACCAGAAACACCTGATTTTTTCAAACAAAAAGACTTTTTTATTGTTTGGAAGCATAATCAGGATAGAAAAGCACATCCAAGACATATATTTAATGCCGATGTAAAAGCCGGTAGTAGCGAATACAACAAATACAATCCATCATCAGCAAATGATTACTTATCTTCAACTTTCTCGTCTAGCGTTTCTTTTTCTACAACAATAAAGAATAACATTAATTTTTCGGCAAATATAAGACACGACCAAAACAAGCAAACGCATCAAGTTAATTTAAATTTGCCCGAACTTAGTCTTTCTATAAATAGATTTTTTCCGTTTAGAAGAAAAAATATTAGTGGCAAACTAAAATGGTATGAAAATATAAATATGAACTATGTTATGAATGCCAAAAACACCATTTCTAAAGTTGATTCATTATTTTTTCAATCGTGGGAATGGAAAGATTTCTCAAACGGTTTCAAACATCAGATTCCGATATCTTGGTCGCAAAAAATATTTAAACATTTTAACCTTACAACTTCTTTTTCATACAATGAAAGATGGTATTTCCAAACACTTGACAAACATTGGGACAATAATGAATTAGCCTTAATTACCGATACTATTCAGGGTTTCAAGGCAAATAGAGATTTTGAATTCTCAACGCAAATAACAAGCAAACTGTACGGCATGTTTCAATTTTTTAAAGGACCCGTAACAGCAGTAAGGCATGTTTTAACTCCTAATATCTCATTTAGATACCGTCCTGACTTTGGACAAGCCAAATGGAAATATTACAAATATTACAATATTCCCGGCGATGAAGCACCAACATATTATTCCGTTTTTCAGAACGGAATTTACGGTTATTCGCCTTTTGGAGAATCAGGAGCACTTCAATTATCGCTATCTAATAATTTAGAAATGAAAGTGAAGTCAAAAAAAGATACTATTGGTGATGGAGTGAAAAAAATTGTTTTAATTGAAAATTTAAATATCAGTACTTCTTATGATATAGCTAAAGATTCATTGAATTGGTCAAAATTAGTTTTAAATGGAAGAACGCGTTTATTTAACAATATCAATATTTCGTACTTTACTACTTTCGACCCATATATTATTGATTCAGTAGGAAAAAACCTAAATCAATTTGAATGGAATGTAAATAAAAAATTGCTTAGACAAACTCGCTCCGACTGGGGAACATCACTCAATTGGCAACTTAACAACAGCACTTTAACAAACCTTCTTTATCCAACTAAAACATCGGGGAAAACGACAAAAGAAAACAAGCAAACACATGCTATCCCTTGGAATATGACTTTAGCATACAACCTGCAATACGGTAAAAGTTATGAGGATTATGTCAATCAAATAAATAAGATGTCAATAATTCAAACAATTTCAATAACTGGAGATGTAAAGCTCACTCCTAATTGGAAAATTGGGCTGATGACAAACTACGATATTAAAAACAAAGATTTTACATACACCTCTTTGAATGTATATCGCGATTTGCATTGTTGGGAAATTGTTTTTAACTGGATTCCGACAGGTTTTAGAAAAAGTTATAATTTTACTTTAAGAGTAAAGGCTTCCGCATTGCAAGACTTAAAAATTGAAAAGAAAACTGACTTTAGAGATTACTATTAGCAAAATAAAATCTATTTGATTTTTTCAATTAAGTCAGTTTTCTTTTTATCAATAGAATTTATTTATTGCTATCTAATAAAAATTAGTATTTTTGTAGTGAATTTAATCTTTTCATCATGAAAAACAATTATATCTGCCCATACTGCAAGGGACATCTAAAAATTGAAAAAAATATTATCTTTTTGACAAAGACAAAAAGTGGAAAATCAGCCCTTGTCCTTATTAGTCCTGAAATTGGCGACTACACATATAAAAGTCATCCCTCAGCACATTTTGAAGATGGAGACCATGTAAATTTTATTTGCCCTATTTGTTATGAAAATTTAGATGCAAATGAATACGACACTCCTAATTTGGCTAAGGTATTAATGCAAGATAGCGAAGGCAAAGAATTTAATATAGTTTTCTCCAAAATAAGAGGCGAAAAATGCACATACAAAATCTCAAAAGATTCATTTGAAGCGTACGGACATCACACAGACGAGTATTTGAGCTTTTTCGGAGAATCTTCAGATGACTAAAACTTGTCGCTATTTGCATTAAAATAAAGCAAAAAACACTTTTGTATCATACAGTTAATTCCTTATTAATAAGTGTACACAATTAGCAATTATTTATTTCGAGGCAATCTTTTTCTCCGAAATAATTTTCTAAAAAATAAAAAACAGTTAGCAACACTAATGTTGTATGCTACTGATTTGTGCAACTCAAAATGTAAGCATTGCTTGGTTTGGACTAAAAAGCCTGTACGACATCTGCCTTTTGAAATAATAAAGCAAGTTTTGGAGTCAAAAGCTATTCACAAACAAACTGTTGTTGGGCTTGAAGGCGGTGAATTTCTTCTACATCCAGAAGCTAATGAAATCATGTCATTTCTTGACAAAAAACACCCTAAATATGATTTGCTCTCAAACTGTGTCCAAGCTGACAGAACAATTAAAGCCATAGAAAATCATAAACCAATGCGTCTGTTTGTTTCACTTGATGGAACACCCGAAACGCACCATTATATGAGAGGTAAAGATTGCTACCACGAAATCATTGAAGTGATAAAGTCAGTAAAAAATAAAGTTCCGGTTTCCATAATGTTTACACTAACTCCATACAATAGCTTTGCTGATTTAGTTCATGTTTGTGAAATAAGTAAAGAGATGGGAATTGATGTTCGCGTTGGAATTTACAATAATATGCCCTACTTTGACACTGTAGATGAAGCACACACAATAAAATCAAGCGATACAGAACAAATTTCCGACATACAGTCTCAAGATTTTTTAAACAAAATACCCGAAATAATAAAAGATTTCAAAGAAAATTATGATTTTGTTGCACTATATGAACCATGGCGAAAAGGGCAATTATCACTATCTTGCAATAGTATATTTGATAGTATAATTATTTTTCCAGATGGACGCGTTCCTATTTGCCAAAATCTTTCTTTAGAATTAGGAAATGTGTTTGAAGAATCTTTATATGATATTATCAATAAGAGAAGTACTATGGCTTTGCAAAAAGAGCACAAGCACAATTGCAATAAATGCTGGATCAACTTCCACAGAAAATATGATATTATCCTTTATCGTAATATTGAAAAAATTGGAGGTCGTTTTTTAACTCAACTTTTTCTACAAAAATATTATTGGAATAGTAATTACAAAAATATTACATATAAAAAGCTTATGAATAAGTATGATTCTAAGCAATAATAGAAACAGCTTATTGGCAAAATAATAAAATTAAAACTTGATTTTTACAGATTTCTTTGAAAGAAACTAATAAATTTAATATAAATTTGCATAAAAATCAATAAGATTATGAAAATTGTAATTGTTGGAACAGGCTATGTTGGCTTAGTTACGGGGACATGTTTTGCAGAAGTCGGAATTGATGTTGTATGTGTTGACATTGACACTAAGAAAATTGAGATGCTTCGCAATGGCAAATCGCCTATTTACGAACCCGGTTTAGACGAAATGCTCGAAAGAAATATTGCAAAAGAAAAATTAAAATTTAGCACAAACCTTAAAGATGTTCTTGATGATGCTGAAGTGATTTTTATAGCCGTTGGAACTCCACCTGACGAAGATGGAAGTGCAGATTTAAAATATGTGCTTAATGTTGCATCAACTATTGGCGAAAACATGAAAGACTATATGCTTGTAGTTACAAAAAGCACAGTGCCAGTTGGAACGGCTCTGAAAGTTAGAAATACCATTGAAAACAAGTTAAAAGAAAGAGGAAAACAAATTACTTTCGATGTAGCATCAAATCCTGAATTTCTTAAAGAAGGCGATGCTATTCAAGACTTTATGAAACCTGATAGAATTGTTGTAGGCGTGGAGTCTGAAAAAGCAGAAGAAATAATGAGCAGATTGTACAAACCATTTACCCTCAACGGACACCCCGTTATTTTCATGGATGTTCCTTCAGCTGAAATGACTAAATATGCTGCAAACTCAATGCTTGCCACTCGCATTAGCTTTATGAACGACATTGCTAACCTTTGTGAAATAGTTGGGGCAAATATTAATATGGTGCGCAAAGGTGTTGGTTCTGACACAAGAATTGGCAGTAAATTCCTTTATCCTGGTATTGGATATGGTGGCTCATGCTTTCCAAAAGATGTTAAAGCATTGATAAAAACTGGAGCAGAAAACAAATATAATCTTAGAATTTTAAATGCTGTTGAAGAAGTGAATGAAGCTCAAAAACTCGTAATATTTAATAAAGTAAATTCTTACTTCAACGGAAATATCAAAGGAAAACAAATTGCTATGTGGGGCTTATCGTTCAAACCAAATACTGATGATATGCGAGAAGCTCCAAGTTTAGTTTTGATAGAGGCATTTACAAAAGCCGGTTGCACAATTAAAGCCTATGACCCTGTATCTATGGACGAAGCACGCAGACGAGTTGGAAACCTAATTGAATATACCGAAACTATGTATGATGCTATAAGAGAAGCAGACTGCCTAGTGCTTCTTACAGAGTGGACTGAATTTAGATTCCCAAATTGGGACTTAATAAAGCAATCCCTGAAATATCCTGTTATTTTTGACGGCAGAAATATATATGAGATGAAAGAAGTGCGAGCAAAAGGAATTGATTATTTTGGTATTGGCTTGACCTAAAAATATATACAAATGAAAAAACGAATCTTAGTTACCGGAGGAGCCGGATTTTTAGGTTCTCACTTATGCGACACCTTGTTAAATACTGGGAATGAAGTGATTTGTCTTGACAACTACTTTACCGGGCAAAAACAAAATATTATACACCTGCTTGACCATCCATATTTTGAACTTATTCGCCATGATGTAATTTCTCCAATATTCTTAGAAGTAGATGAAATATACAACTTAGCATGCCCCGCATCGCCCATTCATTATCAATATAATGCAATCAAAACTATCAAAACATCTGTTATGGGCGCTATAAATATGCTTGGATTGGCTAAGAGAGTAAAAGCCAAAATTTTACAAGCATCTACAAGTGAAGTTTATGGAGATCCCGAAATTCATCCACAAGACGAATCTTATTGGGGACATGTTAATCCTATCGGTCAAAGAGCTTGTTACGATGAAGGAAAAAGATGTGCCGAGACATTGTTTATGAACTATCACAGACAAAATAATGTTCGCATTAAAATCATGAGAATATTCAATACTTATGGACCACGCATGCACCCAAATGACGGAAGAGTTGTTTCAAACTTTATAGTGCAAGCACTTCAAAATAAAGACATTACAGTTTACGGAGACGGCACACAAACAAGAAGTTTTTGTTATGTTGATGATTTAATTGACGGCATGATAAAATTGATGAATACTGATGATAGTGTTACCGGTCCAATCAATATTGGCAATCCAGATGAGTTTACAATGATTGAATTAGCCGAAAAAATTATTACTCTCACACAAAGCAAATCGAAAATCATCTATCTGCCTTTGCCTGAAGACGACCCTATGCAAAGAAGACCGAATATTTCAAAAGCAAAAGAAATTCTCAACTGGCAACCAAGTGTAAAACTTGAAGAAGGTTTAATTAAAACAATAGAATATTTTGAATCAATTATTTAAATTTATTCGAGTATTCTTACTAAATACTTATTTTTAACAACAATGAAAGAACAAACAATATTAGTTACTGGAGCAAAAGGACAGCTTGGATTTGAACTTAGTCGAATTAGCAATACAACAAAAAATATGAAGTTTATTTTTACCGATATTGAAGACATTGATATTAGTAAAAAGAATGAAGTAGAAAATATGATTTCCAAGCTAAAACCGTTTGCAGTAATTAATTGTGCCGCATATACTGCCGTTGACAAAGCAGAATCAGATGAAAAAACTGCATTTCTAATTAACGAAATAGGTGTAAAAAATCTTGCAAATTCATGTAAAAATAATAATTCTATCCTTATACACATTTCAACTGATTATGTTTTTGACGGCAAAACTCATTTGCCCTACGAAGAAGCTGATGCAGTTTCGCCTCTTGGAGTGTACGCAAAATCGAAAGCAGCAGGTGAGCTAGCAATTATTTTGTCAAATGCAAACTACATTATTATTCGCACATCTTGGCTTTATTCTGTTCATGGAAGCAATTTTGTTAAAACAATGCTCAAATTAGGACAAGAAAGAGAGGAAATAAATGTAGTTACTGACCAAGTAGGAAGTCCAACTAATGCACAATGCTTAGCAAAAGCAATTATTTCAATTTTACCTCAAATTAAAGGCAATACTAACCATAAGGAAATTCTTCATTTTACTAACACAGGTGTTGCTTCGTGGTACGATTTTGCCGTAAACATATTTGAATTATCAAACATAAAATGTAAAGTAAATCCAATACCTACAAAAGACTATCCTGCCCCTGCACCACGCCCTTATTATAGCGTTTTAAATACTCATAAAATTAAAGAAAACTATAATATTGAAATTATTCACTGGAGAGAAGCCTTGCGAAATTGCATTGAGGAAATGAAACTCAAGAAATAGGATTATCTATAATTCTTTGTAAAACATCGTCATAAACCTGTTTTGTTACATCATCAAAGCAAACTATTCTAATCAATTCAACAGTTTGATTATTGTTCAAAAAGTGTACAATTTCATTAATAGCGATTTTTGCAGCTCTTTCAAGAGGAAAATTATATGCACCTGTACTAATTGACGGAAAAGCTATTGTTTTTATCGAATAAGTAACTGCTAAATTTAAAGAATTTCTATATGCGGATGCAAGCAATTCATCTTCATTATTGTTTCCACCACGCCAAATTGGTCCAACGGTATGAATTACAAAGATAGCCGGCAAATTATAGCCCTTTGTAATTTTTGCTTTTCCTGTTTCACAACCTCCTAAACCCTCACATTCTTTTTTGAGTTCACTACCTGCTGCACGATGAATCGCACCGTCAACTCCTCCACCACCGAGCAAGCTATTGTTTGCAGCGTTCACTATTGCTTCAACTTTTTGTTTTGTAATGTCATCTTTAACAATTTCTAATTTGTTTCTTATATTCATCTTGATTTAATTTAAATAATTAACGGTAATATATAAAAACAGTAGTTAATTTCAAAGCAATTTATTGTTCAAACTTCATAAAATTTCAATTAAATGCGTGAACCTTGGTTTTGCTATTTTCTACTATTGCTTTTATACAACATTATATGCTGTTCTTTTTTTTATTCTAATTTATATTTCCTTCGTATTGTTCTTAGGATTTGTCTAATATAAAACGATTACAATTCCTTGAAATACTTTTTCTATATAGTATTCTCAACTATAGTAATTTTATACATATACACATCAGCAGAAACAATCTTATCGTCAATAAAAGATGAACCATTCCAAGGAATATTAATATCTTTTGAAGTAAAAACAATACTAACTTCCATGTTTAATTAAAATTAAATTAATTACAAAGTTAATACAACATTCATAAATACAATTTTTTTTAATAAAATTAATTTTCTTTTTTTATTGATATTTTATTTTTTATAAAGCTAAACTCAATAAGTATATACGAATGTTATTTGTTTATATTTATGAATATTATGTATCTTTTATCGGTGAAATCCATACTACGCTTTTTTTATATGTGAAAAACAGCCATTTTCTCAA
>CAZKDV010000036.1:10736-21342 GCA_964551645.1 uncultured Bacteroidales bacterium | reverse complement strand
AACATTAAATTCATCTAATAAGATTTTCCAAATTAGTTCGGAGCAATATAGTTCTGAGTCGTCATTAATATCAAAGCTATGGTCAAATGGCACTTTTTGTTTCAATAATTCTTTTGCTTTATTGCTGATAATTTGACCAGCATTTTCGTTGTCGTGTTTAAACCGGACAACAATAATAGAATTATTTTTGCTGTGTTTAATAAAAGTTTTAAGACCTTGTTGTTGTATGCCATCAATATCAGAGATTGATTGCGAGACGGTATGTATTACTTTTAATTTATTATCATCACGCACAATAATTGCACAATGAGAAATATTATATTTTTCGTTTAGCGTTTTAACAATCATATCGCTAACGATTCCATAACCATGTCTTAATATAATATCTCCGTCTTTAATAATAGTAATTTCTTCATTACTTAAAGAGTATTTAGAAAAAAATTGTTCCTGCTCCGAACGATAATTGTATGTGAGCAGGAACAATAAGAATGCGAGAAAAATTATTATTACTGAGAAAATAGTTTTTCTCATAAAATCGTATTATACTTCTTCAGGAGTTTCTTCTAAGATAGCTTCATCTTCGTCATCACCTTCAAAATCAAAATCATCAAAGTTTGGAGTTTCTTTAAGGCATATCAACTTTCCAATTTCCATCAACTTTCACTAGTTTAATATCTTCTTCCTCTTCTCCATTTTTTAAATACTTGCAGTTTGCAATATCTTCAACTATATCACACTTCATATTTTTAATTTCTACTTCTTGTACTGGTACATCAGTTGAAAATTGTTCCATTATTGAGAGCATTTGAATTGTAGCTTCTGTCCCTAATTCTTTAGCTTGTGCATATTCTTTATTATTCATGTGTTTTAAGAACTTTTCAGCAACTGCTTCAGGTCTTTTAGACCCACTACAATTAACAATTAAAACGATTACTGCTAGTAATCCAATAGTTTGAAATAATTTTTTCATAAGTGTTTTTTTTATTTAATTAAAAAATTGGTTTGAATTGCAAAAGTACTATTTTTAATTAAACAAACAGATGTTTGTTTGTTTAGATAGATATTTTATTTTTTGTTGAATAAGGCATCTCTTTCAACTGCTTTATATCCAACTTCTTCAATTAATTTAATTATTTCAGGTATAGACATTTGAGGTTTTTGCTCATCAGCACCCGCTTTTGAATATATTTTTGTGGAGTCAGAAATTGTGCCATCAATATCGTCAGCCCCAAAGCGAAGTGCCATTTGTGCAATATCTTTGCCGTACGCAGGCCAATACGCTTTGATATGTTTGATGTTATCTAAAAAAATTCTTGATATTGCAAAAACTTTTAAATCATCAATTGAATTTGTTTCTTTTAAGTACGATAATTCATTGTTAAAGTGTTTGAATTTCAATGGAATAAATGCCTGAAATCCTTGAGTTTTATCTTGAAGATTGCGAAGTGCTTCGAGATGCTCTAATCTATTGTCTATGGTTTCTATGTGTCCATATAGCATGGTGCATGTAGAAGTTAATCCAATTAAATGTGCTTGTTGGTGAATTTCTAACCATTGTTGCGAATTAATCTTATGTGGACAAATCTCTTTTCTGATTTCATCATTCAATATTTCTGCTCCACCACCTGTAATGCCATTAATTCCTGCATCTTTAAGAATATTAAGTGTGTCATAAGTGCTAATGCTTTCTAATTGTGATAAATAAGATATTTCAGAAGCAGTAAAGGCTTTAATATAAATATTTGGCTTTATTGACTTTATTTGTTTAATTAAACGAGTATAAAATGTAAGATTATATTTAGGATTTGAGCCACCAACAATATGAATTTCAGAAATATTGGAGTTTAACTTGGTTACAGTTTTTAATATCTCTTCAATTGAATAAGACCATCCTTTGTTTGATTCTGTTGTTGAGAAAGAACAAAATTTACAATTGAAAACACATACATTTGTTGGTTCAATATGTATATTTTGAATAAATGTTACTTGTTTGCCAGTTTGTTTTTGCTTTAGATAATCGGCAATAACTCCAATTTCTGATAAAGACAAGGTTTTATATATTACTTTGACTTCATCTATAGAAATTCTTTTTTTGCTTATTATCGTATTTACGATTTTTTCAACTTCTTTGGAAAAGTGATTAAACATATAAACACTTAATTGCTTGTTTATTGTTTCACAAATGATTTATTCAAAATATGTTGTTTATCTTTTGCAAGCACCATATATATTCCGGCAGGAAGAGATTTGATATCAATTTGAAGCTCATTTTCATATTCAACAATATCTTTTACAAATACTATATTGCCGAGCATATCATAAATAGTGATATTTCCGGTTGAAAAATAATAATTTTCAAATTTTAAGTTTATAAAATCAGATGCTGGATTAGGAAAAATTGAGACATTAAGATTTGGTTTTAAATGTTCTCCAACAGATACATCTGTGCAGTTTGTATAATTTAACCCTGGCATTGATATCGGATTTGAGTTGTTAGGATCTAACCATGCTTTTAATTGTTTGTCTGGAGTTTCTCCGGCAATATCCCAGTGTATATTAAACTTTCCATATACATCTTTTCCTTCAGGCTTATCACAAAAAGAAAGACCTGATGTTAAAGTGCCAATTATTTCTTTATTAGAATTAAATAGGGGAGAGCCAGAAGAACCAGGTTCAGTAATACTATGATTGGTAACTGTACTTGACCAAACAACTCCCCAAAAGTTTATATGATTGGATAGTTTTGTTGTGAATGTACTGATTTTCTTTATATCGCCTTGTGGGTGATGTATTCCAACTCCTTCTGTTGCAGCCGTATCAACAAGGGTCCAGCCATTGTAGTATGGTTGATAACTATTTGGAACTGACTTGTTTAAGCGAATTAAGAAAAAATCAGATGTTGTTGTAAAATAGCCGTCCCATTTATCAGTAGCAGTTAATGTACAGCCAGTACTTGTTTTATTTAATAGCCCTGTTGTGCCATTGCAAGTGCTGGCTTCATATCCAAAATAAAATATCCATTGTTTAAGGTTATTTGCGCTAGCTCCATCTCCACAGTGAAAAGCAGTAAGTACATAAGGTATGCAATTTTGGTGTGTGTTATTAACGAGCGAACCACTACATTCATAATTACTCATACCAATTCTCATCAATAATTTTACAACTCCGCGTTTTTCTTTTTGCCAATTATCTCCTTCGGGGCAGTTGATGTTTACTAAACATTCGTCAGCTCCATCATTTCTAGATTTTAAATCATGATGCACTCCAAAATTTTTATATCTATATCCAATTTCGCTAATGTTTAGCATTGCTTCTTCCTGATTTATGTTTTTTGGAACAAGCATTTCTAATACCAATTCTTCTCCTTCAATAATTTGAGTTGCCATTGTTCCATCTTCTGAATTATTGAAATCTGTAAATGCGCCTATTATTTGTTTATAGTCAGGACTATAAACGAAAAGACTAACACCTTCGGGTAAGTAAAAATTATCAAAATATAAATTTAATCCTACAGCATCAGGTGCATTTATGTTTAATCTCCATAATTTGCTTCCATTTTGCAATGTTTCCCACTTTCCTGAGTTATTGGGGTTCAGATTAGCTTCTAATAATATTCCAACACGCATTCTCCCTTTGTTAATCCCTTCTTCTATATCCTGCATTATTAATTTTTCAACATTTGGTTTTTCAATATAAATACGATGTATTGATTTGCTTATTTCCAAACTATGCAAACTTATAGGATAACCTCCTTGACTGATTTGTGCAAATGTGGTACTAAATGATAGAATAATTAGTAGCGAAAGTAATTGAAATTTCTTCATGATGATTAGATAAGTGTTTTATTAAAAGTGCAAAAGTACTTATTTTTAAAAGATTATTTGAAAATATTTAAAAATAAGTTTAGATAGATTAATGCTATTAGTGTAACGCTATGTTAGTACGAGACAGTTTTATAAAATAACAAAGGGCAGTCAAAAGACTGCCCTTTGTTTGTTAGATGTTAATCATTAATCTATATCTTCAATCTCATCTATATCATTAGTTTTGCTAGTTTTTTTTGAAGATAATTTCTTTTTTTCAGCTTTTTCCATATCTGATTTCAGATTAGAAAGAGCTTCAATATCTCCAAATGTAGCTTTTTCAACTTTGTCTTGAACTTGTTTTACAGATTTAGCTGTTTTTTTAGCTGTTGCTTTTTTCTCTTCTTCTTCAATTTGCTTGGTTTCTTCAATTTTACTTTGCCAAGTTTTTGAGTGAGATAAAACAATTTTTCTGTTTTCCTTAGAGAATTCGATAACTACAAATTCAGCATCTTCGTCAGTTTTGAGCTTGCTGCCGTCTTCTTTGAAGATATGTTTAGCTGGAGCAAATCCTTCAAGTCCGTATGGAAGAATTAAATTAGCACCTTTATCATTAACAGATTTTATAGTACCAACATGAATAGAATCTAATGTAAATACAGTTTCAAATACATCCCAAGGATTTTCTTCGAGTTGTTTATGTCCTAAACTTAAGCGTCTATTTTCTACATCAACTTCAAGTACAACAACTTCAATTTCATCACCGATTTTAGTAAATTCAGCTGGGTGTTTAACTTTTTTAGACCATGATAAGTCAGAAATGTGAATCAAACCATCAACACCTTCTTCCAATTCAACAAATACGCCAAAATTTGTGAAGTTACGAACAATAGCAGTATGTTTAGAGTTAACTGAGTATTTGTCCTTGATGCTTGTCCATGGATCTGGAATAAGTTGTTTTATTCCAAGTGACATTTTGCGTTCTTCTCTATCCAGAGTTAATATAACTGCTTCTATTTCATCTCCAATTTTCAAAAAGTCTTGAGCTGAGCGTAAGTGTTGTGACCATGACATTTCTGAAACATGGATTAAGCCTTCAACTCCGGGAATTAGTTCGATAAATGCACCGTAGTCTGCAATTACTACAACTTTTCCATTAACTTTATCTCCAACATTTAAGTTAGCATCTAATGAATCCCATGGATGTGGGGTAAGTTGTTTCATTCCTAAAGCGATGCGTTTTTTGCTTTCGTCAAAATCAAGAATTACAACATTGATTGTTTGGTCAAGTTGAACAATTTCTTCTGGATGGTTGATGCGTCCCCAAGAAAGGTCTGTGATGTGAATTAAACCATCAACACCGCCTAAGTCAATGAATACGCCGTAAGAAGTAACATTTTTAACTGTTCCTTCAAGTACTTGACCTTTTTCCAGTTTTGAAATAATTTGAGCTTTTTGCAATTCAAGTTCGTCTTCGATAAGCACTTTATGAGAAACTACAACATTCTTAAATTCATGGTTAACTTTAACAACTTTTAATTCCATGTGTTTATTAACATACACATCATAGTCGCGAATTGGTTTTACATCAATTTGAGAACCCGGTAAAAATGCTTCAATTCCGAATACATCAACTATGAAACCGCCTTTAGTTCTACATTTTACTAATCCTGTAATTATCTCATCTGTTTCTTGAGCTTCAATAATTCTATCCCAAGATTTTAATAAACGAGCTTTTTTATGTGATAAAAGTAATTGTCCGTGAGTATCTTCTTGACTTTCAATATAAACATCAATTTTGTCGCCGATTTTAATTTCTGGATTATATCTTAATTCAGAAATAGGAATAACTCCGTCTGATTTATAGCCAATATTTACAAAAATTTCGCGTTCTCCGATAGATAAAATTTCGCCTTCAACTACTTCAGAATCAGTAATTAAGTGTAGAGTATTTTCATATATATTTTCTAAACTTTTGCGTTCTTGTGTTTCTTCTATTTCTTTTTTCTCACTTTCTAAAGATTTCCAGTCAAATGGCTCTGGTGTTTTAAATTGCAGCAACTCTTGTTTGGTTTGTTCTGTTTTCTTAACAATTGTTTCAGTTTGTGTTGCTACTTCATTTTGATTTTCCTTTGAAGAATCAGCGAGTGTTTCTTCTTTGGTTTCTACTTGAGTTTCCTCATTCTTTTTTTCTGGTTGCATTTCTATTTTCTCTTGCGTTTGTTCTGTTTCGGATAGATTAGCTTCCTGATTCAAATTTTTCTCTTCTGTCATGGTTTTAAAGGTTAATAAATAATTTAATTAATAATATAAATATGAACATTTTGTTCATAAATTTGGTTTGCAAAATTAGAAAAAATTTTAATACCAAAATGTTTTTTTATAGGAAGTTATGCTAAAAGCATATTGATAGTTTGCTTAAATAGTTTTATGATAACATCATTTTAGTAATACACTCGTAAGTACTTTCCGTCAAAATCTGTATAATACTGCCTTAACATTCGTTTTGCAGGACCTTCAACTACGCTACCATCAAGAATAATGAAACGACTACCGCAGCAAGGATCGTACATTCCGAGTCCACTTTCTTCCATGACAATCCTTTCGCAAGGTTCTGTTGGATTATAAGTGCAAGATCTTTCGTAAGCAAGAAACTCATCATTTGATAAACGATATATCAAAATACCTTTATATCCACCAGTAACATACACCCATCCACCAACTACGGCAAGTTCATTGTAGAAAGTTGAATGAATGTCTATGGTGAAATCAACAGCAACATAGGGAATTAAGTCGTCATCATCTTTGCATGAATAAGAAAAAACAAATACAAGAATAAACATAATGGCAACTCGTTTCATAAAAGCACAATTGAGTTATTTGATTAAAAAATATTGAATCTATTGTGCAAAAGTACACATTTTAAGTATTAACCCCTTGTGCATTTGAAAAACAAATGAAAAATTTGCTCAATTTCCCGAAGAAATTCGGATATTCAACAGATTTGAGTAATTTGAACTTATTGCTATGAACTATAATGGGTTAGGTATTGCAGAAGGTGGGATTTAAGCACAAAAGTTCAATCGAATAACGAAAGTTGAATCCTGCACACCGCGAAGTAGCCATGTAGTGACATGTCTAATCGAAGTCGTTTAGCCCCATTTTTGGCAATACCTTTTTATCGGTTCGCCCTGCTTGTCTATATGTTGTTCGTTAATTTGGTCTATCGTGGTGCATTGGTTTGGTAACTTTTTTTGCATTTTTTGGCTGTTGTGCTGGCTCGTGCGAATTGCAAATGTGCTACCAAAAGCATGGATTATTTTTGTTCTTATTTTAGTAGTTTATGTTTTTCAACATCTTGTAATATACTCATTTGTTGAATAGCGATTTTGTTTAGTTTTATCAATCGTTCTTTTTGTGAGATTTTTTCATTTATGAAAACTGCGTTTAAGTTTTCCATATTGGACAAGCAAATCAGCTCATTGATAGTTGCGTAATCTCGTATATTTTCTTTTAAGTCAGGATTTGCTTTTCGCCATTGTTTGGCTGTTACTCCAAATAAAGCAACATTCAAAACATCAGCTTCATTAGCATAAATGATTGAAGTTTGTGCAGACGAAAGTTCTTGCGGTATCAAGTTGTGTTTTATAGCATCTGTGTGAATATGATAATTAAGTTTAGCTAATTCGCGTTTAGCAGTCCAACCCAATTGTTTTTGCTCTTCTTCTTTAAGTCTTTGAAATTCGCTTATCAAATAGAGTTTGAAAGGAACACTTATAGCTGAACCAAACTCAAAAGCAATATCTTTATGAGCATAAGTTCCACCATATTTGCCTTTTCTAACGATTATCCCGATGGCATTGGTTTTCTCAATCCATTCGGAAACGCTCAATACAAAACTTGGTAAACCTGCCTGCATTTTAAAGTGGTCAAATTCCACCACTTTAAAATTAGGATTGTTGATTTGCTCCCAAGTCCCCAAAAACTCAAGCGTATAACGGGTTCTTATCCAATTTTTGATAATATCCGCAGCTCGGCTTTGGCTTTCTTTAGCATTTGCCATATCTGTAAGCGAAATATAATCTCGCTCCTCAACTGATATAATCGTTATTTCCGTATCTTTTACATTGATTTTTGCCATAATGCAAAGTTGCGAAAAAATGTTTATTAAAATAGAAAGTAAGCTTCAAAAACGACTATTCATCATTCTTGATTATTAATTCAACTCCTTGTGTATTTGAAAAACAAATGAAAAAATTGTTCAATTACCCGAAATAATTCGGATATTCATCAAATTCGTGTAATTTAAACTGATTGCTATGGGCTATAATGAGTTAGTTATTGTCGAAAGTAGGAATTTCACCACTAAATTTTTTTACGAAGAACAAAGGTTTCAATTTGCATGTTACTATCATACGTTCCACAGTCTTGCCATTGATAACAAACGCATGTTATGGGCTGGTTTAAAGTATGCATTTATGTCAACTTAGTAAACAATTATTTCCCATAATTACTATTATGCCTTAACTTGTTTCCACATTTAGAACAATCATAATCCGTTACTTCAAACCAGTCTTTTTCTTCTAAATCACGATTATTGCCATCGGGATCAAATTTTATTGTTCTTGTTGATTGTTCTGCACAAAAATAACAAAAAGTAGAGCGGCAATGGGGACATATAAAAAAGTGATCATCACTATTGGGACAACTATTTTCTATTTGAGATACCACTTCAAATATTAATTTTTTATTTGATAAGCTCCTAATGGCTTTTTGGCGCATATAAACACTATCAGCATTTTTCGCAATAAAAGCTATATGATTTTCATCATGTAGTTGTTTTGCGGCAGCTAATCTAATATCCCAATCATTATCATTGTTTGCAATAAAGATTAGTTTACTTTCATCTTTTAACGCACTAACTGCATCCTCTCGTATTAAAAAGCTATTATTTGCATTTTCAACAATATCTAATATTATATCTTGATCATTTAATATTTTCGCAGCAGATAAGCGAGCACTTATATCTATATCATTTTCAGCAATCTGCCGTATTACATTTTTATCATCTAGTTTTATTGCTGCAAATAAGCGAACATTTAAGTTCGTAGCATTTTTAGCAACTTCAGATAAAATAATCTTATCAGTGATTTTATAAACTACAGATCCTCCCAAATATTTATTATCCACATTAAGTGCAATATCAAATAAAATATTTTCTAAAACAATGTAGTCAAGCCAGTTATTCCGTTCTGTATATTCTAAATTTGTATCTTTAACATATTCTGCACTATTCTTTTGTGAATTAATCTCTCTTTCAGCTTCTTTTCGAGTATCTTTATCAAAATGATTTTTGGCAATATCAGCGACAATATCTTGACTTTTAATAAAGCTTAAAGCATAACTGCGCGCCCATTTGTCTTTTGCATTCTGCGCTATATCTACTAAAATATCTTGACTAGTTATTTCACTAATAGCTGAATAAAGGATGGTAGAATTTTTACATTTTTTTGATATGTAAGCTAAAGCATTTTGATTTTTTAAATTATACTTAATTTCATACCATAAATATTCATCATTAGTAATCGCAATAATGTCAGCAATAACAGCTTGATCATTTATTGCAGATGTTGCAGAGTATCTAATTTCATATCTAGTATTTAGTGCTATGTCTTTTAAAATATTATTATTAGATAATGCTTTTGCTGCATTAATACGAACCTTAACATCAATATCGTTCTCTGCGAGTCGTTGTAAAATATCAATATCTGTAATTTTTTTTAAAGCATTAATACGAATTTCTGTAGCATTATTGTTATTTTCAGCAAGCCGATGTAAGAAAGATTTATTGACAATATTTTCTACAGCATTTACACGAACCCCAATATCATAATCATTCTCTGCAAAATTTAATAAAATATTTTCATCAGTAATATTTTTCACTGCAGCTCGACGCACATAAGTATTTTCCAATATAGCAGAATCATTCATCATGATTTTCATCAAGTAATTTTGGTTTATGATTTTCATCAAGTAATTTTGGTTTGTTATTTTTTTTGTAGCGTAACTCCGCCAACTATCTTCGCTTACATTATTTATAACCAAATCAAAAAGTAGATACTGATTATGAACTTTATCAACAGCTTTTTTCTTAACGTCAATATCATCGTCATTTACAATAATATTTAATATAACTTCTTGATGTTCAGGGTTGTCAAAGTTAGCCTCTTCAAGACCCAATATCCTAATTATAGGCCTTTTGTGTTTTAATTTTTCCATTGTTTCCATATTTCTTATTTTATTTAGGTTAAAATTCCGCGAGCTTTCCACTCAACGACTAATTTACGCAACAAATATACAACTTTCGTAAATACAATCTATTGTCTTTCGTAAAATAAATGTAGGTGTTTTTGGAATAATACTCTATAATCATTTGAATATAAGTTTGACCTAAATGTACAACGGGTTATTATAATCTAAAAAGATATTTACTTTTTATTTAGTTTTGTATTTGTATATGACCAAAAGTTTTAAACCCGACTTCGTTCATGGATTATCTGATAGTTCAAGGCATACTGCTGATATGGCTGTATTGGCAATTGGTGATAATGCAGAGTTATTTAAAGAAGTTTATGATATTGCTATAAATTCAAAATATCCATTATGTATGCGAGCGGCTAGAGTAGTGCAATTGTGTTGTCAACAAAATTATCATTTTATCATTCCTTATTTAGATGATTTAATTAATGTAATTTCCAATCATGAAATTGAGGGAGTTAAACGAAATTTTTTGAAAATTATTT
>CAZKDV010000036.1:5896-10636 GCA_964551645.1 uncultured Bacteroidales bacterium | reverse complement strand
TTTGTAATTTTGTAAAAAACAAATATTTATGAAACATATAGTAGAAACCTCTTGGAATGAAAAAATGCAATTTACTTCTGTGGTTGATTCACATAAAGTTATAGTTGATACAACACTTGAAAACGGTGGAAAAAATCAAGGACCAACTCCTAAAAAATTATTGCTATCAGCATTGGCAGGCTGTACAGGCATGGATGTAGTTTCTATTTTAAACAAAATGAAAGTTGAATATACTTATTTTAATATAGTTGCGGAGGCAAATTTGACAGAGGAGCATCCAATGTATTATGATAATATTCACTTGATTTATCAATTTAAAGGAAACAACTTGGACAAAGAAAAGTTGGCTAAAGCTGTAAAATTGTCGCAAGATAAATATTGCGGTGTTGCACACATGTATAAGCAAGCAGCAAATATTACTTTTGAAGTTGTGATATTGGCATAATCGTTTTCTGACTTTTTTAGCTTTTTAACGATTAAATAAAATTCCAAACTGCATTATTGGATTATAAAGCGACTCATTTGCTATTTTAGTTGTAAGACAAACAGTTTGCAAAGTTAAAACTATTCTCTTGCTTATTGGATAGTCTATACTCAAAATAGGAGTGTAAATTAAAGATGAGTGTTTATAAAGATAAGCATCAGATAAAACTACATTGTTTTGACTATTTATATGTAGATTTCTAATTGTCGTTTTTCCAACAAAAGCTGAAATAGTATATCGAATTTTATTTGGTTTTATGCTAAAACCTATAAAGGGACCGCCGTAACCAATGTTAATATACGAATTTTGAGAATTGGAAGAGGAGTAATGTGTTTTTTGTGAACCACCGTAAATGCCGACAGTAAGATATTTGTAAGGATAAAACTTGAGAATGCCTCCGATACCAAAGTTTGAATGATTGATGCTTTGGTAGTCATTTTTGGTAATTAAATATCCCGGCTGAAGAATCAACATACCACCGCTATAAATGTTTTTATTTGTATCCAATGAAAAAACTGAAATAACGGAGAAAAAGAATATGGAGATAAGGATTAATTTTTTCACTTAAGTTTTTGATGAAAATTATGTTGGCAAATTTACTATATTTTAAGTAAACAATTACTTGTTTACTTTTTAAAGAAAAAATATACGGCAAGAACTAAGAAAATAAAACCGATTAAATAATTTATTTTGAATGTTTCATTTTTGAAAAATATTATTGTAAAAACTGAAAAAACAGATAGTGTAATTACTTCTTGAATGACTTTTAGTTGCCATAGGTTAAAAGGACCACCATTTTCACTAAATCCAATTTTATTGGCTGGAACTTGAAAAGAATATTCTAAAAGAGCAATTCCCCAACTAATTAAGATGATACTTACCAAACCTAAATCTTTCGACCACTTCATTTGGCTGAATCTCAAATGCCCATACCAAGCAAATGTCATAAAAGTATTTGAAAGTACAAGCAGAAAAATGGTAAGTATTGCTTTTTTCATAACCTAATATAATGTGTGTGTATAAATGTTTTGTTACATCATTTTCATTGTAACAGAAAGTATTTAGAGAAAATTAGTGAACGGAGGTTGAGTAATTAATTACATTTGTTTTTAAATCATTTTGTTAGGATTAACCCATTCGTCAAATTGTTCAGCTGTTAGTAATCCGGTTTCGACAGCTGCTTCTTTTAGTGTTTTTCCTTCTTCATAAGCTTTTTTTGCAATTTTTGCAGCATTATCGTAACCTATATGCGTATTGAGGGCAGTTGCAAGCATCAAGGAGTTATCTAAATTGTTTGAAATAACATTAATATTTGGTTTAATCCCGACCACACATTTATTATGAAAAGACAAACATGCATCTGCAATAATTTTTATTGAAAACAGCATATTGTAAGCCATAAGAGGCATAAATGCGTTGAGTTGAAAATGTCCGCTCATTCCACCAATATTTATAGCCGTATCATTGCCTATTACTTGAGCTGCAACCATTGATAATGCTTCTGCTTGAGTAGGATTGATTTTTCCCGGCATAATTGATGAACCCGGTTCATTTGTAGGTAAAATTATTTCCCCAATTCCGCAACGAGGTCCAGAATTAAGCAATCGAATATTATTTGCAATGTGCATTAGGCTAACAGCAAGTGTTTTTAATGCTCCCGATGTTTCTACAAGTGCATCTTGTGTCGAAATTGCTTCAAATTTATTATGTGCATTAATAAATGGCAAATCTGTTAGTTCAGCAATTTTTGATGCCATCATAGTGTCATAATTGACTGGTGCATTAATGCCACTACCAACGGCTGTTCCTCCAATAGCTAATTCTGATAGGTGTGCTAATGTGTTTTTAATTGCTTTAATTCCATGCTCCAATTGTGCTGCGAAACCCGAAAATTCTTGTCCAAGTGTTAAAGGAGTAGCGTCCATTAAATGTGTTCTGCCAGTTTTTATTATATCCTTAAATTCATCTGACTTTTCTGCTAAGCCATTTTTCAACACTTCAATGGATGGAAGCATTTTTTTTACTATCATTTTATATGTTGCAATGTGTATTGCCGTTGGAAACACATCATTGGTTGATTGAGACTTGTTTACATCATCATTTGGGTGGATAAATGTTTTTCCTTCTCCAAGATTATTGCCGAGTAGTATTTGCGACCTGTTGGCTATTACCTCATTGATATTCATATTTGTTTGAGTGCCACTACCGGTTTGCCAAACAACCAAAGGAAAATGTTCGGATAGTTTTCCGGCAATGATTTCATCACAAACTTTGACAATAATATCTGTTTTTTCCTTCGATAAGACATTTAGTCCATTATTGCTCAATGCTGCTGCTTTCTTTACAATTGCCATTGCTTCTATAATTTCTGTTGGCATTAGAATTTCTCCAATTTTAAAGTTTTCTAAAGATCTTTGAGTTTGAGCACCCCAATATTTATCCACAGGAACTTCGACATTGCCAAGTGAGTCTTTTTCAATACGATATTGCATAAAATATGATGTTAGTTTTAAAAATAAAATCCTTCAAATATATAAAATTAAAATTAATTGTATTGTGATTTTATAATAGACATATTATCAATAGTATAACTGTGTATTTGTATGTTTTTATAAATGAAAACTGTTGATAAAATTGTGTAATTTTGCATACTTTGTCAGAAATAGCGATGCATATACATATTTTAACAATTTTTCCTGAAATGTTTCAGCAAGTGTTTGATTGTAGCATAATTAAACGCGCCAAAGCAAGAAATTTTGTCAAAATTGATGTTTATAATATTCGCGACTTTAGCACACACAAGCAAAAATCGGTTGATGATTATCAATATGGGGGAGGAGCAGGCATGGTGATGATGCTTGAACCTATTGTTAATGCCATTGAGCATATACGGCAGAAAAATATAATTGACGAAATTATATTTTTAACTCCAGATGGTGAAAAATTAAAACAATCTACTGTTAATGAATTAACACTTAAGCAAAATATTATTTTGTTATGTGGTCATTATAAAGGCATTGACGAGAGAATTAGAGAATATTGGGTAACTCGTGAAATATCTATTGGAGATTATGTTTTGTCGGGTGGCGAAATTCCTGCCATGGTATTGACTGATGCCATAGTGCGACTAATACCGGGTGTGTTGAGTGATGAAACCTCTGCTTTGAGTGATTCGTTTCAAACTGATTTGCTTGCACCGCCTGTTTATACAAGACCATCATCATTTCGAGGCAAAAATGTTCCCGACATTTTGCTGAGTGGCGACCAGAAAAAAATTGATGAATGGAGATTGGAACAAGCAGTAAAACGGACTAAAAAAAGAAGACCCGATTTGTATGATGAAAATTGATGTACAAAATTTCTTTTTGTCGTTAAAAACTCATTTAATTATACTTGTATTGGTAATTTCAAGTTTTGTATCTTGTAAGAAACCGGAAGTTGCATTAGCAGAAATAAATATTATTTCTCCTTACGAAAATTCAAATTGGCAATATGCGGATTCGGTTTTTTATAAAGTCTCTTTATCTTCTGAAAACATACTGAAAGAGTGTAAAATAAGTATTGTCAACGAAAAGATGCAATTAGTGTCGCTTGTCAATTTACATAGTCTTAAACAAAAAACAGAAAATATAGAAGGTTTTATTGAAATTGATAATAAATATGTAAAAACAGGTTTTTATTACCTATTTGCTCAAGTTTGGGATAATGTTGCCAATTACTCCAGCAATTATGTGAAAATATATATAGGCGAGCTTGAATTGCAAAGCCTTGCTGTTATTATTGTAAGCGAAGTATCGGATAAAATTATTGAAATACACAAAATTGATTCAATATTTACACAAATTTCTTCAGTTTATACAGATTACTCAGGTTCTGCTATAAGTTCCGAACATGCTTTATTGTTTATTTGCGGAAAAAACACAGGTCCATTAGCTGCTTATAGTTTACATGATAATTCTTTGAAATGGAAAGTAGATGCAATACAAAATCCTCCTTTTGCATATTATGAAAATATATATTTTGACGGAAAAGAATTAATGGTAGGATTGACAGAACGCATCGTTAAGGCATACTCTCCCAATGGAACTCTTAGCTCTGTTTTTCAAATTGCAGAAATGATTCCAAAGCATTTTTTACTTCATATTGATAAAAAACAAAACAGACAATATTTACTCGTTAATGCGTTATATTATTTAGGCAATAAATCGTCAATAAATGTTTTTTACAAAGAGTCGTATCACAAAATGCAGCATTTA
>CAZKDV010000036.1:0-5796 GCA_964551645.1 uncultured Bacteroidales bacterium | reverse complement strand
GGAAAATTAGAGTATGATGTTTCTATGAAAGTGTGTTACTACGCAATCAATAAGAAATTATATTCCTTTACAATTTTCGGACAACAAAATATTAACCAAATCCAATTTCAGCATCCAATTAAAAATATTCATATACTTTATAATAAATAGATTATGTCATTAAAAATAACTACAACAGAAGACGGTTCGAATACAATTTATTCAGAACAATATCAAGATCATTACCATTCGACCAATGGAGCCATACAAGAAGCACATCACATTTTTATTGAAAATGGATTGAAACAAGTTGAAGGCAAGTTTATTAATGTTTTAGAAGTTGGTTTTGGAACAGGTTTAAATGCACTTTGTACATTTAATCACGCAAATCAAAACAATATTAAGATAAACTATATAGGAATAGAACCGCACAAATTAGACTTAGAAACGATTAAATCCTTAAATTATTCCGACTTTTTCAAAGATGACAATATTAGATATTCGTTTCATCAGATGCACATTTTGCCTTTTGATTATCCGCATTACATATCGGATAATTTTATTCTTAATGTAATTAATGCACCATTGCAAGAAGTGCATTTGCAAACATCAATTTTTGATATTGTATATTTTGATCCATTCAAACCATCAACACATCAGGATTTGTGGACTAAAGATATTTTCGTCAAAATTTTTCATTCCTTAAATGTGAATGGAATATTAATGACTTATAGCACAAATTCAGAAGTTAGAAAAGCACTTGTTGAGGCAGGCTTTTGTGTTGATAAGATACCGGGACCTGCAGGTAAAAGAGAAATTACGCGAGCTACAAAAATTATACATATTGCCGAATGTAAAAAGGATTGTGGCAGTTGTTCACATCATCATTAAAATCATAAATATGAAAATTGAAAAAATTGCGGTAAGAGTATATGCGATAATAGTTAAGGAAGACCAAATATTATTGTCAGATGAATTTTGGTTTGATACGCCTATGACTAAGTTTCCGGGTGGTAGACTTGAACCTGCTGAAGGTGTGCTTGATTGTTTGAAAAGAGAAATTAAAGAAGAATTAAATACTGATATTGTAAAAGCTGAGCATTTTTTCACTTATGAGGATTTTATTGTATCGGTTTTTATGCCATCAACTCAAGTAATTCCGATATATTATATTGTTGAACTTGCCGATTATTCTAAATTAGATTTGTCAAATTATCGTTATGATTTTCACGAATTAGTAGATGGTGCAATAAGGCATAGATGGATTAACATTGAAGAACTTCATGAAAAAGAATTAACTTTTGTGAGTGATAAAATTGCTTTGGAAAAGTTTAAGGAAAGTCTTTCCAACTTAAATTTGGATTAATTTTTTGATTAAATTGAATTTTTACTTGTGTTTTATAAACAAAAAACTCTTAGTGCAATTTTGCTACACTAAGAGTTTTTTTATAGATTAGTTATTAGTTTAATTATTAGTGTTTTATAAACTTTCTAGTTGTTTTAGTTATAGAATTATTGCTGCTTTCAATAAAATAAATTCCATTTGGCAGTAAACTTACATCAATTTGGTGTGTTCCTATTCCATAAGAGGCAGAAAATAATGTGCTTCCAATAATGTTTTTAATTGAAATAGAAACATGATTATTAGTTTTTATAAAAAGTTTATCAGCAACTGGATTAGGGAAAATTTGTAATGAAACATCTTCAGTAATTTCAGAAGTACCAACAGTTATAACTGGGTAGCATTCTGAAATATCGGTACAATTTTCTTCGGTAACTATTACTGCGTAATCTCCAACTTCTTCGGCTATAAACACTTGTTCAGTTGCTCCTTCAATTTCAGATTGTGTATTGCAATCAATCCATTGATATGCACTAGCATTTTCGTTGTTTGCAGTAAGCACATTGAAGTATTGAGTAACGCTAACATCTATAGTGTCAACAAATAAGTGTACAATGTGAATAGAGTCGCAACCATGAATGTTTTGGTTTTCGATAGTGTATGTGCCAGTTTCATATATTTCTATTTCGTCAAACTCATACACTTCGCCTTTACAAATATTAACTATTAATTCATCAACAAATGCTTCATTAACTGTGATAGCAACAGACTTTTGATCGCCGCAGTTGCCTTCAATGGTGTATGTTATTAAGTGCATGCCAACATTAGCTTCTGCAGGATTGAAAACACCAGTTTCGTTAATGCCGTTTCCTGACCAATAGCCGCCGCTTTGTACTGTTTCTAATTGAATGGGTTCGTCATTAGAGCAATATGTTAAATCAGTAGTGGTGATGCTTGCATCGGCAGCTTCTGTAAAAGTTAGAGTAATGTTATCGCTGGCGTAACAGTTATTTAATGATACTGTTACCGAATAAGTTCCGCTTTCTGTTACTGTGTTTGTTTGTTCATTTCCCTGGGGTAGCCAAGTGTATGTATCAAATCCTTCTCCTGCATCTAAAATAATTTCTTCACCTTCACAAATTGTTTGGTCTTTACCTAAATATACACTTGGAGCTTCGTTTACTGTTACTTCTACAGATTTAGAGTCTCCACAATTTCCTAAAAAACTGTAAGTTATGGTGTGTGTGCCAATTCCTGCAATTGCTGGATCAAAAAGTCCTAATTTACTAATGCCATTTCCTTGCCAAGTTCCGCCTGCTTGTAGTGTAGTAAATAGGGTAGGTCCGTCATTGCTACAATAATCTAATTTTGTAGTAGTGATTGTAGCATCAGCTGTTTCCATTACAGTAATAAATATTTCGTCAGAATCTTTACATCCATTATCTGATGTAACTGTTACAGAGTATTGTCCAGTTTGTGTAACCACTTTTGTTTGAGTGTCTCCAGATGGACTCCAAGCATAGGTTGTATGACCTTTTCCGGCATCTAAAATAACTTCTTCACCTTCACAGATGGTTTGGTCGCTTCCTAAATTAATCGTTGGGGCAGAATATACTGTTACTTCAACTGATTTTGAATCTCCGCAATTTCCGGGAATAGTATAAGTTATTGTATGAGTTCCGGGTCCTGCACTTTCGGGTGAAAACAGTCCTACAAAATTTATACCTGAGCCTGACCATGTGCCATCACTTTGTTTGGTAGTAAATAACACTGGGCTTTCATTTTGACAGTATGTTAATTTAGATGTTGTTATAGTAGCATCAGCTTTAGGAATAAAAGTAACTTTAACAGATGCATTTGCTTGACAATTGTTATCGTCTGTAACTGTTACAGAGTATGTTCCTGCTGTTGTAACTGTAATTATTTGAGTATTTCCAGTTGGATTCCATTCATAAGAAGCAAATCCTTCTCCAGCATCTAAAATATTTGATTCTCCCTCACAAAATTCTAAATCTTTGCCCAAATTAACTGAAGGGGCTTGAAAAACATTTATTGTTATTTGATCTTGCGTATTGCAAGCACCGGGAATTGTATATGTAATAGTGTGTGTCCCTGTTGTGGCTGTTGCAGGATTGAAAAGTCCATTTGCGCTAATTCCTTCTCCTGACCAAGTACCCCCACCATCAACTGCGGTAAATTGAACAACTCCGTGATTTGTACAATAGTTGACTTCAGTTGTAGTAATGCTTGCATCACAATTTCCTCCTTGTGCATCTATTATTTCAAATCTATCTTTGTCATCATTTGGAGAAGCGGTAAATACATAATTATCTCCGGGATTAATAATAACATCTAATAGTCTATCTCTTAAAACTGGACTAAAAGATTGCACCATAGTGTGTTTTATGCTAATAGTACATTCCATTTCTAAACCAACTGATAAATAAACGATTAAGCCATTTATTTTGTTAATATTGTTTAGTCCTTGTGCTGTAAGTTGCATAACCCAACCGTCTGATGTCGTTTTTTCGGTATATATCTGTGGTGCTTCATAAACTCCGGGGAATTTCACAGCATCATAGTCAAAATCATAGTCATCAGATGCGTCTGCTTTATATAAAACATAACACTCGTCTTCTCTATCATTGCCTTTAACTTTAATAGTTATAACATCTTCAGGATCATCTGCTAATATAGCATCAGTTTTATTAATAGAATGGGAAGAAAATGGTATGATAGCTTGTTTATTAGCAACATTATATTTTACTGATTGCTCAGTATAAATATTGTTGTTGTTAATTCCATAGCTGAAATTAAATAAGGTGTAAAGCATTATCACAAATACACCAAAAATTAGATTTTTTTTCATAATACTAAATGTTAATTGATTAAAATGTTACTCTAAATTATTGCAAAATTACATTAATTATTGTTTAATTACTTTAATAATTGATATTTCATTAGTTATTTTTTTAGTCAATTTTACAAAATAAACGCCTGTAGGGTATTGACTAATATCAATTGAAGTTTTGTTTTTATCTATATATGTCTCAATTATTACATCTCCAATAACATCTGTTATTGTCATATATAGGTATGAGTTGCTTACTAATTCAAATAGACCATTATTTGGATTAGGATATATAAATTCAGTTTGATGTTCAATTAATTCTTCAATGCTAATAGTAGAAACCGTGAAACAATCAGAGGTATCAACGCAAGAATTTTCATAAATAATAACTGCATATTCCCCATTTTCTTTTGCTTCAAATATATGATTTGTTTCTCCTACAATTTCTTGATTATTTGAGCAATCAATCCATTGATATGTAGCATTTTCATTTTGTGCTCTTAGTATATTTTCATCTTGAATAACTTCTGTATCTATACTTGTTACATATAATGATAAAATCACAATAGAATCACAATTATACATTGATTGATATAATGCTTGGTATTCTCCTTCCATAGTTAAATATTGATTGTCAAAAAAGAAAGAATCTCCTTTGCAAATAGTTTCTTCTATATTATTGATTTCTATTTCAAATACGGAAACATAAATTGTATCGCTTCCGCCACATTCTCCGGCAATATAGTATATTATTTCGTGTGTTCCTATTCCTGCAATTTTTGGATTAAATGAGCCGTTTGCGCTAGTTCCATTTCCTGACCAAACACCACCTGGGTCAACAGCAGTAAAGAGAAATGGGTGAATATTAATACAATAGTCTAATTTAGTTGTAGTAATTGTAGCATCAAAACTTGTATTTACCCATAAGTGCATACTTGCAGTATTTGAACAGCCGTTTTCATCAGTAACAGTTACCGTATAAGTATTCTGTATTTCAACTTCAATAGTTTGTGTTGTTTCTTCTGTTGACCATAAATAACTAATGAATCCGCTGCCAGCGTCTAAAGTAGTTATTTCTCCACTACATAATGCAAAGTTGTTTGCAATAGGTATATTTGGAATGTCATAAACAAGAATTTCAACAGTATCTGTACTTTGGCATATACCTGAAATTGTATATGTTATGGTATGCAAGCCTGCTCCAGCTACTTCTGGGTCAAATAATCCTTTGTCTGTAATGCCTTTTCCTGACCAAGTTCCACCATTTGTAGCTGCTTCAAACTGAACTATATTGTCGTTGGCACAGAATGGTACTGATGTTAAAATTTTTGTATCCGGTGTTTCGTGCATTGCAATATTAATCTCGTCCACAGCCGTACATCCAAATTCATTGGTTACAGTAATAGTATATGTGCCACCACTTGAGATTTCAATGGTTTGATTGTTGCTATTATCCGACCATTGATAAGATGAATGACCTTCTCCTGCATCAAGTATTAATATATCTCCGCTACATATATGCGTGTCGTTACCCAAGTCAACAAATGGCGATTGATTTATATTCACTACAAAACTACTTTCATTAGTGCAGTTTGGAGTAGTGCCAGTTTCAGCATAAACCCAA
>CAZKDV010000035.1:0-22062 GCA_964551645.1 uncultured Bacteroidales bacterium | reverse complement strand
AAAATTCTTATTATAGAAGACAATTTGAATTTGCTTGAAACTATCAGTTCATCATTAAGTGAAGAAAAGTTTTTGTGTGAAACTGCTCCTGATTTTAATTCTGCTCACGAAAAAATATTTTTATATGAATATGATATTGTAATTATAGACATCAACCTACCCGGCGGCTCTGGTCTTGAAATATTAAAAGAATTGAAAGCAATAAATTTCAAAACCGGTATTATAATTGTTTCCGCAAGAAATTCTTTAAATAATATTGTTGAAGGTTTAGAATTTGGAGCAGACGACTATATAACAAAACCTTTCGATATGGCAGAACTAATAGCCCGAATAAAGGCTTTAATGCGTCGTCGCAATTTTTTGGGTAGTGATAACATTTCTTTTGGAAGTATAACTGTTAAAACCAATAGTAGAGAAGTTTTTGTAAAAGACAAAAAAATAGAATTGACAAAAAGCGAATACGATATACTTTTATTCTTTTTATCGAATCCCAAAAGAGTAATTACAAAAGAGAGCTTAGCCGAGCATATCTGGGGAGATAATATGGACTTAGCCGATTCTTTCGATTTTATTTATTCACATATCAAAAATCTAAGAAAAAAAATAACTGCACACAATGCGCCCGACCCTATAAAAGCTATTTATGGAATAGGTTATAAATTAGAAAATTCTGAAGAATGAAACTCATTAAACATACTTATCTAAAAACATTTCTTTGGCTGATTCCGATATTGCTTATTGGTAGTATATTTTCTTTTTACATGATAAAATATATTGTTTATGAAGAAACTGACGAGCATTTATGCTATGAAATGGAGCGTTTAATAACTTATCACTCAAAACACAATGATTTGCCCGAATATCACAAAGTGGAAAATATTATTGAAGGAATTAAGATTGATAAAGCTTTTTTTAAAGATACTCTTATTTTAGAAGAACACGACAACGAAATGATTCCACATCGCGAATTACACTTTTCGATGAAGCATGAGGGAAAAGATTTTGCAATTGTTTTGCGACAACTACTACCCGGAAATGATGATATCATTGAAGGTACTTTGTTTATGATGTTGGGATTATTTTTGCTGATTTCATTGTTTTTATTCTTAGTAGTGAGCTTGATTTCTAAAAAAATATGGACTCCATTTTACAAAACATTATCTATCCTATCTAAATATAAAATTACAGAACCTATCCCAAATCTTGCAAAATCAAATATTGAAGAATTTAATACTTTAAATCGGAATATTGAAGATTTATTAAAAAAAATCACTTATGATTATCAGCGAACAAAAGAGTTTAACGAAAATGCCTCGCACGAACTACAAACTCATTTAACAATAATAAGACATAATGCTGAGCAACTAATAAACTCAAACGAATGCGACAACAAAAGTTCAGAGCAATTACAAACAATTATTAATGCTACATCAAAATTATCGCAAGCACAAAAATCACTTTTGTTACTCAGCAAAATCGGAAATCTTGAATACAATAAAAATATCAATCTTAATATTTCTCAAACGATAAACAATTCGCTTGAGCTATTTCACGAAGCAATTACAATTAGAGAAATTAAAATGCTAAGTTCAATTGGTAATTGCATCTTGTACATTGATGCGGGTTTAGCCGAAATATTAATAAACAATCTTTTAAAAAACGCTGTAAAACATAACCTACAAAATGGACATATATCAATTAATTTAAATCAAAATAAATTAATAATCGAAAATACAGGAATTGCAATTACAGACAATCCACAATCTCTTTTCAATAGATTTGCAATAGGAGTAAATGGAAATATTGGCTTAGGACTTGCAATTGTAAAGCAAATTTGCGAAGTATATAACTACGATATCTCATACAATATAGAGGCTGAAATACATAAAATTCAAATAAATTTTACAAAAACTTAATTCTCCAAAATTTCTACATAATTGCAATATAACTTTGCTTCGTAATTATCAGGTATGTTTAGATAATTATTGGAGTATTCCGAAAATCCATTAAAGAGTAGGAACAAATAATACATTCGAAAAATATGAGAAATTTAATGTTATTGACTTTTATATCATTTTTATTAGTAAGTTGCGAAAAAGAAAAAGTTTTATTAGTATCGGATACACCCACTGAAATTAGCAAATATGTAAGCACACACTTTCCTAATAATCCTATTATTCAAATTATTAAAGACATTGACGGATTAGAAATTACTTACGACATTACTTTAGAAGGCAATTTCCATCTTGAATTTAACAGAAAGAAAAAGATTATCGACATTGAAGGATTAACAAAATTACCCGATAGCGTAATTCCATTTAAACTTATAGAATATGTTGAAGCAAACTATCCAAACAACTTTGTAATTGGGTGGGAATTAGAAGACCGCAATCAGCAAATAAAACTTGATAATGATTTAGAACTTGAGTTTACTATGGATGGAGTTTTTTTGAAAATTGAGAATTGAAAATGGAGAATTGCTGGTTCGACGACTTCTGTATTTTGTGAACTCTGTGTAAAACTCCGTGAACTCTGTGGTTAAGGAATTGAGAATGGAGAATGGAGAATGGAGAATTGAGAATGGAGAATTGCTGGTTCGACGACTTCTGTATTTTGTGAACTCTGTGATTAAAAAAAATGAAAAAATAATAATTTAAAATAAAAAATTATGAAACGAAAAATAATGATTAAATTAATCTTGCCGATTTTATTTATACTTACGGTAAGTAGCATGGCAAATGCACAATATAAAGGTCCCGGACCGACATATAAAACATATACAGTAAAAGAAATAATCGACAATGCCTCCTATCTTGACCGTACAGATGCCATAGTTAAAGTGCAAGGCTATATTATTAAACAAATAAATTCCGACAAATACGAATTTAGAGATCAAACTGGAACAATAAGAGTAGAAATTGACAAAAAGCGTATGCCCAATACTACTTTTGATGAAAAAACAGAACTAATTTTAATTGGAGAAGTTGACAAAGATTTATTTGAAGCTGTTGAAATAGAAGTTAAAAAAATAGAGTTTGTTGTTCCTGACAGCAAAAATTCAGATTAAATTAACTATTTTCATATAAAATAGCTTTTTTCAGAAAAATAAATACAAGTTTTAATTAGGACAAAATATAGCCTCTTTATATGTCCTACCCTATCTTAAGTAACAAACAAGCTAAAATACGTAACGCACTATAGCTCCTTCCTAAACTTCACAACTGAGCAATTTTATTCATTTTATTACTGTTTTATCCAAAAAAAACATTTTTCCAACTGTACATTTTTAGTCATTGAACTTGATTGAATTTTTTTATAATTGCTGTAGATAAAATCATTAAAATAATTAGTATGTTTGCACAAAATTATTAATCAATTTAAATTAATTTAACACTATGAAAAAACATAATTTTAGCGCAGGCCCTGCAGTATTGCCAAGAATAGCTATAGAAAACACAGCTAAAGCAATACTAGAGTTAGAACAAATTGGATTATCTCTAATAGAAATTTCCCACCGTAGTAAAGATTTTGATGCTGTTATTGATGAAGCTGTTGCTTTAATAAAAGAATTAACAGGTATGCCAGAAGGATATCATGTTTTATTTTTAGGCGGTGGCGCAAGCACTCAATTTGCTACTGTGCCAATGAACTTCTTAAAAACCAAAGCTGCATATCTTGAAACTGGTGTTTGGGCAAAAAAAGCATTAAAAGAAGCTAAAGGATTTGGCGAAGTTATTACAGTTGCTAGTTCAGCTGATAAAAACTTTACTTATATCCCAAAAGGATACAACATTCCTACTGATGCTGATTATTTCCATATAGCTACTAATAATACTATTTATGGAACAGAAATCAAATATGACATCGACTCTCCTATTCCATTAATTGCTGATATGTCATCTGATTTTATGAGTCGTCCTCTTGATATTTCAAAATATGCAATGATTTATGGTGGTGCTCAAAAGAATATTGGACCAGCTGGTGCAACATTCGTTATTATTAAAGATTCATTCTTGCAAGAAATAACTGACACACGCCATATTCCAACAATGTTCAACTACAAAACTCATGTTGAAGGTGGTAGTATGTTTAACACTCCTCCAGTAATGCCAATTTTCACTATTAAAGAAACTATGAAATGGTTAAAATCACTTGGCGGACTATCTGTTATTGAGAAAATGAATATTGAAAAAGCAAACATCTTATACAATGCAATTGATAATAGCAAAGTATTTGAAGGTACTGCTACTGTTGAAGACCGCTCTTTAATGAATATTTGTTTCGTATTGAAGCCAGAGTATAAAGAAAAAGAAGCTGACTTTCTTGAATTTACTAAACAACGCGGCATGAGTGGATTAAAAGGACACCGTTCAGTTGGTGGTTTCAGAGCATCTACATACAATGCTCTTCCAAAAGAAAGCGTAGTTGCACTAGTTGATGCAATGAAAGAATTTGAATTAAAACTTTAATTAATCGTTTAAAAGAAAAATTATGAAAAAAATATTAATAGCAACCGATAAACCTTTTGCGAAAGTAGCAGTTGAAGGTATTAAAGAAATAATTGAAAAAGCAGGTTTTGAATTGCGTTTATTAGAAAAATATACTGACAAATCGCAACTCCTTGATGCAGTTAAAGATGTTAACGCTATTATTATCAGAAGTGATATTATTGATAAGGAAGTAATGGAAGCTGCTCCAAATCTTGAAATTGTTGTCAGAGCAGGCGCTGGATATGACAATGTTGATGTTGAAGCTGCAAGTGCACGTTCAATTGTAGTTATGAACACACCAGGACAAAACTCAAATGCAGTTGCAGAATTAGCATTAGGAATGATGGTTTACATTGCAAGAAACAGTTTTAATGGTAGTGCCGGAACTGAACTTAAGGGCAAAACATTAGGAATACATGCTTACGGAAATGTTGGTCGCTTTGTAGCAACTATAGCAAAAGGCTTTGGCATGAAAATTTATGCTTTCGATCCTTTTGTTGCTAAAGAAGCTATCGAAGCTGATGGAGTTACCGTAATTGATACTGTTGAAGATCTTTATAAAAAATGTCAATACATATCTCTACACATTCCTGCAAATGCACAAACAAAAAAATCAATTAATCACAAACTGATGTCTTTAATGCCTGCTGGTGCAACTATTGTTAATACTGCTCGCAAAGAAGTTATTTGTGAAGAAGATTTGATGAAAATCTTAGCCGAAAGAAACGATTTCAAATATGTGTCTGATATTGCTCCTGATTGTGCTGGAGATATTGAAGCTCAATTTGCCGGAAGATTCTATTTTACACCGAAGAAAATGGGTGCTCAAACAGCAGAAGCAAATATTAATGCTGGACTTGCTGCAGCTAATCAAATTGAGAAATTTTTCAAATTAGGCGATAAAACTTTTGCAGTAAACAGATAATTTCATACTTTCGCAGTAATTATTTATCAATTAAATTCATTTTACTATGGAAAGTCAAGAAAGAAATTTCAACTTTTTCAGATTTGAGGATTTGAGACTTTATCACAAAGCCCTAAGCTATGTTCAATGGGTTCACAATACCGTTGCAACATTTCCTGATTCAAAAAATAATATTGTTGGAAATAATTTATCAAAAGCATCTATCAATATTGCTATCAATATTGCAGAAGGTTCAGGAAGAAATAAAAATCAATTTGTATATTACCTCAAAATGTCTAAAAGTTCAATTCGCGAATGTGTAGTATTATCAACTATAGCACATCAGCAAGGATTGCTTTCCGTAGATGATGAAGAAACATCTAGAAATTTTCTAATTGAAATATCTAAAATGGTTGGTGCTCTCATTGCATCTCTTCAAAGAAGCAAAAAAATAGACGAAGACGAAGATGAAAACGATGATTTAATTGATGAAACTGAAGGTACAAATCCAAACTTATATTAACTTACTTAAACTCAACTAATTATGGCAATTATTAAAGCATTTAAAGGTCTTAGACCTCCTCGCGATATTGTACATCAACTAGCTTGCAGACCTTATGATGTTCTTAATTCAAAAGAAGCTAGAAAAGATGCAGAAAACATTCCTTACTCCTTATTGCGAATAACAAAACCAGAAATTGAATTTCCTATTGAAGCAAATATAGACGAACATGATCAAGTAGTTTATGACAAAGCTGTTGAGAATTTTGCTTTATTTCAAAAAAATAAATGGTTAGTCCCTGATAAGCAAGATTCTTTATACATATATGGACAAACGATGTTCGGAAAAACTCAATATGGGCTTGTTGCTTGTTGTTCAGTTGAAGATTATATGAATGAAAAAATCTTAAAACATGAACTTACAAGAAAAGATAAAGAAGAAGATAGAATGAAGCATGTTAGAAACACTAATGCTAACATTGAACCTGTGTTTTTCTCATATCCTGCTGTTCAAGAAATTGACGCTATAATTAATAGCGTTATTAAAAACAAAGCACCTGAATATGATTTCGTTGCAACTGATAATGTTGGACATCATTTTTGGATTATAGATGACAATAATACTATTCAAAAACTTATAAAATTATTCGGAGATATTCCATATTTATATGTAGCTGATGGACATCACCGTACTGCTGCTGCAGCTTTAGTTGGAAATGAAAAAAAGCTAAATAATCCCAATCATATCGGAAATGAAGAATATAATTATTTTTTAGCTGTTATTTTCCCAGATGACCAACTTACAATTATTGACTATAACAGAGTTCTTAAAGATTTGAATGGTCTAAGTCAAGATGAATTTTTATCAAAGATTTCTGAAATATTTATTGTTGAAAACAAAGGTAAAAGTCAATACAAACCCAATGCACTTCATAACTTTGGAATGTACATGAACGGGAATTGGTATTCACTAACTGCAAAAGAAGGTACATTTGACAATACAGACCCTATCGGAGTACTTGATGTTACTATCTTATCTGAGCTTGTATTAGACGAAATTCTTGACATTAAAGATTTGCGTACAAGTATGCGTATTGATTTTGTTGGCGGAATTAGAGGATTAGGAGAACTTGAAAAAAGAGTTGATAGCGGTGAAATGGTTGTTGCTTTTGCATTATATCCTGTAAGCATGAAACAACTTATTAATATTGCTGATACTGGTAATATTATGCCTCCAAAGACAACTTGGTTTGAACCAAAACTAAGAAGTGGTCTAGTTATTCACTCATTGGAATAAAATTAAATCTCTATGACTAATCCTATAAGAACTATAATGGTTTTTTTAGGATTAGTCATTTTTTTCTATCACAAACCTAACAATAACTAAAACTATAAATCCTTGCATTTATAGTTTTTTTTCAATAATACGAATATTCGTTTCGTTAAAGCATTTTTCATTTATAAGCCTTAATTGTCTTAAAAGCTAATAAAAACAATGATTTCAGACAATTTTAGTATTAAAGATATTAGACATATCGTCTAAAAAATAGCATTAATTTTGACCATTATACCTAATCTTTATGTAGGACTACTCAATCTATAATTTCATTATTTTACGGATAACCTTCTTGCCCTTTAAGTTGAATGACATTAAATATACACCACTTGGAATATATGAAAGATTTATTTTATGAGATGTAAGAGACCTTTGTTCAATAATTTTACCATCCAAAGTGGAGATATAAAAATCACCTTTGTATTCTTCTATAAATAAATAAAAATATTCATTGAAAGGATTAGGAAATAGTCGAATATATTCTTTCCTCACTTCTGCATTTTCTAATTCATTAGTAAAAGATGGAATTAACAAGGTTTCTGAGTTAATATTTAATGTTAATACAGAATCAGTACTATAAATGCTTCCTTCCCAATGACTAAATTTATATCCTTCATTTGCCACTGCTCTTACCTCAATTGGAACATCTGTAAAATAATTACCTATCCACACATAAGGATAATTATCATAAACACCTTTTGTGTTTTCTTTAATAGAAAGTGAGTTTACTTCCACATATCCTTTTTCAAAATCTTGAATATTTAATGCTAACTCTCCTACTTTTCCCAAATTAAAATAATTTTGCAAATGTTTCAATGCAAAAGTAGGTCTTTCTAAAGCAAAATTATTCATCTTATCTAAATTTATTTTCCATCTTTCAAAAGAATAAACAGGATAATTTACTTGTGGAGATTCTAAATAAGGATTGACATTTAAAGGATTCCAACGTGCAACAAATTCTTTCACTTCCGGTTTAATAGCCATTTCAAATTCATGTAGCTTCTCACTCATAATATGAGCTCTGAAGCTTGTGTTTAAAACATCACAAAATCTATTAATAAAATAATTTCTATAATTTTCATTATCCAATAATTTTATTAAAATAGGAACTATATTATACTTTGGAATAACATCATTATTGATAGCTCTCTCAAGATAATTAATCTTATATTCATTTCCATACCAGTCTGAGTCAATCCAAATTTGACCAAAACCCACATCAAAATCTTTAAATATCCATCTCCATCTACCGTCATGACCAAAAGGAGCTTCGGGATTAAAATCTGTTTTCTTTCTCCAAAAATCAGTATTTGAATGAGGCCAATCCATATTACCACTATAAACTTGAGCTACTACATAATCTGTATAATTCTCTATATCAATCATTTCTGACAACAAATTATAGTTTTCCTCTGTTTCAAAAGAACAATTTTCGACAAAATTCATTACACTCTTGAAATTTTCTGAATCTCCTTCTTCAATTTCATAAGATGACAAAAAATCCAATTTATCTTCACTAATATTAAATTTAGCATCAAAATATTTTTTATCATATCGTTCAATCAAGTAATATATTCCATTATATTCTGCATTTATAAAAACAATAACGGGAATTTGTCGCTGGCGCTCAGCATTTAAATCTTCGTAAGAATCTTGTAAAAAAGCATCTCTTAACAAAGCTTGTTCATTATCTTGTCCGTTATTTCTTAAAATTAATCTTTTAAACTTTTGGATAGGATAATCATCAAAAAAAGGATAATTTATTGTTTTCTTTCCGTAATCTTCTCTGGCATATAATCTCAATGATTTATTAGGATAAACACGACTACTGTTACCATTCCCTCTAAGCCCTACATTTTGATTTATCACCGAAACACCATCTTTTATGAAATTGAAATTAACTACAAATTCAGTATTATCTCCTTTCGCTACATAATTAGCAGGTACTTTTCTAAACACTTGCTCATCAGGATTTTCTGTTCGCCAATCATCAAAACTTTTACCGGGAACAAAAAGTCCTTTTTCATAATCATATATGTCAATAGGGTTTCCGCTAATACAAACCACAGGCAATGAATAACGAAAATTACCTTCAGATGTAATAAAATAATTCCGTGTTACAAGCTCACTATAATTACCTTCGCTATATGCTACTGCCTTTAAAACCACTCCTTTGAAAATAGCTTTAGAATCAAACTGTAATTTTTCTCTCCAATTTGCATTGTCAAACAAAGAAGTTGATACCGATGAAAAAAGTCCTTCCTTATTTTCTTTGCTTTTGATAAGAATTGGTGCCGAATATTCATAAGTCCATACCGTATCATAAAATAATTCTCCAAAATTGTCCCCAGGATTTGTGGGATATTCTTTTTTATACGACCACTCTACACCATCAATATTCTCCATTGTTGGGTCAGAACCATCTAAAGTGTACAATATTACAGCGCCTTTGTTATGAAAAATTTCTACATTAAATTCATTAGTATAAAATCCGGATTCTTTAGAAATAACAGGTGCCTCAATCACTTGAGCAAATAAATTTAAAACAATAAAAAACAGAATTATGATTGATAAAAAAATTTTCATATTTACTATACTATACTTCTACATATTTTATTCGCTACGCTTCGTCCAAAGGCAAATTTCTCAGAGACAAAAGTTTGCCCAAAGACAAATATAGCAACTGAACTTCCGCTAAGCTGAATTACCTTTTAACATTTAATTTACGCAACAAATATACAACATTCGTAAATACGAAATTATATAAACTTTAATAAAAATAAATTAAATTAAACACTTAAAAATAAGAATAATAAAATTATTTTTCATTTACAAAAGTTTATCTAATTTTGTATTTCTTTAATATAAACAGACATAATATTAATATCAATGAGTTAATGAAAGATTTTGAAAAAAAAGTTAAAACTTTAAAGCTACAGTATTAATTCTATTAAAAATTATCCTAAATTAATATTCAGATAAATATAATGTTATTAAGGTAAGTTATCTAGTTATGAGTTTTTATTCTTTGTTTCTTTTAGGACTAATTCTAACTCATCATTATATAATGAAACGACATGTTGCCAATTATATACCTTTCTCACTTTATCTATCAAACTCTGCTCAACAATATGTTTGTTCCAAAAATGTTTTTCATAATATACTGTCATTGCATCTGCAAGATTTTCGGCATTGATATTTTCAATCACAAATCCATTTTTCCCATTTTCAATTAGGTGATAACTATCGGCTTGAGGAGTTGTAATTATAAATATACCACTATATAATGCTTCAAGAACAGCCATAGACATTGCTTCAGCTCTTGAAGGAAGAACAAACAAATGGGTTTTTGAAAATTTATCAATAATAAAACTCAAATCTTGCCAGCCTGCAAGTTGTACTTTGTGTTCAATATTATATCTGCGAATCATTTGCTTAATGCGTGAATAAAGAGGTCCATCGCCGATGATAGTTACTTTAAATTCGATATTTTCAACATCTAACAAATGTAAGCTCTTCAAAAACAAAATAGGATTTTTCTGAGACACCAATCTTCCTATAAAAACAATAGATAACTTATCAAACTGTTTATCCTTTACGTTTTTAAACATATTGCTATCACATGCATTTGGAATTACAATATTTTTGTGAGTAAATTTTCCTCCTACAAGTCTGTCGGCACTTATTTTCAACTGCGGAGTTAATAAAAATATTCGTGAAGCATTTCTACATATTTGTCTAATTTTATAATAAGTAAGCAAATGATAAAACCACATCTGTCTGGAAAAAAACCAAGGAATATCATGTCCATGACTCATTATCACATAAGGTATCCTATATTTACTGTGTAGCCTATATGCAACATCTCCACCGGGAATAGTAAAATGAGCAAATATTATATCAATATGCTTAGTATCAATCAATAATTCACAATATGGCAAAGCCATATAAGACCATGACAACATCTCAAAAACATTGGATTGATGCTTTTTTTTTCGTTTTGAAGACAAGCGATGAACTTCAATATTACCTTCTCTTTCAACTCCTGCCGTATTTTTCCAAGCTGCTGTAACAATGTAAATATTATGTTTTTTTGACAATTCTTTTGCTTGATGAGAAGTTACTCTTCCAGCACCACCACCAATCGGAGGATATTCATAATTTAAAATTAAAATATTCATAAACTATATAAAAATTTGAAAAAAATAAGTATTTAGCCTATCCTTAGCAAAACATATAATTGTCATTTTAAAAGATTATACGAACAAAAATAACAAATATTTATTACAAAATTAAGATTAATACCTTCTTCTTGCATTTTTTTATTTTACACATCATTTGCTAAATATTAATAAATTTGTAGAAGAATACAATACCATGCGTTTTAAAATTAAAAAGCGATTTTCGCTACTTCTTGTTTTAATTAGTGCAATTGCAATGATTGTTTTAATGCTAATCCAATATTATTGGACAACAAATACTATTAAGGCACAAGAATCAAACTTTGAAAGAAGTGTACACGAAGCAATGACCAAAGTGATTTATCAAGTTGATAAACTTGAAATGGCTAACAGAATAAAAGGGAGACTGAAGTCTGTTGGAAAAGGTAGTATCTTGTTTCATACTGTTGATTCAATCAACCAATTGCTATCTAAGGAATTTGACAAAATGATAGTGGATTCTATTATTGATGATAGCATCATTAACATTACAAAAGAGCGCATAAGTATTGAAATTTCAGCAGACAAATATGGAAAACCGGTAAAAAGAATAGATACAAGCATTATCTATTATGAAAAACAAGGAAAATCTAAAGAAATTTACGAACATTTGTTTTTAGACGACTTTGAAACTGATTCAAATTTTATAAATTATTATCATGCCCCAGTAGTAGTCAATGATGTTGACAGTCTGATGCAGGAATTTGATAAACTTCTCAAAAAGTCTTTTATCGTAAGTGATGTTATTGAAGACTTATTTAATTTTAGTCACTATTTGCCTATTCAAGACAGAGTTGACATTCAAGTACTTGATTCATTGATTAAATTTGAGCTTCTTAGTAAAGATATTACAACATCTTATAATTTTGGAATCTACAATGTTAATGATAAAAACTTCATTTACAAAAAAACATCGCTAAATTCGGGTAAACTTTTAAGTTCTGGACAATCCTTCCTCCTATTTCCAAGTGATTTTTTCTCGGCACAAAACTATTTATATATTTACTTCCCTTATCGTAAGGCTTATATTTTACATGAAATAAGACGCACTTTATTTATTTCATTTTTTCTAATTGTTTCTATTACAAGTATTTTTATTTATGTTCTTGTTTCATTTGTTAGACAAAAAAAACTTTCCGAAGTTCGGAATGACTTTGTTAATAACATGACACATGAATTTAAAACACCTATATCCACAATTACACTTGTTTGTGAGGCACTTAATGATCCTTCTATCAATAAAGATGAAAACACCTATAAAACATATATTGATATTATTGAAAAAGAAAATATCAGGCTTGCCACTATGGCGGAAAAAATATTACAAACTGCAATGATTGATCACCGTCAAATTCAACTAAAGACAGAAGTAATTCAAGTTAATAAAATTATCCAAACAGCTATTCAAAACATAATTATTCAAGTTGAACAAAAAAAAGGAAAAATTGAAACTCAATTTTTAGCCCAAAACCATGCAATACTTGCAGATAAAGTACATTTCACTAACATTATTTATAATTTGTTAGATAATGCCACTAAATACACAAACGGGCCTCCTGAAATTATCATAAGGACAACAAATGAAAAAGATAATCTTATTATTGAAATTAGCGATAAAGGCATAGGTATTCATAAAAAAGAATTATCGAAAATTTTTGATAAACTATACCGCATTTCACAAGGGAATATTCATAATGTCAAAGGATTTGGCTTGGGTTTAAGTTATGTCAAAGCAATTGTTGATATGCACAAAGGAAAAATATCAGTTGAAAGTGAAATTGAAAAAGGCTCAACTTTTAAATTGTATTTTAAAATATTTAACGAAAATGAAAAATAATATTATTCGAAGTATTTTGCTTGTAGAAGATGATCCTAGTTTTGGAAATGTTTTAACAATGTATCTGGAAGCTAAAGGATTTAAGGTCTTTCTTGCTAATGATGGTGATGAAGCATTAAAACTTTTTTATAGCAAAGAAAGTTTTAGTTTGATTCTTCTTGATGTAATGATGCCAAAAAGAGATGGCTTTCAAATAGCTCAAGAACTAAGGAGTAAATCATATAATATTCCGATAATATTTATTACTGCAAAAAATTTACAAGAAGATATTTTACAAGGTTTTAAACATGGAGCAGACGATTATTTAATAAAGCCCTTTTCGATGGAAGAGCTACTTGCCAGAATGCAAGCTGTTATGACTAGGACATACAAAGATGAAGGATTTAACTCAAAGGAAAGTGCAATATATGAAATAGGTCAATATACTTTTGAATACTCACGCCAAATCCTAAAAATCAATAAGCAAGAAAAAAAACTGACAACAAGAGAAGCTGATTTATTAAAATTATTATGCAATTACTCTAACCAAATTCTTGATAGAAAAATTGCCTTGGAAATTATTTGGGGTGAAGACAATTATTTTCATGCTCGAAACATGGATGTATATATAAGTAAGCTCAGAAAATATCTATCCAAAGATAAAAACATTGATTTGTTAAATGTGCATGGCGTTGGGTATAAACTAATTATTCCACAAGAAAACAAATAAAATTCTCATTTTGCCAAATAACAGTCTAAGATTATCGTTGTTAAATTATGAATAAAATTATTTTTAGTATTTTTTTTTCTTTAATTTCTCTATTAAACTATTCTCAAATATGTGAAATTAATGGAAGTATTCCAAATGCCGGAGGCAAAAAAATAAGAATTTACACAAACACAAACTTAATTAGCTCTCAAGAGATTAAGATACTTGAAGATAGTGTATATAAAGACAATAGCTTTAATATAAAACTCAAATTAGAACCTCAACAAGTTTTGCAAATTTATTTTGCCGTTGAGCGATTAAAATCAAATATTTTTTTTATTGAAGCCGGAAAAAGTTACAATTTAGATTTTGACACAGCTAACTTTCACAATCAAGAGTACATCATTTCTCCGCTTATCCCAAACAATGAATTGGTGTTTAATTTAAAAAACGATACAAATGAGCTAAATTTTTTAATCAAATCGTATAATCATATTTTAGACTCATTTACTATTTTTCATCTGCCTGAAATTATCAAATCAAGAGATAAAGAAAAAATCAATAGCTTTATTAACTTTGTTCAAACAAAATATCAAAAAATAAAACATACTTATTTTCAAAATTATCTTAATTATACCATTGCACATCTTCAATTTGTTTCGAGAATTGAAAATATGCAAGAATTATACAATACTTATATACACGAAAAACCATTTTTGTACAATCATCCGGCTTATATGGATTTTTTCAATGACTTCTACAATAGTTTTATTTATCAATATTCACAAAAAATTCCTTTAAAAGATTTAGACCTTAATATTTCTCAAAATCCAAATTCTTTCGCATTATTAGATTCTCTCGGAAAAGAACCTTTGCTTAAAGATGAAGTTGTCCGCGAAATGGTACTTATCAAAAACCTTACTCAAATGTACTATAATCATCTGTATTCAAACTATGGAGTAACTGAAGTAATGAAACAAATAATGAATAACACAAAGTTTGCACAACACAAACATATTGTTTCTATCTTGCTAAAAGAAATGGAAGAAAGCTCATTACCTCGAAAAGCACCGCTTCTAAATATCAGAAAAGATGATTTATCTAAACTTGATTTGAATAATTTTTTAGGACAATATACTTATATTTTATTTTTTACAACATGGTGCAATTCTTGCCTCTGCGAATTTTTGGTACTGCAAAAGATATATAATACATACAATAATGATATGTTTTTTTTAGCTATATCTATGGATGTTAATTTTCACAATTTTCATCAGTTTATTGAAGCAAATCAATACGAATGGGAATTTGCAAACTTTGCAAAAAACTTTGACATTGAAGACGAATGGAAAGTTAGGATATTTCCGCAAGCTTTTATGCTTGATGCTCAGGGACATATCATAAATGAAAATGCACCTCTGCCTAGTGAAAATTTAGATAGATATCTTAAACATCTTTTACTAAAATAATAGTGTTATTATTCGGCTATAGAATTCCGGCTAAATATTGCCCTGTGTAACTATGCTTGCACTTGGCAACTTCTTCGGGAGTCCCCTCTGCAACTAATTGCCCACCTTTCTCTCCCCCATCTGGACCTAAGTCTATGATATAATCAGCTACTTTGATTACATCTAAGTTATGTTCAATAACTATAACTGTATTTCCTTTATTGACTAAACCTTGTAATATTTGCAATAATACATTTATATCTTCAAAATGCAAACCCGTTGTAGGTTCATCTAACAAATAAAATGTTTTCCCCGTATCTCGCTTTGATAGTTCGGCGGCTAATTTAACCCTTTGATTTTCTCCACCTGAAAGTGTTACAGAGCTTTGTCCAAGCGTCAAATAACCCAAACCAACTTGTTTCAATGCTTTTAATGAAGCAATAATTTGAGGATGATCTTCAAAAAAATCAGATGCTTGATTAATTGTCATATTCAATATATCATATATTGATTTTCCTTTGTATCTAATCTCTAATGTTTCGCGATTAAATCTCATTCCATTACATTCTCTGCACAAAACTTGAACATTTGGAAGTATTCCCATTTCAATATTTTCTTTTCCAGCTCCTTTGCAAGCTTCACATCTACCACCTTTTACATTAAAAGAAAATCTTCCTAATTTATATCCCCTTACTTTTGATTGTGCAGTTTCTGCATATAGCTTTCTAATGTGATCAAAAGCTCCAGTATATGTTGCAGGATTTGAACGAGGTGTTTTACCTATAGGTTCTTGATTTACTGCTATAACTTTATTGATGTTTTCTATTCCAGTAATCGATTGATAGCTATGAGGTTCTGCTAATGAACGATATATGTGCTTATTTAAAATTGGATATAATGTTTCATTAATCAAACTCGATTTCCCACTCCCTGAAACACCAGTTACACAAATTAATTTTCCTAATGGAAAATTAACTGTAATATTTTTCAAATTATTGCCACTACATCCTGCAAGAGAAATAAAGTCTCCTGAACCATTTCTCCGAGTTTTAGGAATTGAAATTGTCTTTTCTCCAGAAAGATATTGACATGTTAAAGATTGACATTTTTTCAACTCTTCAGGGATTCCACATCCTACAATAAGTCCGCCTTTTCTTCCTGCACCAGGTCCAATATCTATAATATAATCAGAGGAAACTATCATTTCAAGATCATGTTCCACAACTATAATACTATTTCCTTTATCTCTCAAATTTTGTAATGAATTAATCAGTCTTCTATTATCTCTTTGATGCAAGCCTATACTTGGTTCGTCAAGAATATATAATACTCCTGTTAAATTTGAAGCAATTTGAGTTGCAAGTCTTATTCTTTGTGCCTCTCCACCCGATAAACCTCTGGCAGATCTTGATAAAGTAAGATATTCTAATCCTACATTGCATAAAAACTCTAATCTATATTGAATTTCTTTGATAATATCTTTGCCAATAATAAGTTGCTTATCCGATAAAGTCATTTTTGAATTTTTAAGCCAGTCTGAAATTTTATCAATTTCCATATCTGCTACTTGAAAAATATTCAAATCTGCAATTTTAAAGTACAATGATTCTTTTTTTAATCTACTTCCATTACATTCACTACACTTTTTTCTGACCATAAATTCTTTTGCCCATCTTTGCATGCTTATTGGTGCATCTTCAGAACTCTGTTGTTCGATATATGCAGCAACTCCTTCATACTTCATTGGTTTTCCTATAGTAACACCAAGATAGTCATTTTTTATCATCAATGGTTCTGAATAGCCGTTTAATAAAACATTTAAAACTTCATCTGACAAATCTTGTATCGGAGTATTTAAAGAAAACTTTAATCTTTCAGCAAGAGCTTCTAATTGATAATACATCCAAGTATTTGTAAGTTTTCCTAAAGGTGCAATTCCTCCATCTTTTATTGATATTTTTTTATTTGGAAAAACTTTTTGTATATCAACCTCGACAAGACTACCAATTCCATTGCAAACCTGACAAGCACCATAAGGAGAATTAAAAGAAAAAAAGTTTGGTTCAGGTATGGGATATGAAATGCCCGTGTCTTCACACATCAAAGTATTGCTATAAAATTTAATCGCTCCATCTAACACATCAATTATCACTATTTCTCCTTTTCCCATTTTCAATGCTTCTGCAAGCGAACGCTTAATTCTTTTCGTATTTTTCTCGTTTACATCAAAAGTATCAATCAACAAATCAATATCATGAACCTTATATCTATCTACTTTCATTTGTGGCACTAAGTCAGTCACAGTGCCATCAATTCTGACTTTCAAATATCCTTTATTTATACAATGTTCAAATAACTCTCTATAGTGTCCCTTTCTGCCCCTAACTTGCGGACTTAATAAATGGATTTGTTTATTTTGAAAATTAAAAAAAACTTGCTCTAAAATTTGATCTTCGTTCAAACTAACCATCGGCTTGCCAGTTTCATACGAATAAGCAATAGCTACTTTTGCATAAAGTAATCGAAGAAAATCGTATATTTCAGTAATTGTACCAACTGTGCTTCTAGGGTTCTTACTAATAGTTTTTTGGTCTATTGCTACGGCAGGACTTAAACCAATTACTTCATCTACATCGGGGCGTTCAAGTTTGCCAATAAATTGTCTTGCATAAGCAGAAAATGTCTCCATATACCTTCTTTGAGATTCGGAGAAAATAGTATCAAAAGCTAGCGAAGACTTACCACTTCCGCTTAAACCAGTAAAAACAACAAGTTTGTTATGAGGAACAAAAACATCAATATTTTTTAAATTATTTTCCCTTGCACCATAAATATATATTCCACTTTTTCGAGTAGATTTAACGGGGTTTTTCATAGCATCTTAAAAAGACAAAGTGTCATTTAGTAATCTTTCAATAGGTTCGTTGATTGGCATGTCTTTATACCATATAGTTTTGGGTAATAATATCTCATACTTTTTGCCTTTAACATTAGGTAATTGATTAGTTCTTAACCAAGGGTTGTGTTCCTTCAATAATAATAAATTACATTTATTTTCAGCTGCAAAATGCGACAAATCATCAATAGTTGTATCAACGATTATTTTTGTTGTTGGTATTGGATAATATAAATCTTTATTTCTAAGAATAAAACCATATTGTCGTGGATTTTCATATATCAATTTGTATGCTAATATTCTGTAAACATACCTATTAGTTTCCTCTAACATTATCAAATCATAATAAGAATCAACTTGCTGTGTTTCAAGCATGTTTGGCAATCTGCTAGCTCCCATATTATATGCAGCAGCAGCCATTGTCCAATTACTAAATTTCTGATAAGCTGTTTGCAGATATTTACATGCCGCTTTTGTAGATTTTTCAATATGATATCTTTCATCAATATCATTTGTTACTTCAAGACCATACTCAATAGCTGTGTTTTTCATAAACTGCCATATACCCCTAGCTCCAGAAGGCGACACCGCTTGAGTTAATTCACTTTCAGTCAATGCTAAATAACGAAAGTCCTTAGGAATATTATTTTTTTGTAATATACTGTCAAATAACGGAAAAAATCTTTGAGTTCTTTTAAGAGTTAAAATTGTGCGAGCATGTAAGTACATTATCGAGGTTAACTCTCTGTCGAGTCGCTCTCTTACATAATATTTTTCAAGAGGAACTCTTTCTTCGGCAAAATATAAAGTATCAGGAATATAGGCACTAAAAACGCTATAATTTTTTAAAGCATATTCATAATATTTAGCATCCGATTCAGATTTTTTTTTATTTGGGATAACAAAAAAATAAAATAGAGTTGAGAAGCAAAAAATGACACAAATAAGGATTATACTATGATTTTTCATTTCTTTTTGTGTTCATATTTGAAATAGTAAATAAAAAAACAAATAATAGAATAAAATATGTAGCAAATATAAATGTCCATCCTACCTCCCATTTTGGAGCAAACAATATTGCAAAAAAGCCTATTGATGACGACAATAAAGACATCGCAATAAAAGTATAAGCAACTTGTCTATCTTTTAATCCCAAGTATGACAAATGATGAGTAGTATGATCTCTTCCACCAATTAAAGGAGATTTTTTTTGAATTATTAATCTTTTAATAAAAACTGTTGTTGTATCAATAATAGGTAGTGCAAAAATATTCGCAACTATCAATAATCTTAACAAAGGATTAAAACTTGTTATACCATCGGGAGTATAGTTCCAAAAATAAATAATTCCAAAAGCTGCTAATAAGACACCTAAAAACATACTTCCTGTATCGCCCATGTATATTTTTGATGGATTCCAATTAAACTTCATAAAACCTAATAAAGAAACTGCTGCACCAATTAAAATCCACAAATAAGTTTTGTCAAAATGTGGAACAAATAATACAGTAACAATCATTGCAAGCAAAATAAAAAATGAAACAATCGTAGCTATTGCGTCCATATTGTCTAATAAGTTAATAGCATTCATAATTCCTACTACCCACAGTAAAGTTAATAAATAATTATAAATACCCACATTAAATATGTTAATATATGTGCCTGTAGCTATTAAAATAAGTCCGCATAATATTTGCAGTGTTAATTTTAACCAAGGAATAGTATTATAGGCATCATCAAATAAGCCGGCTAAAAACCCTAATGAAACAGCCAAGATAATTCCATAAAACTGCTTAAAATCAAATGTATTTTTATCATAAATGGTATAAAGTAATGTTAATGTAGCTAATAAAAAGCAGATATAAAAGGTAATGCCGCCAATAAGAGGTTTTCTGGTGTTCCATCTCACTTCTCCGGTTAATTCATTGGTGCCAAGTGTTCTGAAATACTTTAGCAATATTGTAGTTAGTAGCACAGAAAACCCAAACATTAACACAATGTACAAAATGATTTTCATAGTATATAATATTAAAAAGGAGATACGAAATCACTAAAAGTCTGTGCCATAGTGTCTTTCTCACTAATTATAGGCTTATTAACTATCCAATCAATATTCAAACCCCTATCATTCCATAAGATGGTTGCTTCAGACTCTTTATTATAATATTTAGTGCATTTATAAACAAGCTTTGTTTCATCTTCTAAAGAAACAAAACCATGTGCAAATCCGGGAGGTATCCACAATTGTCTGTTATTTGTTGCAGATAATTCTACAGAAATATGTTTAGCAAATGTCTTAGACTTTTTTCGTAAATCCACGACAATATCAAGCACTTTACCATGCGTTACCCTCACTAACTTGCCCTGTTCAAATGGAGGATTTTGAAAGTGCAATCCTCTAATTACATTCAATTTTGAGCAAGATTCGTTATCTTGAACAAATTCAAACTCCTGCCCAATTATATTTAATATTGTTTTATTATAAGTTTCGCAAAAATATCCCCTATTATCAAAAAACATATTAGGTTCAATTATTAAAACACCTTCAAGTTCAGTATTTATGACTTTCATTGTCTTTATTTTCGTTTACTAAATAAATACTTAATCTTTCCAATTAAGTTTAATTTTTGTACTGTATCTTCGCCATAATAGACATTCTCTAGCCCCTTTCTATATCCTTTGGTGTAGCCATACGCATAAGCTAAATATTTTTCAGTTCCTACATTTGACACTGTACTATCAAACGCATTTAACACTAAGGATAAATTTCTGATATTGTAAGTTGTAAATATCTTTTCAGGCAATGCCAAGAAAGTTCGTTTAGAATAATTTGCTCTCAATAAATATATTGGATAATCAGCTAATTGCAATGTTTTTAAAGCGTCAGAAACCAAACCGATTGGAGGATTATCAATTACTATATAATCGTAATCTTTTTTCAAAAAATCCATAAGCATTTCAAGCCTATCACTTTGTAACAATTCTCCCGGATTTGGTGGAATTGGACCTGCTGTAATAAACTTTATTCCAAACTTGTCTATACTCTGAATAGCTTCATCAAAACTTGTTATACCACTCAAAATAGTACTCATCCCTTGTTTATTACTCAATTTAAAATATTTGTGAATGGTCGGTTTACGCATGTCAAGGTCAATAACAATTACTTTTGTACCCATAATCGCTAAAGCACTTGCAAGGTTTAACGACATAAATGATTTTCCTTCTCCCGAAATTGTAGAAGTTACAGACACAACCTTAGGTCCTTTTTCACTACTAATAAACTGTAGATTACCTCGTATTTCTCGTAATGACTCAGCCATAATACTCTTAGGATACTTATCCACAATAAAATTATTCATTGGAATTAAAGAAGTAAATCTTGGCAATACCCCTAAGAGAGGAACAGATGAATACTTATTAATTTCCGTAGCACTGACAATATCATTATAAAAAATATATGTTAACCCTATCAACAATAAAGAAATCAATAAAGCAATAGAAAGACTAATTATTATGACAGTTTTTTTAACTGGATAAACTGGCTCAACAGGAATAGGTGCCGAAGATAAAATAATACTTTGAGAAACAAATCCGGCTAACAAAAACGATAACTCAATTTTTTTATTAATTAACTGAAAAAAGAAAGTTTCTCTATTTGAAAATAATCGTTGTAGCTTTTGTAATTCGTATATTTGAATAGATTTTTCTGAATTGTTTTCATCTCCAACTCCTTTTTGAAAAT